>NZ_CP147913.1:7962500-8127500 GCF_037414475.1 Myxococcus stipitatus | reverse complement strand
TCACCCCGTTCGATTTTCGACTGGAAGGTGGCCACGTCCACGAAGTGGTAGTCCACACCCTCCTGCTCCTTGCCTCGAGGACGACGCGTCGTGACGCTGATCGAGAAGTGCGCCTGAGGCGTCTCCTTGAGCAGCCGACGGGCAAGGGTGGTCTTCCCGGCGCCGGAGGGCGCGGAGAGCACGAGCAACAGGCCTGGTTGAAGGATGGTGGGTTCGCTCATTCGACGTTCTGCACCTGTTCGCGGATGCGCTCGACCTCGGCCTTCATCGAGACCACGCGCGCGGAGATCTCCGCGTGCTGGCTCTTGGAGCCGGTCGTGTTCACCTCGCGGTGCATCTCCTGCACAAGGAAATCCATGCGGCGCCCGGTGGGCTCCGTGCTCGCCATCAAGGCGCGAAACTGCTCGAGGTGGCTGGCCAGGCGCGTGACTTCCTCCGCGATGTCCGTGCGCTCCGCGAACAGCGCGACCTCTTGCGCCAGCCGCTGAGGGTCCACCGCGACACCTCGGGCCAGCTCCGCGACGCGGTCCGTGAGGCGCTGCTGGTAGTCCTGCACCGCGCGGGGCGCCAGTTGGGCCACCTCGCCGCTCCACGTCTCGATGAGCTTCAGGCGCGCATCCAGGTCCGCGTAGATGGCCTCGCCCTCGATGAGCCGCATCTTCTCCAGCGCCGAGAGCGCCTGATCCAATGCCGCCGTCACCGCGGGGGACGCGGACTCCAGGTCCACGCCCTTCTCCTCCAGGCGAACCACGCCCTGCTGGTTGGCCACCTGGGACCACGACACGTCCCCTGGGAGCCCCAGCTCCTGGGCCAGGTCCCGGAACGTGCGCAGGTACTCTCGCGCCAGGTTCAGGTCCACGGTGGGCACCGTCCCCGAAGCCGTGGACGACTGCCGCTTCACCAGCAGCTCCACCGAGCCACGCGCCAGGCGGTCCTTCACCTGCTTCGTGACGCTCGGCTCCATGGACGAAAGCTCTCGAGGGAGGCGAGCCTTCACCTCGCAGAACTTGTGATTCAACGAGCGCAGCTCGACGGAGACCTCTTCGTCTCCCACGCGCGCACGGCCCGCGCCAAACCCGGTCATGCTCCTCAACATTGGGCGGTTGCTAGGGGCTTTCTGTCCGCAGGTCAAGCAGCGTGCTTGCACGGCTTTCAGTTCTGTGTAGGGTCCGCGCCGCGATGTCCTGGCACAAGCGGCTCGAGTTGTGGGCGAAGCTGGCGCTGGCGCACGTGGCGTCCCTGCTGTTCTGGCGCCCCGGCCGCAAGCTCCGTCCTGGCAGTTCCATCCCCGTCCCCCGGAAGGTGCTGCTCGTGCGGCCCGACAACCGTGTGGGCGAGGCCCTGCTCACCACCCCTCTGCTTCGCACCCTCAAGGCCCACGTCCACCCGGCCCCCGAGGTCCATGTCCTGGTCCACGCCAAGGTGGCGCGAGTCCTCGCGGGCCATCCGGACGCGGACTCCGTCATCGCCTTCGACCGGCGCCGAATCTGGATGGGCCCCCTGGCTCCTGGAATCCGAGCCCTGCGCCGCGCGGGCTATGACCTGGTCGTGGACTGCGCCAACTGGGAGTCCCCCTCCGTCACGAGCGCCCTCGTCTCACGGCTCGCCGGCCCTCGCGCGGTGGTCATCGGACCCGAGGTGTGGCCCGTGACGCGACTGCACTCGCTCTCCGTGCCAGCTCGCGCTGATACCCGCAACGAGGCCGTCCAGCGCACGCACCTGCTCACCCCCGTCACGGGCGGCGCCATCACCCGAGGACTCTCGTTCCGGGAGCCCTCCATCAGCGCGCCCTTCCGCTCCTTCATGGCCGCGGATGCCTCCACGCCCCGGGCCGTCATCAATCCGGGCGGGCGGCTGGGCCCTCGGCGGATTCCTCCAGAGGCCTTCGCCGCCGCCGCCCGCGCGCTGCTCGAAGCGGGCCGCGTTCCCATCGTCACGTGGGGGCCGGGAGAAGAGGAGCTGGCTCGCACCGTGGTCGCCGCGGCGCCCGGAGCGCGGCTCGCGCCCCCGACGAACCTGGATGAGCTGGCCGCGCTCATGCGCGACGCGGGCCTCACCATCTGCAACAACACCGGGCCCATGCACCTGTCGGTGTCCGTTGGAGCGCCGACCCTGGCCTTCTTCCTCCGCATGGATATGGAGCGATGGGGCCATGCCGTCGACCCACACCGGATGGTCGACCTCACGAGCATCGTCGATGGCGCCGCCGGACAGGGACTCGAGGCTCGTGCCGCCGAGGAAGCCCGCTCCTTCGCGGCGCGGCTCACTCGTTAGGCGCGTCCCATCGGCGGCCCAGTTCGGGGAGCAGTTGGGGGACTCCGTCCTCCACGGGCCAGTCGTACCGGCAACGCTCGCAGCGCAGCGCCTCGCGCTCCGGCGCCACGTGCTCCTCGAGGGGACCCTTGCATCGAGGGCAGCCCAGCACCGCGAGCAGCCCTGAATCCACCACCGGCATGACCTACTTCGCGCTCTCTCGGCCGAGCCGGCGCGCCAGCTCCGTGGTGCTGTGGTTCTTCGGGTCGCCCGACACCGCCGTGCGCCCACCATACGCGCGGACTTCGTCCCCCTCGGGGATGCTGTCCGGCGTGTAGTCCGTGCCCTTCACATGCACATCCGGCTTCAGCGCCCGGATGATGCCTCGCACGTTGGGCTCGTCGAAGACGATGACCCGGTCCGTACACGCGAGGGCCGCGACCAATTCCGCGCGCTCCCCCTCCGGAATGTGCGGGCGCCCAGGCCCCTTGTAGGCCCGCGTCGACGCATCCGAGTTCACCGCGACCACCAGCACGTCCGCCAGCTCGCGCGCCCCTTCCAGGTAGCGCACGTGGCCCACGTGCAACAGGTCGAACACACCGTTGGCGAGCGCCACCGTGCGCCCCTCGGCCTTCCAGCGGGCTCGCGTCTGCGCCACCTGCTCCAGAGACTGAATCTTCTCCAACGTGCTCATCGCGTGCCCCGCAGCTCCGCCAACAGCTCGTCCCGAGTCACCGTCGCG
This sequence comes from Myxococcus stipitatus, assembly GCF_037414475.1. The sequence continues at coordinate 8,124,505 of NZ_CP147913.1, read as the reverse complement.
GTCCCCGGCTTCTGCACCACCATCGACCCGGCGACGTTCGCCAACCGCGCCGCCTCGCCAAACGAGGCCCCCGCCGCCACGGACAACGCGAAGGTCGCAATCACCGTGTCGCCCGCCCCCGTCACGTCCACCGCCGCCTTGGCACCATGGACCGGAATGAAGTCCACCCCGCCATCCGCGTCGAAGAGCGCCATGCCGTGACGGCCTCGCGTCACCAACAACGCGCGGCAGTCGAGCCTGCGCAGCGCCTCGCGCCCCGCCGCCAGCAGGTCCTCCTCCGAGCGCACCGGCCGCCCCGACAGCGCCTCCAGCTCCGGCTCGTTGGGCTTGCACACCGTCAGGCCCGAGAACGAGGGCAGCGCATAGCGGCTGTCCACACACACCGGCAGCCCGTCCGCGGCCAGCTTCCGGAGGACGTCGCGCACCTCGTCTCCCAGGACGCCCGCGCCGTAGTCAGAGACCACCACCGCGTCCGCGTCCCGAGCGGCGTCCGCCACGTGCTTCGCCAGGGCCTTGCGCACTCGCGGAGGAAGGGCCGCGTGCTGTCCCCGGTCCAGACGCAGCATCTGCTGCCTCGTGGTGCTCACGCCGCCAGCGAGGATGCGCGTCTTCGTCTCCGTCGCGATGCCTCGACCGCCCACCGCGTGCAGCCGGACACCCGACTCGGAGAACAGGCGGCGCAATTCGCCCCCCATCTCATCCGCGCCCAGCACCCCCACCGCCGTCACCTGTCCCGACAACGCTCGCACATTGGCCGCGACATTCGCCCCGCCCCCGAGCTTCACCTCGGCGGACTCGTAACGGACGATGAGCACCGGAGCCTCTCGGCTCACCCGGTCCGTCTGGCCGTAGATGTAGTGGTCTGCAACAAGATCTCCCACCAGCAACACCCTGCGGCGCGCGAACGCGAGCGGTAGTCGGGAGGGCAAGGGCAACGAGCGAACGGGCGAGACCGCGGCCATGGCGGCGGTTTGTCCCACAGCCCTCCGCGTCTCACAAGTCGTCAGACGCGGCCGACAGGCCAAGCGCTCGGCGCAGGTGGTCCTCCCCCTCGACCACGTCCACCCCCAGCCGCACCTTCCACGCAGCGAATCCCGGAGGCAGACGCACCGCGTCCTTCTCCGTCGTCACCACCCGCCCCCCGCACCTCGCGGCCCGGGCCTCGACCTCCCGGAGCTCCTCCTCCGTGAAGCGGTGGTGGTCCGGATAGAGGGCCGCATCGAGCACCTCCACGCCCAACGACTTCAACGTCTTCAGGAAGCCCCCCGGTCGGCCAAGCCCCGCAAGTGCCAGGACTCCCTGGCCACGCAGGGCGTCCGTCCCTTGGAGATTCCCCTCCGGGTCCACCCACGCCGCCGGTCCATAGCGCGCCCGGACCCGCGGAATCCCCAAGCCCGACGGCACGAGCTCTGGGACACGGACCTCCAGACTCCCACCCGAGGATGCCTTCTCATCGGAGGCCTGCGGCATGGACGTGCGCACCCACAGCAGGGTCGCTCGCCGCATGGAGGACGCGGGTTCTCGAAGCGGCCCACGGGGAAGCATGTGGCCATTGCCCAGCCCCACGGCTTCGTCCACCACCACCAAGTCCTCGTCCCGCGCGAGGCGCCGATGCTGGAAGCCATCGTCGAGCAGCACCGTGTCCAGGCCGTATTCGTCTCGCGCCCGGTAGGCACTGGAGACCCGGTCCGCGCTCACGAACAGCCTCACGCTCGGACAGCGGCGCGCGAGCAACAAGGGCTCATCCCCTGCCTCCTCCACCGAGGGCAACGGCTCCGCGCCGATGAAGGTCAACGGCTCCGTCGAGCGACGCCCGTAACCTCGGGTCAGGATGCCCACCTTGCGCCCGGCTTGGACCAACAACTCAGCGAGGTGGAGCACCGCGGGCGTCTTCCCCGTCCCCCCCACGTTGAGGTTGCCCACGGACACCACGCGCAGTCCTTCGACACGCTCCGCGCGCAGCAGGCCCAGGTCATACAGCGCCCCTCGCAGGTGCACCGCCGCGGCATAGGTCCACGACAGCGCAGTGAGCGGCGACAACACCAGGCGCCGGCTCAAGGGCTCGGGCGATGGCGGATAGAAGACCCGCTCGATGGCCGTGGGAGAATCCGCGCTCACCCGCGATTCCTCGCGTCATGACGCGCACGGGCCGCCTTGCTGTACAGGGCGAGGATGTCCTCGGCGATGCTCGCGTTCGTCGGATGCACCACCGGCGAACGTTGGCTCGACAGCGCGGCGTTCAGCACCGCCGTGGGCGAGGGCTCCGCCACCCGCGCGTCCGCCAGGTCCGGGAGTGCGCCTTCTTCCACCGCGACCACCCTCACGCCACAGGCACGCGCCTGCGCCGCCGCGCGTGCGCTCCAGTCGTTCCCCAAGCCCAACAACCACACCTCGTCCAACGCCCTCAACCAACGCGCGAAGTCTTCGCCCTGCTGATAGCCCGCGAACACCACCGCGTCCGACAAGCCTCGCGCGGCCACCAGGCTCCTCGTCGACTCCAGCAACTGCCCATCGCCCACCAGGACGAAGCGCGCGTCCGGCCTCTGCCGCCGATAGAGCGAGAACGCCTCCACGCCCACTTCATGCCGGCGCGAAGGTTGGAAGGTAGAGACCATCCCCACGAGCGGTCCACCCTTCAGCCCCAGCTCTCGGCGCAGCGCCTCGCGGTCCTCCGCGGGATGAAAGCGTTGGTCCACCAGCGCGGGGAGCACCTGCGCCAGCGTCCCTCGCTCCAACAACCGGGGCAGCAATGAATGCGCAGGCACCGTGTAGCCATCCGCCGCGGGCAACGAGGAGCGCAGTGAGCGCGGCGCATGGAGCGAACGAACGACCACCGCACTCCCACCCGGCCGGCCCCATCTCGCGAGGAAGTGGTCGTGGCTGAAGTGCGAATGCACCACGTCCACGCTCCTTGCTCGCAGCCGATACCAATCCCCGAGCACGCTCCACGGTGGCGACTTCACCGACAGCTCGAGCCCACCTTCATCCAACAGGCCCAGTTCGCGAAGGCGCGGCACCGCGGGCTCTTCCGCCGGCACATCCTTGCGACGGCGGTCCACCGCCACCGTCACCTCGTGGCCCGCCTCCCGCTGCGCCAGCGCGAGCAACACGACGTTCTCCGCCGGACCGCTATAGAAGGGGCTCGCCAGCAAGTGCAGGATGCGCATTCTCTCACCGCCCCACCAGCGTGCGGTACAGCGCATCCAGCGCGTGCGCCTCGTGCTCCACGCCACACCGCCGCCGGGCCTCCTCCGCCGCGTTGCGCCCCACTTCCCTCGCCCGCTCCGGCTCGCGCATCAACATGTCGAGCAGCTCGCGCAGCGCCTTCGCGTCACCGGGCTCGAAGAAGAAACCCGTGCGCCCGTGCTCGATGAGCGTGTCCAGGTACGGCAGCTTCGACGCCACCACGCAGCACCCGGAGGCCATCGCCTCGACGTGCACCAGCGAATACCCCTCCACGTAGGACGGGTGCACCAGCACCGTCAGCCCCTGGTACCAAGGCTCGATGACCGACTGCTCTCCGACGAGCGATACCCGGTCCTCGATGCCCGCGCGGAGGCCGTTGATCCATTCCAGGTCCGAGCCCTTCGCCAACCCCACCAGCACCGACTGCCACTCCGGATACCCAGCCAGGAGCGGGCGAACCGCCTCCAGGAAGTCACCCTGCCCCTTCTCCTTCCGGACTCGGCCGATGACTCCCACGCCGAAGCGGCGTCCCTGCCCCAACTGTTCCCACGCCTTCGCGCGGTCCTCCGGCGGGTGGAAGCGCTTCAGGTCGATGCCGTGTGAGATGACCGTTGATGGCAAGCCCATCACCTCCGCCACCTGCCGCGTCAACGCGACCAAGGCGTCCGCGCCTCTCGCGAGGAACCGCGTGAAGCCGCTCGGCTCCATCGACGTGTGACGGGTGAAGACCAAGCGCACCTGCCGCCCCACGAGCTTCAACAACATGCCCGCCAGGAGCTCATTGTTCCGATGCGCGTGCCACACCACCGGCTCCGTGCGCGAGCGGCGCACCAACTCCGGCCAGGTGATTCGCGGCAGGTCCTCGCTCAACGCCGAACCCATCACCCGCGTCTCGGAGCCCAGGTCTTTCACCAGCGAGGGGACCACCGACTCGACGTGACGCGTGACGCCCGTGTAGCGCTTGTGGAAATGAGGGTGGATGATGAGGGTCATCGCGGCGCGGGCCTTCCATGAGGAAACAGCGTCGTCATCGCCTCGGCGTTCCGCTCGCTCGCACCCGAAATCCGCCCCACCGTCTCCAACGCCCGGGCCCCCAGCTCCTCGATTCGACGTGGGTCCTCCAGCAACTCCACGAGCCTCGTGTGCAGCGCCTCCGCGTCCGCCACCTGCAGTCCTCCGTGTCCCGAAAGCACCGTCACGCTGTCTCGGAAGTTGTCCATGTGAGGACCGAACAACACCGGCCGCCCCTGCCCCGCGGGCTCCAGGATGTTCTGCCCACCGCGCTTCGTGAACGAGCCCCCCACGAAGACCACCGTCCCCAGGCGGTACGCCCGCGACAGCTCGCCGATCGTGTCCAGCACCACCACCTGGGCTCGCTCAGGGTTTCCTTGCGAGCGAAGCCCCGCACTCAGCCCCGCCTCGCGAGCCAACGACACCACCCGCCCCGCCCGGTCCACATACCTAGGTGCAATCACCAGCCGCAGCTCCGGCCATCGCGCGAGCAGCCGCGAGTAGACGCCCAACAGCACGCCCTCCTCACCCTCGTGGGTGCTGCCCGCAATCCAGACCGTCGCGCCCACCGCGAGCCCGAGCGCCTCGCGCAGCGCTCCGTCCTCTGGCGCTGGCCCCGAGGAGAGTGAGTCGAACTTCGTGTTCCCCGTCACCGTCACCCAGTCCGGCTTCGCGCCCAGGCTTCGTGCTCGCTCCGCCTCGTCCTCCGTCCGCATCAACATCAGGTCGAAGTCCTTCAGCGGATTGCCGATGAGCCGGAACAACCACCGGTAGCGGCCCACGTTCGACGGAGAGAAGCGCCCGTTGGTCATCACCACTCGCGCGCCACCTCGCTTCGCCGCGCGGATGAGGTTGGGCCAGACTTCGGTGTACTCGAGCACCAGGATGTCCGGGCGAATCGCCTTCACCGCCCTGCGCGTCGCGCCCCACAGGTCGTACGGCACATACACCACCCCGTCGATGTCCTTGGCGAGCCGCCCCGTCGCCATCGCATGACCACTGTCGGTCATCGTCGACAGGATGAGCTGGCACCCCGGGAAGCGAGCCCTCAGCGGACCGAACATCGGGGACAGCGCCAGCAGGTCACCAGCGCTCGCGCCGTGCAACCAGACGACGGGCCCATCACCTCGCTGGGGTAGAGCGCCCCGTGCATAGAACCCCAGCCGCTGCCACAGGCCGTGGCGCGTCTTCCGGTACAGGCACAGCACCGGGAAGAGCAGCGGGAAGAGAAGATATGTGGCAAGGATGTAGAGGAGTCGCATGGACGGCTCCCCGGCCCTCTATCAGATGCCAGGGCCCCTAGGCAGTACACGCACGGGGCTCGGCACAATCCAGGGCCGCCACTCGGAGCCGAAGAAACGCCCAGGCCCCTGGACCCACACCTCCACTCGCGCCACGCCCTCTCCCGTCAGCTCGACGGACGTCCCGTCCGGCCCCAGCCGGCCCGCTCCCCACACCTGGACTCGCACCTTCTCCGCGTCGGCGATGCCTGGCAGGCGCACCTTGAGCACCTCTCCCACATGGGCCTCGCGGCGCTCCGCGTCCATTCCCTCCAACGCGAAGCCCTCGGGCTCCCCCAGGGCGCGGAACGCACAGACGGCGGAGCCACCCCGCAGTGCGTTGGTCACAACGAGCGCCGCAGCCTTCGCATCCGCGGGCAGCGGCAAGGGCGCCTGGGCCGGCGGCAGGTACGTCGCGAGAGAATTGAACACGGACTCGTATGACGGCAGGCCATGGGCATCGTGCGCGCAGAACGCGAGCTTCGACTCAGCGCTCGACAGTTCCATGAAGCGCTCACCGGGCCCGGGCTCCGGCGCAACGAGGACCATCACCCCGTGCTCCGGCTTCGCGAAATAGGCGCCCACGGCTGGCAGCAGCCGGCTCATCGGATGGCTCATCGCATGGCGGAAGAAGGTGTCCGCGGAGTACAGCTCGAAACCTTTCGCCTCACGTGCGGTCTGCTCGTCTGTCCACGGGTTGTGACGCTGCACCGGATGCGCGAGGACCGTCATGCCTCCGGCCTCGTGGACCGCTCGAACGGCGTCACCCGCGGGCATCCACCGCTGCATTCCGGCCAGGGGACGCTCCATGCCGAACGCCACCAGGTGACCCGCCGACGTGGAGATCTCCACGCCTGGGACGAGCAGGACCCCGTCGACCCACGTAGGCGCTGGAGGTGTGAAGTCGTTATGGTCGGTCAGCACCACGAAGTCGAGGCCCGCCGCCTTCGCCGCACGCGCCACCGCCAAGGGGCTGCCACGTCCATCGGAGCGCGTGGAGTGGACGTGAAACGCCCCTCGCGCCCACCTCGGCTCGCCTTCCTTCGGGAGGACGACCGGATAGTCCGTCAGCGAGGCCGGCACCGTGAAGAAGCCGCAGATGCCCAGCACCAACACGACGAGCCCGAACAAAGCTCGTACACCTTTGCCCGCGGCCTTCTGGAGCCACCCGCCGCCTTGCATCATGAGCCCTTTCCTCGCATCGACACCGCGTCGCGTAGCGCCCGCCACACCGAGGCCACACCGCACGGGCTCTCGACACCACCGCGTTGCGCGCCACTCCCCGCATGCGGCCGCACGCCGCGCCTCGCTTGGCGGAGTTCTCCATCTGCATCCAACACTGCGCCGAGTGACACATGCCCCTCTGGGGCAGCTCCGCGTGGACGGCGAGCACCGCCGCGTTGCATGTCACTCCCCGCATGTGGCCTCACGCCGCGCCTCGCTCGGCGGAGCCCTCCGTCTGCATCCGCCACAGCGCCGCGTAGCGCCCGCCCCGCTGGAGCAACTCCGCGTGCGTGCCGCTCTCCACCGCTCTGCCCGCTTCCATCACGTGCAGAACGTCCGCGTTCACCACCGTGGACAGCCGGTGCGCGATGACGAGCGCCGTGCGCCCCGGCAGCACCATCGCCAGCGCGGCCTGCACCTCGCGCTCGCTCTCAGGGTCCAGGCTGCTCGTCGCCTCGTCCAGCACCAGGACCTGGGCGCGCGCCAGCACCGCCCTCGCGATGCACAAGCGCTGACGCTGCCCGCCGCTCAACGTCACACCCCGCTCACCAATGCGGGTGTCATACCCCTGCGGCAACGCCCGGATGAACCCGTCCGCGTTCGCCACCTTCGCCGCCGCCTCCACCTCCTCGCGCGTCGCGTCCGGCCTCGAATACCGAAGGTTCTCCAGCACCGACCCCTGGAACAACAGCGGCTCCTGCGTCACCAACGCGAACTGCTGGCGAAGGCTCGCGGACGTGTACCGGTCCATGTCCACCCCATCCAGCAACATCCGGCCTGACTGCGGGCGTTCGAAGCGCAGGAGCAACGACGTCACCGTGCTCTTGCCTCCACCGCTCCCGCCCACCAGCGCCGTCACCTGCCCCGCCTTCAACTCCAGCGTCACCCCGTCCAACGCGGGGCGCTCGCCGTACGCGAAGCGCACGTCCTCCAGCCGCAGCGACTGCGCCAGCAACGGAGCCGGCACCGCGTCCGGCGCATCCGGCACCGGGTGCTTCAAATCCAGCAGCGCGAACAGCCGCTCTCCCGCCGCACCCGCCTGCATCGCGAACTGCGTCACCCGCCCCAGGTCCTTCACGGGCTGGTACACCAGGATGACCGCCGTCAACAGCGAGAGCAGCGCCTCGGGCTCCATCAGCCGAGCACTCGCCGCGAAGGCCAACGCCCCCGCCAACGCCGCGGCCGCCAGCACCTCCATCACCCCCGGCACCGCGCCTCGCGCCCAGGCCGCGCCCACCACGGCATCCTCATGCGCCTTCGCGTGCGACGCGAAACGCGCCAGCTCCGCCTCCTGCCCGTTGAAGGCCTGAATCGTCCGCAGCCCTCCCAGCCCCTCGTGGAGCTGGCCCGCCAGATGCCCCAGCTGCGTCTGCCCCTCGCGCGTCCCCTTCAACACCTTGCGCGTCAGCCTGGACGCGGGCAGCGCCGCCAACGGAATCACCACCAGCATCAACCCACCGAGCAACGGACTCATCGACAGCGCCACACCCGCCAGGATGAGCACCTGGAGACTGTCGCGCAGGTACGAGCCCACCGAGTACATCGCCGCCGCCTCCACCGCGGTGATGTCCGCCGAGAACCGGCTGAGCAGGTCGCCCTGCCGCTCACGCGCGAGCTGCGCGGGCGACAACGACGTGAGCTTCAAGAAGAGCTCCCGCCGCAGGTCCTTCACCACCCGCTGCGCGAACAACCCCATGAAATAGAACTGGCCCAGATACCCCACGCCCTTCACCGCCCCCACCACCACCATCATCAGCGGGAAGCCCCACAACGCCGCGTCGCGCGGCAGGTCCGCGAGCCACGGCACCCGGTTCGCGCCCGCGAAGCCCTCCTCACCTCCCGACAACAGGAAGCGCAGCGCGGGGCCCGTGAGGTACGCGTACGCCCCCGTCGCCAACCCCACCACCGCCATACACACGAACGCCACCACGAGCACCGCCACATGCGGGCGCGCGTAACGCAACAGTCGCCAGAGAGTCCGCCGCATTTCCCTACCGTCCCACCTTGCGCAGGGCCGCCTTCGCGAGCTGGGAGTACGGGTTGTACTCCAGCACCTTCAGCAGCTTCTTCCGCGCCAGCGGCGCGTCCCCCAGGTCCATGTCGATGATGGCCGCGATGATGTGCAACCGCTCCACATATGGCCCCAGGGACAACGCCTTCTTCAACACCTTCTGCGCCTTCTGCGCACGCTGAACCAGCGGGCCGCCCGCCCCCTGGTACGTCGCCCAGGCAAGGAAGGCGTAGTACTCCGGCTCGTTGGGGTTGAGCGACACCGACTCCTCGAAGGCCTTCATCGCCGATACGAAGTCGCGCCGCTTCAGCGAGGACTCGCCCCGGCGCAGCGCAATCTCCGCGTCCACCACCACCGCCGTGTTGCGCCCCACATCCAACTTGCTGAACAGGTACTGGAGATACGCCTTGCGCTTCTCCTCCACGCTCAGCACCCGGTACGACGCGGACAGCTTCTCCTGCACCGAGTCCAACAGGTCCTTCAACTCCGAGATGTCGAACTCCGCATACGTGTCCGGATGAAAGCGCATCGCCGTCTCGTGGTACGCGCGCTCCACCGCCTCCGCGTCCGCGGCGATATCCAACCCCAGACTGCCGAAGTAGCTCCGGGTGATGATGCGCACCGCCTCCTCGCGCACCGACGCCGCCGTCTCCACCGGCAAGGACTTGCGCTTGCGAGGACCAATCCGGTCCGGCACCACCACCGCCGACAACATGTCCGCCCCCGTCGCCACCGGCGTCGCGGAGAACGTCACCCCTCCCGTCAGCTTCAGGAACCACAGCAGCGAATACGCCGCGCGCAGCTCCCCACGCCCATGCGCCAAAAGCTCCTTGAGCACGATGCGGCCGTTGACCTGCATCGCGATCTTGATGTCGTCCGTGTCCAGCGCCATCGCCTGCAGGTCACGGCCGAACTCCGACGAGCGCACCGGGTACTCCCCCAGATTCGCGCGCAGCGACGCCGCCATCACCTTCAGCGGGAACCCCTTGCGCGCCCCCTCCAACACCTGCGCCAACGGCGGCAGGTCCACCGAGGCGACCTCCGACGTGAACTCGTCGCCGGAGTAGAAGGCATACCGGCCCTCGCGCATCCCCAGCACCCGCGCCAGCTTGTCGCGCGTGTAGTCGCGCAGCAGCTGCGAGAGTTCCTCCCCCACCGCCTCCACGCCCGCGTCCGCCAGCGCCGCGCCAATGCGCAACCCCGACGCCAACGCCTCCACCACGCGGTCCGCCTGCGCCTGGGTGGCCAGCTTGCGGTCGACCAGGTAGCGCGGCAGTGAGTCCTCCTTCGCCGTCGAGTCGAAGTTCACCGGCCCGCCGCGCAGGAAGTACACCCGCCGGCTCAGCCCCCGGTGCGCCACCACCAGCACGCCATCCCGCCGCAGCCGGTAGATGGAGTGCAGGAGGCCGGGCAACGGATAGCCCTTCAGCTCGCCACTGTTCACCGCCGGACGCGACAGCGTGGCCGCAATCCCCGTCAGCGCCACGGCCTGCGCGGCGCGCACCAACGACTCCAACCGGGGCACCAGTTCGCCGGGCTTGAGCGGGTCCGCCACGTAGGCGTTCACCTTGAGGTCCAGCACCGAGGCCACGCCCCGCGCCCGTCCCAAGTGCCCCTTGTCGATGGCGACAATCGGCACACGCCCACCCTGGCTGTGGCCTCGGATGTGGTGGACCACGTGCGAGCCTTCCAAGCGGGGCAGGTCCACCGACAGCACCATCACATCCGGATTGTCCGCCGCGAAATGCTCCAGCACCGAGACCGGGTCATTCACCGCGCGCACGGAATACCCGGCCTGGGAGAGCAGGCCCGTCAGGTGTTCGAGCGTGGGAGGATGGCTCTCGGCGAGCAGAAGCGTCTTCAAGGGTAGCGCAGTCTACACCTTCACCCCGGCTTGCATCAGGGTACGATGAGCCCCCCTCACATGACGCCACCGCCCCGCATTCTCGTCGTGGCCGGCGAGGCCTCTGGCGACTCGCACGCCGCCGACCTCGTCGCCGCCCTCCAGGCCCGCCGCCCGGACCTCACCTTCTTCGGAATGGGCGGCTCGCGCCTGGCCGCCACCGGCGTCGAGCTGCTCTTCGATGCCCGCGAAGTGTCCGTCATGGGCATCACCGAGGTGCTCCCGCGAATCCCTCGCATCCTCCAAATCATGAAGGGGCTGGCCCGGACCGCCGAGGAGCGCCGTCCCGTGGCAGCCATCCTCGTGGACATCCCGGACTTCAACCTGCGCCTGGCCAAGAAGCTCAAGGCGCTGGGCATCCCCGTCGCCTACTACATCTCGCCCATGATCTGGGCCTGGCGCCGGGGACGGGTCCACACCATCAAACGGCTGGTGGACCGGATGCTGTGCATCCTCCCCTTCGAGGAGGACTTCTACCGCGAGGCCGGCGTGAGCGCCCGCTACGTGGGCAGCCCCGTCGTGGAGCAGGTCCCCGCGCTGGACAGCCCCGCCTCGTTCCGGAACCGGTTGGGGCTCAAGCCGGATGCGCCCACCCTCGCGCTGCTCCCGGGCAGCCGCATGAGCGAGATTCGCCGGCTGCTTCCCACCATGGTGGACGCGGCTCGGACGTTGTCCGCTGAACGCCCGGGACTCCAGGTCGTCGTCCCCGTGGCCCCCACCATCCCCCGCCAGGAGGTGGTCTCCCGCTTCGAGGGCAGCGGCGTGACCCCCGTGCTCATCGAGGGACAGGCCCCGGAGGTCGTCGGCGCCAGCGACGCCGCGGTGGTCGCTTCTGGAACGGCCGCGTTGGAAGCCGGACTGATGCAGCGTCCGCTCGTCGTCATCTACCGCGTCTCGCTCATCTCGTACTGGGTGGGACGGATGATGCTGCAAGTGGCATTCGTGTCACTGGTCAACCTGCTGGCCGGCCGGCGTGTGGTGCCGGAGCTGCTCCAGGGGGATGCCACCCCCGAGCGCATCGTGGAGGAGGTCCGCCGCGTGTGGACCCCGGGCCCCCCTCGAGACGAGATGCTCAAGGGCCTGGCCGAGGTGCGAGGGCGGCTGGGCGAGGCAGGGGCCGCCGCCCGGGCGGCGGAGTCGGTCATGGAGCTACTGCCCCCGCGCGCCATTTAGGGTATGTCCGCCCGGACATGAACCCTGCGCTGGTCTGCATCCCCACGTACAACGAGCGGGAGAACATCGAGGCCATCACCCTGGCGGTGCTCAAGGCCGACCCGCGCGTCGACATCCTCATCGTCGACGACAACTCGCCCGACGGAACAGGGCAGATCGCCGACGAGCTCGCGGCCAAGGACCCGCGGGTGCGCGTGCTGCATCGCGAGAAGAAAGAAGGCCTGGGACGCGCGTACCTGGCCGCGTTCCGCTGGGCCCTGGAGCAGCGCTACACGTACATCATGGAGATGGACGCGGACTTCAGCCATGACCCGCGCTACCTGTCGAGCCTGCTGGACGCGGCCGAGGCGGGCTCGGACCTGGTGCTCGGCTCGCGCTATGTCACGGGCGGCGGCACGGTGAACTGGGGCGTCGGCCGGCAGGTCATCAGCCGGGGCGGCAGCCTGTATGCCCGGACGATTCTGGGCGTGGGCGTGCGCGATTTGACCGGGGGATTCAAATGCTTCCACCGGCGGGTGCTGGAGTCCATCGACCTGGATGCCGTACACAGCACCGGGTACGCATTCCAAATCGAGCTCACCTATCGCACGCTCAAGCGCGGCTTCACCGTGCGCGAGGTCCCCATCATCTTCGAGGACCGCCGGGTGGGACACTCGAAGATGAACAAGAAGATTTTCGCCGAGGCGCTCACCATGGTGTGGAAGCTGCGCCTCACGGTGTAGCCGGAAGGTCGTGCGGTGATGACGGTCTACCTGACGCAATTCCTGGTGGCCCTGCCGGCCATCTTCTTCGTGGTGGACCCCATCGGGGTGGTGCCCCTGTTCCTGGCCATGACGGCCGGGGACACGAAGGAGAAGATTCGCAGCACCGCCCTGCGCGCCTGTCTGGTGGCCGGCGGGCTGATGACCTTCTTCGCCCTGTTCGGCACCATCATCTTCAAGGTGTTCGGTGTGTCGCTGGGCGCCTTCCGCGTGGCGGGTGGCATCCTGCTGCTGATGACGGCCCTGGACATGCTCCGGGCCCGGCCTTCCGAGACGCGCACCACGCCCACCGAGGAGCGTGAAGGCGCGGTGAAGGAGGACGTGGCCATCGTCCCGCTGGCCATCCCCCTCTTGTCCGGCCCCGGCGCCATCGCCACCGCCATGGTGTTGATGGCCCGAGGCAACTCGATGACCGGAGCACTGCCGGTGCTCGCGGCCATCATCCTCACCTTCGTCGCCAGCTACTTCATCCTGCGCGCCTCGGGCTTCGTGCAACGGGTGCTGCGTCAGTCCGGCGTCGCCATCGTCGAACGGGTGATGGGACTCATCCTCGCCGCCATCGCCGTGCAGTTCATGGCGGACGGCGCCAAGGAGCTCTTGAAGTAGCTCACGTGCCTGCGACCCACGCGGGCCCCGAGCGCCGGAGCGTCCCCTGGGGCCGCCCCTCCAGGGTGAGTTCGTCCGGCCCCGAGCGGCGCGCGTCGTAGGCGTACCCTCCCTCCTGGACCTCCTGGAGGTAGACCACCACGGCGTCGAGCACCGACTCCTGGACGACCTTGAAGGTGGCATCGCCGCAGTGGGGCTCGTCGCCTTCGAAGAAGCGCTCCAGCATCGCCTGCTCGGGCCGGCGGACGTACACCCGCACGGGCGTGGGCTCGTTCCGGCCCAGCGAGGCAATCTCCTCCACCACGCGCGAGGGCGTGGGTTCCTTCAGCACGGATTGAACCAGGCTGCACTTGTCCGCCTCCACCTCCCGCCGCACCGCGAGCGGCGCCTGATGCGCGCAGCCCGCCCCCGCCAGGAGCGCGACACTCATCGCGCCCCAGGCCCACCGCTGGAATCGGTCCATCCATGCCTCCTCATGCGTCGTCCGTCCGCTACAGCTTCCTCCACCGCGGCGAGAAGGGCGCGCGAGGCAGCACCGGGTCCTCCACCGCGATGATGTATTCGGCCCGGCGGTTGCCCGCTTCGGCCGTCTCGTCCGGAGTCCGCACGGCTGGCGACTCCTCACCCATTCCCTCGTAGAAGATGGGGACCTTCAACCCGCGTTGACGGAAGGCCGCGGCGAGACTCCGCGCCCGCTTGAGCGACAGCTCCCGATTGTCCGCCGCGGCGCCCACCGTGTCCGTGTGCCCGAGCACGAAGAGGCGAACCGCCGCGAAGCGGCCGTATTTCGCGAGCGCCTCCGCAATCAACGCATGGCTCCTGTCCAGCTTGCCTCGCTCGCCGGCGGGAATGTCCGCGCGCCCCGAGGCGAAGCCCACCTCCTCGTGGGGAATGTCCATGCGCCAGGGAAAGAGGTCCACGCCCGTGTAGAAGTCCGACGTGTCGAAGGCCCGGAGGGAAATCTTCATCACCCGGCCCTCGGCGGGTGGCCAGCTCACGCCCAGCGGCGTGCCCGCCGGCTCGCCCTTGAAGGCCACCTCGCCCTCGAAGGCCGTCTTCCCCGTGTCCATCAGCACGGTGAGCTCCGCGCGGGCCGCGGGGCGGGAGAGCAGGAAGGAGAGCTTGCGCCCCGCGACGTCCACGTCCTCCGGACGCACCTCCAACCGCAGCGGCCCGTTGAGCTCCGTGTCGAAGGACAGCGGCATGCTGGCCGACTCGGCGTCGGGGAAGCGAACCACCAGCTCGCCCTCGTAGTGGAAGCGGCCCTCGGGCTGCTCCAGCTCGATGCGCCGGGTGATGCCTGGCTTTCCCCCACCCTTCATTTCGACGACCTTCCCATCCCCGCGCTTCAGCTTCAGCTCGAAGCCCGCAATCGGCTCGTCGATGTGCACGAGCAATGCCGGGAGCTTCTCGCCCACCGCGGCACGGCCCTCCAGGGACACCCGGATGGCCTCGGCGAACGCGGGCAGCGGCGAAGAGACAACAAGACACAGCAGCAAGACCAGGCGGGCATTCATGGCGCGGCGTCGGCCTCCGGCTTCACGAGGCGCGCTGCGGCCGCGCCCCGGCTGGGTGGATTCCACCGCGACAGGGTAGGACGGTGCTCCGTGCGTGGAAATGCTTCGCGCGCAAGACGCGGGGCACGCGGACGACATTCACCCGCCACGCCCCACCTCATGGGCGGCCGGGGAGGCATGCACCGGCCCTGGCCCCCGCCCTCACAACGCCCAGGCGCTCAGGGCACGCCGACGAGGGTGATGCCCGAGTCCTTGGCGGCGGCGAACAGCGCGGGTGCGTCCAGGAGCACCGTGCGGCCCGCCTCCAGCGCGAGGACCTTGGCCCCCACTTCGTTCATCACCTCCAGCGTGCGGGGCCCCGCCGCCGGAAGGTCGAAGCGCATGTCCTGCTCGGGCTTGCAGCGCTTCACCACCACCGCGCCCGCGCCGCCCAGCTTGCCGCCGCGGCGGATGGCCTCGTCGGTGCCCTCCACCGCCTCGAGCGCCAGGACGTGCCCCTGGTGCACCACCACCGTCTGGCCCACGTCCGCCTGGCCCAGGAGGATGGCGACCTCGCGCCCCAGCGCCACGTCCTTCTCCTGCGCCTCGCTGAGCACGGGGCCCGCCAGGTGGCCTGGGGGACAGAGCACCTCGCCCAGGTAGTCCGTGGGGGCGATGATGGTGACACCGCGCGACTCGAAGTCCGCGGCCACGGCGCGCAGGAGCGCGTCGTCCCGGAAGCTGCGCAAGCGGGAGATGATGCGGACGGCGCCCAGGTCCGGCCGGGCATCCGTCAGCGCCTTCACGTGGCTGATGCCGCCCGCCATGGCCGCCTGCTTCACGCCCGCGGACAGGAAGGCCTTCTGGATGCGGTTCACCTGCCCGACGCGCACCCACGTCAGAGAGCCCACCTCGGTGGCCAGCGCCGGGTCCGTCTCTCCCTTGTGCGCCACGGCGATGACTTCCAGTCCTCTTGCCCGCGCGGCGCGCGCGAAGAGGAAGGGAAGCTGACCGTTGCCCGCGATGAGACCAATCTTGCCGTCCGGCGGCGCGCTGCTCTCCATGTCCGCAGACTAGCGCGTCAGGCCGCGCTTGCTCTGCGCGATGAAGCTCACGAGGTGGTCGACCTCGGGGTGCCCCGACAGCTCCGAGCGCAGCCGCGCCAGCGCGTCCTGCAGCCCCAGCTTGGAGCGGAACAGGATGCGGTGGGCCTCCTTCACGCGCTCGATCTGCTCCTTGGAGTAGCCGCCGCGCTCCAGACCCACGGTGTTGAGCCCCACCAGCTCCGCCCGGTCGCCCTGCGCCGTGGCGTATGGAGGGATGTCCATGGTCACCATCGCGCCGCCCGAGATGAAGGCGAAGCGGCCCAGGCGGGTGAACTGATGCACCGCCGCCAGGCCGCTGATGATGACGTGGTCCTCCATCTCCACATGGCCGGCCAGCGCGGACCCGTTGCCGATGCGGCAGCCGTTCCCCACGATGCAGTCGTGGGCCACGTGGCTGTTGGCCATCAACAGGGTGCCGTTGCCGATGCGCGTGGCGCCACCGCCGCCGACGGTGCCCTTGTGCAGCGTGACGAACTCGCGCACCTGGTTGTCGTCACCCAACGTGAGCTCGGTGTCTTCCCCCGCATACTTCAGGTCCTGCGGGTCCGCTCCGATGGAAGCGAACTGGAAGATGCGGTTGCGCGCACCAATCGTCGTGCGGCCCTCGATGACGACATGGGGGCCCACGCGGGTGCCCTCTCCAATCGTCACCTGCGGTCCAATGACCGAGTACGGCCCGACCTGGACCGACTCGTGTAGACGCGCATCGGGATGAACCACCGCGGTGGGATGAACCTGAGCCATGTCGTCTCCTCTGCCTCTCGAGTTCGCGGTCAGGACGCCGCGCCCTCTTCGGCCCCAACGTCCTTGTCCACCACCGTGGCCAGGAACTCACCTTCGGCGACCTTCACGCCCTCCACGGTCGCCGTGCCCTTCGTCTTCCACACCGCGCCCTTGTGACGCAGCACCTCGATGAGCAGCTGCACCCGGTCTCCGGGCACCACCGGCTTGCGGAAGCGGGCACCATCCACGCCCATCAGGTAGGTCACCTTCTGGGTCGGGTCCATGTTCTCGCTTTTATACGCGAGAATGGCGGTGGCTTGAGCCAGTGCCTCCAGGATGAGCACCCCCGGCATCACCGGGTGCCCCGGGAAGTGGCCGTTGAAGAAGGGCTCATTGATGGTGACGTTCTTGATGGCCGTGATTTTCTGGCCCGGAACAATCTCCACCACCCGGTCGATGAGGAGGAACGGGTAGCGGTGCGGCAGCAAGTTCTGGATTTCTCGGATGTCCATCACTCCCCCATCTCCTTCTCGAGCAACTCCACCCTGCGGCGCAGGGCTCGCATTTCCTTGAGCAGGTCCGCCACCTGACCCACGGCGGCGCTGGCGCGGAGCCATTCCTTGTGGGGGACAGCGGGAGAGCCGCTGACCACCTGGCCATCCGGCACATCATGGGCCACGCCGGACTGCGCGCCCACCTTCGCCATGTCACCCACGCGGATGTGGCCCACCACACCCACCTGGCCCGCCAGTACCACGCCCATGCCAATCTCGGCGGAGCCTGACACACCCGCTTGGGCACAGATGAGGCTCAGCGCGCCCACGTTCACGTTGTGGGCAATCTGCACCAGGTTGTCGAGCTTGGTTCCGCGCCCGACCACCGTCTCACCCACCGTCGCGCGGTCGATGCAGGTGCAGGCCCCCACCTCGACGTCGTCCTCGATGCGGACGATGCCCACCTGGGGAATCTTGTAGTGCTCCGGCCCCGCGGCGCCTTCCGGGTTGAACGCGAAGCCAAAGCCATCCGCGCCCACCACACTCGACGCATGCAGGATGCAGCGCGAGCCCACGATGCAGCGCTCGCGCACCGTCACGTTGGGATGGAGGACGCTGTCCTCGCCCACCTCGGCGTGCTCGCCCAGATAGGCGCCCGGGTACAGCACCGAGCGGGCCCCGACCTTCGCGCCCGCGTCCACGCTGGCGCCCGGCATCACCGTGGCCTCCGGATGGACCGTGGCCTCGGGGTGGACCCATGCCCCAGGGCGGATGCCCGGCGCGGGACGGGGGTTGGGGTGGAACAGGTGCAGCAGCTTGGCGTAGGCCAGGTGCGGATTGGGCACCCGCACCAGCGCGACACCTTCGCGGGGAGACACGTCGCCGCCCACCAGGACGGCGGAGGCGCGCGTGGCCTCGAACTGGCGGCGGTAGCGCGTGTTTCCGTAGAAGGACACGTCTCCCGGGCCCGCTTCTTCAAGCCCGTTGAGTCCGTGGATGAGCTGCTCAGAGTCACCGAGAAGCTCTCCCCCAACATGGGCGGCGAGCTCCCCGAGCCGGCGAGGTGCGGGGGAGGTCTTCACGTGGCGCGGTCTACTTCGTCGGGGCGTCCTTCGCCGCCGTCTTCTTGGAGCTGTTGTACGCGCGGATGACTTCGTTGGAGATGTCGTACTGGGCCTTCGCGAAGACGATGCCCGAGTCACGCTTCTCCAGCACCAGGCCCAGGTCGTCACGCTGCGCGATGGACGCCACCACCTGGTCAATCTTGTTGATGATGGGCTCCATCTCCTGGCGCTCCTTGTTGGCGGCCTCGGCGCGGCTCTTCTCCCACTTCTGGGCGAGCGTCATCACCTTGCGCTGCAGCTCCGCCTCCTTCTGGCTCCGCACGTCCGCGGCCATCGCGCTCGCCTGCTTGTCGAGCGCTTCCTTCTCCGTGCGGAGGGCGGTCTGCTCCTTGTCGATCTCCTTCTGCTTGTCCTCCAGCCACTTCTGGAGGCGGGTCTTGGCGGCCTTGCCGTCATCCACCTCGAGGAGGACCCGCTGGAGGTCCACGTAGGCGACCTTCATCTCCGCGGCCGAAGCGGCCACCGGCAGGGCAAGGGACAGGACGGCGGCCATGGCCGCGACAGTGGTGCGAAGCGACATGTTCAACAGCTCCTCAGGGAAGGGTACAGGGTCCGACGTCAGACGCCCGGGCTTGTTCAACCCTTCCCGCCAGGGCGGGGCCGGGACGACAGGGCGACGGCTTATCAGAAGAAGTTGCCGATAGTGAACTCGAACAGAATACGTTCGTCCTCTGGCCGCCTGGTGAGCGGGATACCCCATTCGAAGCGCAGGGGGCCGATCGGGCTGAACCAGCGGAAGCCGAAGCCCGCCGAGTGGAAGAGGCCGAGCGGCAGCTTGTTCTGCTTGTCCTCGAAGAAGCGCTCGTTCGACGCGTAGGCGTTACCGGCGTCGTAGAAGAGCACGCCGCGCAGGCCTGCCTTTTCGAAGATGGGGAACTCGAGCTCGAAGTTGAAGACGAGCTGCTTGTTGCCGCCCACCAGGAAGTCCGTGACGGTGGCGTCCGGGCTGCCGGAGCGAGGCACCTTCACGGTCGGGCTGATGCTGCGCAGGAAGTAGCCGCGGACGCTGTTGATGCCACCCACGTAGTACAGCTCCGAGATGGGCAGCGGCTTGTTCGAGTCGAGCTGCTGGATGTAGCCCAGCGTGCCGTTCGTCTTGAAGACGAAGCCCAGTGGCATCGGGAAGTACAGGCGCGAGGTCAGCGTGTACCGGTTGAAGAGGAACGTGCCGCCCAGGAAGTCCGGGGCGAACTCCACCGTGCCCACGTGGTAGAAGCCGCGCGACGGGAACAGGCGGTTGTCGCGGCGGTCGAACGAGAGCGACAGCCGGGCCGCGCTGGTGGTGCCGGACAGGAACTGGTTGGCCAGCAGCACCGCGCCCAGGTTCGAGCCCGCCTCCACGTTCACCCACTCGCGGGTGTAGCCGATGGAGCCCAGCAGGTCGTCGATGAACTGGTAGCCGATGGAGACGGTGCCACCGGTGGAGTTGCGGATGAAGCCTTCGTAGTCCGCCTGGACGCGGAAGAACTCCGCGGACAGCATGTAGTTGGTGTCCAGGAAGTACGGGTCGTAGAACGACAGCTGCACCAGGGAGCGCAGGCTGGAGATCTGCGCGGACGCGGAGACGCTCTGGCCCCAGCCCAGGAAGTTGTTCTGGGAGATCTGCGCCGTGAAGATGAAGTTCTCCACGTTGGAGAAGCCCAAGCCGACCTGGAAGGTACCGGTGGCCTTCTCCTTCACCTCCACCTGCAGGACGATGGTGTCGTCGGCGCTGCCCGGGCGCTGGGTGATTTCCACCGTCTCGAAGAAGCCCAGGGCGGTGACGCGCTCCTTGCTGCGGCGCACACCCGTGCCGCTGTAGAGCTCGCCCTCGTACACGCGCAGCTCGCGGCGGATGACCTTGTCGCGCGTCTTCGTGTTGCCGCTGATGTCGATGCGCTCGATGGTGACCTGGGGGCCCTTCTGCACGTCGAAGGTCAGGTCCACCGTGCGGTTGTCCGCGTTGACGCTGGTGACGGGGTTGATGTTCGCGTACGCGTAGCCGCGGTCGTAATACACGTCCGACAGGCCCAGGATGTCCTGCGACAGCTGCGAGCGGTTGAAGCGGTCCGTCGGACGCGACTTCATCAGCTCCAGCATCCGCTCCTTCGACACGTCGGAGAGCATGTCTCCCGAGAAGTCGATCTTCCCGATGTCGTATGGCTCACCCTCGGCGATGCGCAGGGTGATGTAGATGAAGCGCTTGTCCGCGGAGAGCTGGACGGTGGGCTTGTCGATCTTGACGTTGATGAAACCGCGGTCGTAGTAGGCGATCTGGATGACGGCCAGGTCGCGCTGGAAGGCGTCCTCGCGGTACGTGCCCTCGCCCGTGAAGAAGGAGAAGAAGCCTCCCTCGCGGGTGATCATCGTCTCCTTGAGCACCGACGCGGGCACCTTCTCCGCGCCAATGAGGGTGATCTGCTTCACCATCACCTTGGCGTGCTCGTTGATGACGATGACGATGTCCACGCTCCCACCGCTCTCGGCGGGTTTGATTTCGTGGGAGACCTCGGCCAGGAAGAAGCCCTTCTCCACGTACTTGGCCTGGATCTTCTTCACCGTGTTGCGCACGGTCTCCAGGTCGAGAATCGTGTTGGCCTTGACCTCGATGTCGTCCTTGAAGTCGTCCTTGTTGAGTTCCTCGTTGCCCTTGAGCGCCACGGAGCGGACGATGGGCCGCTCCTCCACCCGGACGACGTAGGCGATGCCGCGCGGCAGCTTCTGCCTCAGCAGCTCCACGTTCTGGAAGTACCCCAGGGCCCACACCGCCCGGAGGTCCTCGGCGCTGCGGGAGGGGTCCCAAGGCTGACCGACCTTGGTGCGCAGGGCGCGGCGGATGGCCTCGGCCTCCACGCGCTTGTTGCCCTCGACCCGAATCTCCACCACCCGGTTCGCCTCGTCCTCGGACGATGCGGGCTCCTCTTCAACGGGGGCGTCCGAGGGGCGCTCGGGCTCTTGGGGAGTGGGCGCGGCGGGGCGCGGAGATGGGGCCTGAGAAGGCGCACCCCCGTTCACCTGTGCCCGAACGGGGCCAGGCACGAGCGACCACAGGACGACCGCTATCAGCGGGAGCAGTGACTTGCGCGACAGAACGGGGTGCCTCAATGGGAGACCGGCCGGGAGAAGGCGGGGCAATGTACGAGAAGGGGCGCGACGCCCTCAATCCAAAAGCGCGGAGCCATCAAGCCTCCGACACCTGCCCGCCGGCCAGCCGCAGGCGGCGGGGCATGGAACGGGCCAGGGTCTCATTGTGGGTGACCACCACGGCGGTGATGCCCAGCTCCCGGTTGACGTCCCGGAGGAGCTGGTGGATGCCCTCGCCGGTGGCCGGGTCCAGGTTGCCCGTCGGCTCGTCGGCGAGGAGGACAGCGGGCTTGAGCACCAGGGCGCGGGCCAGGGCCACCCGCTGGGCCTCGCCACCGGACAGTTCCCCTGGCCTGTGGTCTACCCGCTGACCCAAACCCACCCGCTCCAGGAGCTCCCGGGCGTAGGCGTAGGCGCCGGTGCGCTCCCGGCGCTGGATGAGGGCCGGCATGGCCACGTTCTCCAGGGCGGTGAACTCCGGCAGCAGGTAGTGGCTCTGGAAGACGAAGCCGATGGTGCGATTTCGGAACTCGGCGATTTCCGCGTCGTTCATCGCGAAGACGGAGCGCCCTTCGAAGAAGACCTCGCCCGCCGCGGGGGCGTCCAGGGTGCCCAGCACGTGCAGGAAGGTGCTCTTGCCCGCGCCGGAGGCCCCCACCAGCGAGACGAGCTCTCCCTTGGCGATATCGAGCGACACGGAGCGCAGGATGTCGATGCGCTTGCCGTGCAGGAAGTAGCTCTTGAAGACGTTGCGGATGGACAACAGCGTCATGGCTACTCCGCCTTGAGGCCTTCCACCGGTTCCACGCTGCTCGCCTTGAGGGCCGGGTAGATGGAAGCCAGGTAGGTGACGAGCACCGCGATGACGACGGCCAACGCGGTCTGCAAAGGTTCGATGCGCACCGGCAGCGCGGGAATGTAATAGACCTCCGGGTCCAGCTTGATGCCCACCTTCTCGATGAAGAGGCACCAGGACAGGCCGGAGAACAAACCCAGGAAGCCTCCGGCGACTCCAATCTGGAGGCCCTCGGCGAGGAATATCTTCACGATGCCTCCATCCGGGACACCCAGCGCCTTGAGGACGGAGATCTCCTTGCGCTTCTCCAGCACCAGCATGATGACCGTGGCGACGATGAGGCCCGCGGCCACGATGATGATGATGGACAGGATGATTCCCATCACCAGCTTCTCCAGGCGCAGCGCGGAGAAGAGGCTCTTGTTCATCTCGCCCCAGTCGCGGGCCCGGTAGGGGTAGCCACCCAGGGCCTTCACCACCTGCCCCGCGATGCGGCGGGCATCGTCGATGTCGTTCACCTTCAGCTCGAGGCCCGTGGCCCCCTGGACGCTGAAGAAGTCCTGCGCGTCCTTGAGCAGGATGTAGACGAACTTGGCGTCGTACTCGTACATCCCCGAGTAGAAGATGGCCGCCACGCGGAAGGCCCGGTTCTTGGGAAGCGGTCCGGTGGGGCCCAGCTCCGTGCCCAGCGGCGACACCACATTCACGCGGTCGCCCACCACCACGCGCAGTTGCGCGGCCAGCTCCCGGCCAATGACGATGCCGGGCAACACGGGCGCCTTCTTCGGCTTGCCCGTGCGGCGGATGATGTCGTCCCCGGAGCCCTCCCCTGCCCCACCGCCCTCGGGCGTCTCTTCATCCCCCGCGCCGCGCGAGAGGATCTTCTCCGGCGTGTAGAGGATGTCGAGCGAGCCGCCGCCCACGATGTTCCTGGGCAGGTCCGTCACGTCGCCCACGCTGGCCGGGTCGATGCCCTTGATGATGACGGGGTCGACGTTGCCCTCGGAGGCAATCATCACCTGGTTGATGATGAAGGGCGTCTGTCCCTTCACGCCGGGCACCTTGCGCAGGGTGTCCATCACCTTGGCGTATTCGGGCAGGTCCCCCGCGTACCGGGACAGCACCACGTGGGCATTGGTGCCCAGGATCTTCTTCTGGAGGTCGGCCTCGAAGCCGCTCATCACCGACAACACGATGATGAGCGCCATGACGCCCACGCCGACGCCGCCCACCGACAGCGCGGTCATCATCATGGTGGGCGACTGCTCGCGCAGCTTCATCTTGTGCAGCGCTTCCGACGCGGCCAGCGGGTCGGCCAGGCCCAGCGAGCGGATGCGCGTGCGCTCCACCGCGGCCTCGGCGGAGCGGATGATGAAGTAGACGAGCAGCGGCGGGATGATGCCGAACATCAACACCGCCAGCGTCCCCAGCAGCAGCGAAGGCCGGAACACCGCCACGTGGCGGCGCGCGACGAACAGCTCGAAGCCCAGCTTCAGGTCCACGCGCCCGCTGCCGGCGGCGATGAAGCCCGTGTTGATGCCCAGCACCAGCGCGAGCACCAGCCCCGTGAAGGTCAGCCAGTACGCCAGCTCCGGCCGGCCAATCAGGCTGGCCACGTACGTCACCTCGCGCAGCCGGTAGCTGAGCGAGGTTTGGAGCGCCGGGATGCGCTCCATCAACGTGAGGACGATGGGGACGGGCAGGCCCAGGTAGAAGACACCGATGGTGGCTTCCGGCAGCGCCAGCCGCTGGGCACGCGAGGCCCCCACGAAACCAGAGACGAAGGCGACGAAAGCCGCGCCCACCAGGGAGAGGCCGAAGGCGACGGTGGGAGGCAAGGCCAGCCCGCCGCCCGCGTCCCGCGCGATGCCCAGCTCCTGCGAAGGCACGCCGCTGGACAGCACCGTCTGCAGGAAGATGAAGACCATCTCCGCCAGGAGGATGCCGCCGCCGTAGGCGCCCAGCGTGCTCCAGTAGAAGTCCCGATAACGAGCCAGGCGCGGATACAGCGGGGCTCCGGCCGCGGGGCTTGGACCTTCCTTGGGCTCCGGCGCGCGGCGGATGCCCAGGGACAGCAGGCCCCAGCCCACCAGCCAGACGAGTGCACCCGACAGCAGGAACCCCGGCCGAACCAGAACGAGGGGCTCCTTCAGGGCCGCTTGCGCTGGCAGGAGCACGGCCCCGTTCACCGCTTGGACGACCCCACCCCAGCCGAAGAGGGACAGGCCCAGGGTGGAGCCCACCTCCGCCCAGGCACCGGACGCGGAGATGGAGACCCCCAGCAGGATGAATCCCACCAGGGCAACCAGGGCCCCAGCCCAGATGAGGCTCCAGCGGTGGACGGTCTGCCGTTCTGCCGAGTGCACGCGGCCTCCTGGCTACTTCGCCAGTGGCTTGAGGAGTGGGAAGAGGATGACGTCGCGGATGCTCTGAGAATCCGTGAACAACATCGCGAGCCGATCAATCCCGATACCCTGCCCCGCCGTGGGCGGCATGCCGTGCTCGAGTGCTCGGATGTAGTCCTCGTCGTAGTCCATCGTCTCCTGCTGGCCGCGCTGCTTCGCGTCGAGCTGGGCCAGGAAGCGCCCCTTCTGGTCCAGGGGGTCGTTCAGCTCGGAGAACGCGTTGGCGATTTCGCGCCCCGCCACATACAGCTCGAAGCGGTCGGCGAAGTCGGGGTTCTGGTCATTCCGCCGGGCCAGCGGGGAGACCGCGGTGGGGAAATGGGTGATGAAGGTGGGATGAATCAGGGTGTGCTCGACATGGGCCTCGAAGAGCGCGCCCACGAGCTCTCCCTGGTTCATCGTGTCGATGGCCTTGCGCTCGGACTCGGCGCGCGTCGTCTTGAGCAGCTCGTGGCGGAGCTTGTCCGCGTCCGCCATGTCCTTGTCGGAGAGCGCGCCGCCCACCGCCTCGCGGATGGCCTCCGTCATGGAGATGCGCTTCCAGCCCTTGCCGAAGTCCAGCACGTGCTCGCCGTACTTCACCTTCGTGTCGCCGGTGACGGCCTTGGCCGCCTCGGAGATCATCTCCTCGCTCAGGTCCATCAGGTCCTCGTACGTGGCGTACGCCTGATAGAACTCGAGCATCGTGAACTCGGGGTTGTGCCGGGTGCTGATGCCCTCGTTGCGGAAGTTCCGGTTCACCTCGTAGACGCGCTCCAGCCCGCCCACGACCAGTCGCTTCAGGTACAGCTCTGGAGCGATGCGCATGTACAGGTCGATGTCGAGCGCGTTGTGGTGCGTGGAGAACGGCCGCGCCGCCGCACCCGAAACGAGCGGGTGCATCATCGGCGTCTCCACTTCGACGAAGTCGCGCGCGTCGAGGAAGTTGCGGATGAAGCGGATG
Source organism: Myxococcus stipitatus (assembly GCF_037414475.1). The sequence continues at coordinate 8,099,200 of NZ_CP147913.1, read as the reverse complement.
AGCTTGTTGCGCCGGAGGAAGGTCTGCTTCACGTCCGGGTTGGACACGAGGTCCAGGTAGCGCTGGCGGTAGCGGATCTCCACGTCCGTCAGGCCGTGCCACTTCTCGGGCAGGGGGCGCAGGGACTTGGTGAGGGGAACGAACTTCGTGGCCGCGAGCGTCAGCTCCCCCGTCTTCGAGCGGAACAACGTGCCCGTCGCGGACAGGAAGTCGCCCAGGTCGCACAGCTTGAAGACCTCATAGGCCTCCGCCAGCGCGTCCTTCTTCATGTGGATCTGGATTTCGCCAGAACGGTCCCGCAGTTTGATGAAGGCGGCCTTGCCGAACGAGCGCATCGCGACGAGCCGGCCGGCGACGTCATACGTCACGGGCGTCTGCTCGAGCGCCTCGGCGGTGTCGTCAGCGTGTTTCGCGAGGATGTCGGCGGCGAGGTGCTGGGGGCTGTGGCCGTTGCCGTAGGGGTTGTAGCCCGCCTCCCGCCACTTCGCGGCCTTCTCCAGCCGCTGGTCGTAGATTTCCTGCTCCTTCGAGCCCAGGTCGTTGTTCTGGTCGTCAGCCATCGCGCGCCCTTCCAAGAGGCGCGGCACCGTAGCCAAGCCTCCCTCGGGACGCAACGCAACACATCGGGAAGGTTCAGGGAGACGCCAGGACCAGGAAGGCGGCCACCGCCACCGCCAGCAGAATGGGGATGAGAATCTCCACGGGGAAGCGGTGCTGCATATGGGCCATGTGCAGGCCGCGCAGACCGAAGCGGCGCTGACGGCGCACGCGAGTCATCACCACCGAGGCCAACGCGGGCGGCGCCTTCTCTCGCTCCACGTTCTGAAGACGCCGCACCGTGCGCGAATATCCCTCCCACCCCTGGCGGCACTCATCGCAGCCGTCCAGGTGTGAGCGCACCGCCTGCGCCTGAGGGGCAGGCAGCTCGTCGTCGGCGAGCGCGAGGAACAGGTCCCTCGCCTCGCGGTGGTTCATCCGCGGGTCCACGCCTGGGAGTCTGCGATGGAAACCACTCATGGCTCAAGCCGCCCCAGGAGGTTCGCCAGCTTTTCGCGCGCCCGGTGGAGACGGCTCTTCACCGTGCCCTCGGGCAACTCCGTGATGTCCACGATTTCGTCGTAGCTCAACCCTTCGATATCGCGCAGCGCCACCAACATGCGGGAATCGGGCTCGAGCTGGGAGATGGCCCATTGGACTCGGGCTCGCTCGCGCGCGGACTCCAGCGCGGCATCTGGTGTGGGAGGCGCCCCAGGGCCGTCCACCCAGGGAGCGCTCGCTTCGTCGAACTCCTCCGAGCGGCCCCTGCCTCGGCGCTTGAGGTACTTCAAGCGGTTGATGCAGTGGTTCTTGGTGATGCGGAACAGCCAGGTGGACAGCCGCGAGTCCTCGCGGAAGCGGCGGACGTTCTGGTGCACGCTGACGAAGATCTCCTGCACCAGATCGTGCGCTTCCTCACGGTCTCCCACCATGCGGACGCAGAAGTCGTAGAGCCGGTCCTGGTGCTGGCGCACCAGTTGCTCGAACGCGTCGGAGTCGCCCTGGCGCAGACGGGCCAGCAGCGCCGCGTCGTCACGCCGTGACTCGGCCGCCTCGGCGGCGGGCCCGTCCTGTCCGATTTCGAGCACCCCGCCCGGTTGCACCGGTGTCCTCCCGCGACGGCCCTCGCGAAAGCGAAGGGCCCTGCCCCTGAAGCCTATCCGTTCCCCTTCCCCGCCGCGCGTCCGACACCGCGGCGGAAAAAAGGTTCCCGGGCTTCGTCTCGAGGGACCGGGGAGGCGGGGGATGCACCCGCCTCCGCCGGTCGGGAGCGCTAGTCCAACGCCGCGTTGCGGTTGGGGTTCTTCACGCCCAACAGCTGCGCGGTGATGAACTCCTCCAGGTCTCCGTCCAGCACCGAGTCCACGTTGCCCGTCTCCACGCCGGTGCGCAGGTCCTTCGCCATGCGGTAGGGAGCCAGGACGTAGGAGCGGATCTGCGAGCCGAAGGAGATGTCCTTCTTGGCGGCCTCGGCGGCGTCGCGCGCGGCCTCGCGCTTCTTCATCTCCAGTTCGTACAGGCGGCCGCGCAGGATCTTGAAGGCCATGTCCTTGTTGGCCGACTGCGAGCGCTCCGTCTGGCAGGTGATGATGATGCCCGTGGGCAGGTGGCGTAGCTGCGCGGTGGAGGACGTCTTGTTCACCTTCTGTCCACCGGCGCCGCCGCCGCGGATGAACTTCAAGTCGATGTCCTTCTCCGGGATGTCGATTTGAATCGTGTCGTCGACCTCCGGATAGACATCCACCGAAGCGAAGGCCGTCTGGCGCCGCGCGTTGGCGTCGAACGGGGAGATGCGCACCAGCCGGTGCACGCCCACCTCGGCCTTGAGGTAGCCGTAGGCGAAGTCACCCTCGATGCGCAGGGAGACGTTCTTGAAGCCCGCCTCTTCGCCCGGCACCTCGTCGTTGATTTCGACCTTCCAGCCCTTGGCCTCGCAGTAACGCGAGTACATGCGCAACAGCATGGCCGCCCAGTCCATCGAGTCGGTGCCACCGGCGCCGGCGTTGATGTCCATGAAGCAGCTGCTGCGGTCCTGCTCGCCGGACAGCATGCGCGCCAGCTCCAGCTTCGCGACCTCGCCGTCCAGTCCCGCCAGCGAGGACTCCGCCTCGAGGGCCGTGTCCGCGTCCCCGGCCTCCGCCGCCAGCTCCAGCAGCGTCTGCGCGTCGTCCAGCCCGCGCATCACCTTGTCGTAGGCGCCCACGCTCAGCTCCAGCGTGGACTTCTCCTTCAACATCGCCTGGGCCTTGGTGTTGTCGTCCCAGAAGTTGGGCAGCGTGCTGTCACGCTCAATCAACGCAATGCGGGACCGCTTGCGGTCCAGGTCAAAGATGCCCCCGGAGCGCCAACACGCGCTCTCTGAGGCCGCTGATCTTCTCCATCGAATCGTTCGCCATGTGCTTGCTTCCTCGTCGGGCGCGGGGTGCCTTGCCGGTCACCTCGCGCAAGGTGTTGAACTTGAATCCGTCAGGGGGTCTTGAGCGAAGCCACGGCCTCGTCTCGTGTGCCTGACGCGCGGGCCGCGCCGGTGAAGCGCGCAGCGACGCGGTCCAGGCCAAACGCCCCGGCCATTCCCAGGGAGATGGGGAGGATGAGCGCGATGAGCCGCCAGTTGTCCTGGTCGAAGGGCGGCAGGAGCTTGAGCACGACGCCCAACGCGCCCAGCGCCGCCAGGACGCCCCAGAGCTTGAACAGGCGCGAGCGCGCCTTGGGGTTCTTGCCCCGCATGAGCGAGATGCCCCAGGGCAACGCCATCAGCGTCAGCGGGTTGGCCAGGAACAGGTTCTCGTTGCGGTACGTCACCGTGTGGTTGGTCACCAGCCACATGACGAAGAGCGCCGTGCCGGGAAGTCCCAGCACCAGGCCGATGAGCGCGTTCTCCAGGCCCAGGAGCACTCGAGCCACCCGGCTCCCCCGCCGCTCCCACGCCGCGAGCCCGAGCGCCACTCCGCCCGTCGCGAGCCCCAGCGCGAGAATCCAAGGCCCCCATGGAGGCGGCTCCGCGGGAGGGCGCGCGCGGTCCGGGGACAGGTAGTAGTTCCACTGCCGGGCCACCAAGGGCCGCGTCTGCCCCTGCGCGTCCTTCAGCTGAAGCGATGCCACCTGCATCTCCAACTCGTCCGGGAGGAAGGCCTCCTCCCAGCGAGTGATGGGGTGGTCGATTTCGTCGTTCATCATGAAGTCGAGCAGCACGCTCATGGGCGGATTCACCGCCGTGTAGCGCCGCGTGTGCTCGCGCAACGTCATCCGCCCCGGGGTCCGGTCCGCCTCGCGGAGCTGGCCCCCCGTGGCCACGTCAATCATGTCCCGCAGTCGCGTGACACAGTTATCGTTGTAGTGGTGATACAGATACTCGCGATTCTCGGGCAGGACGTTGTCGGCCAGTCGCTTGGAGACCTGGAGCCGCTGCTCGGAGGTGAGGTTCAGCTCCTGGATGCGGACGTCGCGGTCCTCGGCGCGGTAGTAGCGGTAGGTCCCGTCCACCCGAGCCTGTCCCACCCAGAACTCCAGGCGCCCCATCGCGAAGCGGGCCAGCATCGCATCGTCGAAGGAGAACATCCCGTAGTTGTAGACACGGGCCACGCCCAGCCGGCGGTCCTCCACCACGAGCGAGCCGTGGCCCCACCAGGACGGCACGTCATCGCCTGGGCTGAAGGTCACCAGCGAGACGACAAGGTCCTCGCCCTGACTCTCGCCCGTCCCCCAGGGCAGCACGGCGTTCGATTGCGCACGTGCGGGCGCCGCGAGCAACGAGCCGAGCAGGCAGAGGGCGATGAGCGACAAGCGGAGCATGGCTGTGTCCAACACGCGGGAGGCGGCCTACCTATCATGCACGCCGCGCGACTCAATCGGCAGGATGGTGGAATGTCCGCCAGGGGGCCATGCGAGGCCCCTACATGAGACTGCGCGCCCTCCGGGCCTTCGCATCCACCTGGAGAGAGTCCGCCACCATCCCTCGCTCGCCCAGGAGCTCCTCCTCCAACGCCGCCATGCGCTTCGCGTCGCGAGGGCGCTCATGGTCATGACCCAACAGATGCAACAAACCGTGCGCCAGATAACGCGCCATCTCCGACTCCAGCGTGCGGCCGTACTCCTTCGCCTGCCGCTTCGCCGTGTCCAGCGAGATGACCACGTCCCCCAGCGGACGCGGGCCTGGGGTTCCCCGAGGCAGCTCTCCCGCGGGGAAGCTCAGCACATCCGTCGCCTTGTCCTTGTCCCGCCAGGTGCGATTGAGCCGGCGGATGGCGCGGTCATCCACCAATGACAGGGACAGCTCGCAGTCCGTCAGCGACAGGCGCCGCAGGTAGTCGCGCGACCACGCCGTCAGCTGCCGGCCCCACTCCTTGCCCTGGGCGTGCGCGACCTGGAGCGTCACCACGTTCTCCTTGGCGCGTGGCGCGGGGGGCTCGATGTGCGCCCGCTCCGGCTTGAAGGCGGGAGCGCAGATGGACCAGTAGTCACACGCGCCCTTGCCATCGTTGCGGTACACCACGCGCTTGCCGCGCGGCACCAAGCCCACCTCGCCCGCGGCAATCCGCTCCCGGCGCCCTTCCACCACCAGCGTCAGTTCGCCCTTGAGGACGAGGACGACCTCGTCGAACTCCGGCCGCTGCGCGGGTTCGGACCAGCCGGGCGGCGCCAGCATCCGCGCCACCGACGCCGAGTCCGTGCCCGTGGTCGCCGCCCCCACGAACTCCTCGATGCGCTTGCCGTCGTCCCGAGGGATGACCTTGCCCTTGCGCAGTCTCACGCCTTCACTCCTCGCGCCCCGCTCACGAGGCCCCCGCCGAACGGGCCTTGTCCTTCACATCCATCGACTTGCCTCCCGCCACCACCAGCGGCGGCGCCTTGCCGCCCCCCACCGCGCCCGCCGGGTAGACGGGACGCGTGTGATAGATGCCCTCCAGGGTGTGCAGGAAGGACTGCGAGATGAGGTTCAGGTCCTTCAGCGTCAGGTCGCACTCGTCGAGCTGCCCCTCGGAGAAGATGAGGTTGATGATCTTCTGCACCTGCGCCTGAAGCTTGGACGTGGTGGGCTCCGACATGGAGCGCGTCGAAGCCTCCACCGCATCGGCGATCATCACCAGCGCGGCCTCGCGGAACTGAGGCTTGGGGCCCGGGTAGCGGTAGATGCTCTCGTCGATGGGCGGCGCGCCTTCCTTGCCCTCCTGCTCCTTCAGGGCCTTGTGGTAGAAATACCCCACCGTGCGCGTACCGTGGTGCTGAGGAATCGCATCCGCCACCAGCTTCGGCAGCCGGTACTGCCGCGCCATCTCCAGCCCCTCCGTCACGTGGCGCTTGATGATGACGGCGCTCATCGCGGGCGCGAGCCCGTCGTGCCGGTTCTCCCCCTTCTGATTCTCCCCGAAGTAGAGCGGGTTCCGGCCCTTTCCAATGTCGTGGTAGTACGCGCACGAACGCGCGAGCAGCGGATTCGCGCCAATGGTCTCCGCGGCGTTCTCCACCAGCGTCCCGATGATGATGGAGTGGTGGTAGGTGCCCGGCGCCTGGACGATGAGTTCCTTGAGCGCGGGGTGGTTGAGGTTGGCCAGCTCCAGCAGCTTGATGTCGGACGCGTAGCCGAACGTCATCTCGATGAGCGGCGTGAGCGCCATCACCATGACCGGCACCGCGAGCGACGAGCCGATGAACGCGCTCATCGCGGTGATGGCCGTGTCCGCCGAGAGCCCCTTGCCCTCCACCAGGAACAGGAAGAGCACCGCCACCGTGTTGGCCGCGCCGGTGACCAGGCCCGCCCGGAAGATGCCCACGCGGTCCTTCGCCTTGACGATGCGGTCGGCCGCCACGAGCGACCCCACCAGCGTGTAGATGCCGAAGGCCAGCGAGTTGCCAAGCATCACTCCGGCCAGGCTCGCGAACACCACGGCGAAGAAGAGCGCCAGCTCCTGCGTGAGGATGAAGCGCACCAGCATGGCGCCCGCGGCCACCGGGAACACGTAGTACAGCGCTTCAATCGGCAGCGCCGTGTAGCGGTCCTGGATGGCATCCGCGATGGACACCCAGAGCTGCAACAGGGCCAGCGTCCCCACCAGCAGGATGCCCAGCAAGAGCCCGTCCTTGCGCGTGGGACGGAAGCGCCGGAACGCGGTGATGCAGAAGAAGTACGAGGAGACGACCAGCAGGGCCACCAGGCCCGTGCCGCCCAGTTGGACCTGCACCAGGTCCAGCCCGTCCGTCTCCGCCCGCATCCCTTGCAGGACAACGAGGTGCCCCTCGTTCACCAGCTCGCCATCACCGATGACGCGCTGCCCCTTCTTGATGGAGATGACGGCGTCCTTCACCGCCTGCGCGGCCTGGTTCCGGCGCGCATCCGTCTCCGCGATGTTGATGGTGAGGTTGGGTCGCACCAGCCGCTTGGCCAGCCGCAGCACGGCCCGGCGCTGCACACCCGGCGCGTCCGGAAGGAGGTTGCCGGGGATGGAGGCGAAGCGGTCCATCTCCTGGTGTGCCTCGCGGACGTCCACCACCTGGGGCGCGCCATTGGGCAAGGTCTCCTCGCCCTTGTTCACCACGTCCCGGACCGTGAGCCCCTGGGGCGCTTCGCGCGCCAGCTCCTCCCGGGAGCCCGCCACGTGCACCGGCCCCTGCTCGGAACGGTAGGCCCGCTCCAGCAAGGCCAGGGTGGCCACCTCCACCTCGTCCGAGAAGCCCTTGGCGAAGAGCGCCTGGAAGTCCTCCGACTCCAGCCCCGCGTCGCGCTGGCCGAAGAGCAGCTCCTGCAGCTCCGCCTGCATCTCCTCGCGGGCCCGGCGGTCGCGCTCCACTTGCTCGGGGGTGGGCGGCGGGTTGCGCCGCGACTTCCTGCCCTCCTCCGGCTCGCTCTCCGCCTTGGCCTCTGCGAGCTCCATCAGCCGCTCGCGCATGGTCGCGAAGGACGCACGCACCACGGTGCGCAGATGTCCCACCACGGCCGGATTCAAGTCGTAGACGGGTTTGACGGCGGCCCGGGCGTCCTGTCGCCGCTGGGTCGTCATGGCTCGGTGGACAATCTCGTAGTCCCGAGCCGCCTTGAAGCCGGCGGGCGAGCTGGCTCGGAAGGGCTTGCCCAGATTCTCCCCCGTCAAGGCGGGGATCTGCTGGCTGTAGAGGCCCGGGGAGATGACGAATCCCGCCCCCACCGCCACCATCAGGAGCAGGAACACCTGGACCGCACGCCGCCCCCAGACGCCGTTTCCTAGACCCAGGCGTGCTGCGAGCGCGTCCAACGGACTGGGCGCGGGGGACTGCGGTTCCGGTTCGTCCATGGAGGTCCTCACCCTAGATAGGGGCCGTGGCTCCATCAAGGCCGCAACGCGCCGGAAAATTCACGGGGCCAGAAATACGAATGCCCGCCCGCCAGGGTGGGGGCGGGTGGGCATACGTGTGCAACGTTCACTGAATCAGCCGACCGCTGCCTCCGAGGGCACGGAGGACAGGGGGGCGGCCTCGGACTGAGGGGCCGCCGCCGCGGCCGACTGGGCGGCCTCGCGAGCAGCCTGGGCCTCCCTCTGGGCCACATCCGCCTTGTCGTAGGCGCGGATGACCTCCTGCACCAACGGGTGGCGGACGACGTCCAGGTCGGAGAACTCCGCGAAGTGGATGCCCTCGATGTTCTTGAGCACCGCGCGGGCGTGGGACAGGCCGGACAGCTTCCCCGTGGGGAGGTCCACCTGCGTCACGTCACCGGTGATGACGGCCTTGCTGTTGTAGCCCAGGCGCGTCAGGAACATCTTCATCTGCTCCACGGTCGTGTTCTGCGCCTCGTCGAGGATGACGAAGGCGTCGTTGAGCGTGCGGCCACGCATGAAGGCCAGCGGCGCCACTTCCACCACGCCCTGCTCCACCAGATGCGCCGCGCGCTCGGCGGCCATCATGTCGTGAAGCGCGTCGTAGAGCGGGCGTAGGTAGGGGTTCACCTTCTCCTGCAAGTCGCCGGGCAGGAAGCCCAGCTTCTCACCCGCCTCCACCGCGGGCCGCGCCAGGATGATGCGCTTGACCTTGCGCTCCTGGAGGAAGGCGACCGCCATGGCCATGGCCAGGTACGTCTTGCCCGTACCCGCGGGACCGATGCCGAAGACGATGTCGTGGGCGCGGATGGCGTCCACGTAACGCTTCTGGGCAATGCTCTTGGGAGCAATCTGCCGGTTGCCCGTGCTCTTGAGCACAGGCCCCAGCATGACTTCCTGGAGCGACTCCGCGCCCCGGCCGAGCACCTTGATGCCCTGCTCGACGTCCTCGCGGTAGACGGGACGCCCCGCGCGAATCATCCCCTCCAGGTTCTCCAGGAGACGCACGGCGAAGGCCACTGCGTCGGAGGGGCCAGACAAGTGGAACTCCGTCCCCCGTTGTCCCACCCGGACCCCGAGGCGTCGCTCCATCAGTTTGAGGTTTTCGTTCTGGTTGCCGCACAGCGCCAGGGCCGTCTCATTGTCACGGACGTCCACCTTGGCGGAGGCGGTGACGGCTGCGGGCGCTTCCAACGTGGCGGGGTTTCGCAATGCGTGTCGTTCCTCGGTCGGTACCGCTGTCTTCAACGTAACGCCGCCCCCCTGCCTCCGAAACACGACTTCGCGTGAAGCCTAGCGCAGGGGTGGCAGGAGAATGAACCGCCGAGCGGGCAGCCGCCGGTAGTAGAACTCCTCCCGCCACGGGTATCTGAGTTCGTCTGAACTCAACAATCCAGCCTGGACCAGGGCATCCAGACGCTCTGGCAGTTCACCGCGTTCCAGAAGGAACACTTCCAGGGCGGACTCGATTCGGACGCGTTGGGCATCGGAAACATGACGCTGCGCCGCGGCGTCGGCGAAAGCCGTGGCTGCCCGCGTGTGCTCCGGGTCGGCGAGCGCCACCCGGGACACCACCACCGCCAGGGCCGCGAGCACACTCATGGTGGCCACCACCCGGCCCACCACGCCCACCATGCGGGAGACCAGCCGCTCCTCCCCCGGCGCGGGCGCGGGAGCCCCCTCGGGGTGGACCACTCGCACATACTCGCCCCGAACCAGATTGTGCAGGGCCTTGCACGTCTCGAACTCGCCCAGGCAGCAGACGTCCACGAGCTTGCGCAAGTCGCGCCCCACCGCGATTTCGTCGTAGACGCGGCGCTCGGTGCCACCGATGGACCCCAGCTCTCCGCCCTCTTCGCCCTCGCGCGGCGGAGGCAGCGCCTTGAGGCGCTCGAAGCAGAGGTCATCGCGGTGGATGGACTTCCGGATGACGGGCCACTCATCCACCATCCGGAAGCCTTCCATGAGCACCGTTTCAGCGCGCAGCGGATGGATGGCCTCCGCTCCGGGCTCCACGGGCCCCTGGATGAACTCGTACGTGCCGGCCTTCCAGGTGAAGAGGCGATAGAGCGTCTCCGTCGCCTGCAACTGCATCATCGACTGGAAGCGGTCCGCCGTCAGGGACTGGCTGGAGACGAGCACGTCCCCCAGACGCTTGAGGGTCCGCCGCTGCGTCTCCAGCGCGGCCTCCAGTTGCGTCTCGGTGATGAGTTCGGCGCGCACCAGCATGGCGCCGATGAGGTCCTTGCGCTTCCGGGTGACACTCTCGACCTTGATGATGTGGCCGTCCTGGAAGCCGATGCGCACCTCCTGGTCCTTGTTGTCCAGTTGGAGCGTGCCCGTCTTCTGCTGCTGCCCGATGAGCTGCAGGATGTCGCCGATGCCGAAGTCCTTGAGCGTTCCTTTCAGGGACATGGTCTCCTACTCCCCCCGCCGCAGCCGGCGCAGACCGCGCAGCGACATCAGGTGGATGCCCACCAGCAACAACACGGCCGGCACCAGCTTGAAGTACAGCGGCGCATCTCCGTAAGGCGCTCGCACCAGTCCCTGGTGCAGCAGCGTCGCGGCCAGCGCGAACAAGAAAACGAAGGCATAGAGCGCGCCGCGCACCGTGCCTCCGGAGAAGACGTGTCCCGCGCCCGAGAGCAGCGCTCCCACGGCGTACGCCACCCGCCCCGCCCACGCCTGGTGCCGCTCCACCTGGTCCGCCTTGCGCTGGCGCCGGTTCTGCGGAACCAGCCCCCGCCGGGAGAAGACATTCACACACTGGCCACACTGGGTTCCGCCGCTGACAAGCTCGGGGTCACACCGCCTGCACGCGGGCCGGCCACAGCGCTCACACGCGTTCGACGCCTTCAGCTTCTCCGCCAGCAATCCCCAGAGGCCCAGCAGCACCGCCACCACCGCGGGGAGCGCCCAGGCCACCGGTCCCGGTGACACCCCCGGAAGCAACCATCGTCCGAGCTGCGCCTCGACGCGCTGCCCCGCCACGCGCCCGTCCGCGAGCGACAGCCACTCCGACTCGGGCACCACCGGCGACAACATCAGCAGGTTCAGCAACAGACGCTCATCCGGTGGAGGCTCGCGCAAGAGGAGCGAGCCATCCAGGGCCTGCGCGGAGGCCGTGGCCGTGGCGGCGCGGTCCAACTCCTTGCCCACCTCCTCGTCCGGGAGCGTCTTGGCCTTGCGGCGATAGAGCTGCGCCAGGTTGTAGTGCGGCGCGGCCATCCGAGGATCCGCCTGGGACGCCTGGACGTAGAGCTGCGCGGCCCCATCCGCGTCCCCCAACCCCACCAACGTGTTGCCGAAGCGGGTCAACAGCCGCGCGTCTCCACTGCGCAGCGCCGAGGCCGCCTTGAAGTGCGTCCTCGCATCCTCGAGCATGCCGCGCCGCGACTCGTAGTACGCCAGCGACATCAGCTCCGGATAGGTGGCCGCGCGCGCCTCATGGCGAGCCTTGACGCGAGCCATCGCCCCTTGCGCGGACAGGCCACCGCGCTCCAGCACGAAGACATCCTCGGCGGGAGTCCCCGCGAAGGCTGTCACCCGCGTGAGCTGCCCAGCCGCCAACGGCGCGAGCCCCAAGCCCGCCAGCAGGACCGCCGACAGCACACGCTCGCGCCGGGTGAGGTAGGGCACCACCACGGCCAGCAGCACGAGCAGCCTGGGCACCAGGCCCATCCCGAGCGTCAGCGCCAACCCGAGCAGCAACACGCCCAGCAGCGCGGACTGCCACCGGGCTACCGCTCGCGGCAACAGGTGATGGAAGTCATGCAACGCGTAGCGCACGCGGCGCACGAACAGCAGCCCCACCAGGGCCACCGTCGTGGCCGACCACGCCAGGAGCAGGAGCGAGCCCAGGTCCGCCAGCGCGGGCCCCCGGTAGCGGGGATCCAACGCCATGGACACGAAGGCCGCGCGAAGCTGCCCGAGGACGCGACCGACCTTCTCGGGCGCATCCAGCGCGTAGAGCTCCCCCAATTCGAAGCGCGCTGGGGGGAGTTGGGGCGACAGCTCCACCGCCAGCTCCGCCAACGTCAGGGCGCCGGCCATGTCCCCTGCCCGCCCACGCACCTTCGCCTCCCGCACGAGGCCCACGCTGATGGGCTCGAGATCCGCCGCCAACAACTCCTGCTTCAGCGTCGCCAGCTCCCGCTGCGCCTTCTGCGCCGACGCCGAATCATTCGTCGCGCGGGCCTTGCGCCACCGCTCCCAGACCTGGAGCACCTCGTCATCGGTCATCCGCGGCGCCAGCACGGGGCTCAACACGGGCCGGGGCGGGACGACCACCGGGGCGGCTCCACCTGCTTGTGACGCCGGGCCGCCTCCCGCGGGGCGCACCTGCGCCGAAGGGGGCTCCTCCTTGGCCTTCGCCCCTCGTGCGGACTTGCGCGGCGCCTCATCCCGCTCGGACTCCGCCGCATCCTCGTCCGAGGAACCCGCGTCGTCGGAGTCCGGGTTGTCCACGGACTCATCTTGGAGGTCGGGCTCGAGCAGGCCTGGATCCACCTCTTGGATCCGGGTGGGCGCTTCGAGCTGCGCGGATGCCAACGCCGGCGTCAGGAGGAACAGGCCCCAGAGGAGCAGGGAGGAAAGCGGGAGGCGGATCATCCAGGGCTCGGATGATAGGTCACCCTGGCCCAGGCACGAAAGGAACGCCACCGTCCGGGTTCCCTTCCGCCTTTCCGGGATGCCGCCAGGGGCCCGCGTGTTAGAGGGACACACGCCGGGGGGCGCCCCCCGCGAAGGGACAAGTGAACGAAATGGGGACCCCCGGGGCCGAGCTGGAACGTCTGGTAGGCATCATGCGGAGGCTGCGCGCCGAGGGCGGCTGCCCCTGGGACCGGGAGCAGGACCTGCGCTCCCTGCGGCCCTACCTCGTCGAGGAGGCCTTCGAGGTCCTCGACGAGATGGACCGTGTGGCCCAGGGCGGCCCCTGGCACCCGCTCTGCGAGGAGCTGGGAGACCTGCTCTTCCAGATTGTCTTCCATGCGCAGCTCGCCTCGGAGCTGGGTGAGTTCACCATGGCCGACGTCAGCAAGGCCATCAGCGACAAGATCACCAGCCGCCACCCCCACGTCTTCGGCGAGCAGCAGGTGGACGGCGCCGAGCAGGTGCTGGCCAACTGGGCGAAGCTCAAGGCCGAGGAGCGCAAGCGCAAGACGGGCAAGGAGGGCTCGGTCCTCGACGGAGTCCCCACGGCCGCCCCCGCGCTGCTGCGCGCCGAGCGGCTCACCGAGAAGGCCAGCCGCATCGGCTTCGACTGGCCGGACCTCGCGGGCGTTCGCGGCAAGCTGGCCGAGGAGCTGGCCGAGCTGGACGCCGCCATCGCCACCGGGGAGCGCGACGCCATCGAGCACGAGCTGGGCGATGTCCTGTTCTCGCTCGCCAACCTCGCGCGCTTCGTGAAGACCCCCGCCGAGGACGCGCTGCGCATGGCCATCCGCCGCTTCACCACGCGCTTCCAGCACATCGAGTCCGCGCTCCACGACGAGGGCGTCCCCTTCGGCGGCGCTACCCTGGAGCACATGGAGCGCCACTGGCAGGCCGCCAAGGCCCAGGAGAAGGCCCTGCCTCCGCCCCTCTCCCTGCCTCGAGCCCCCGTCTCCACCCTGCGGCTGGGTGTCCCCCACCTCGAGGCCCAGCGGGGCTTCTGGGACTCCGTGGCCACCACCCTGGGCTGGAGCGCGCCACGCGGCGCCCCCGACACGGCCTGCTACGACACCGGCTCGGTGCGGCTGGTGTTCCACGGCGCGGAGCGCCCCGCCACGGGGGCCACCTTCACGCTGGAGGCCCCCTCCACCCTGGCCCTGATCCGCCTGCGGCAGGTGATGGAGCAGGCCCACCCTGGCTCCGTCGTCGACTCCAGCGACGCGCGACTGACCTTCCGTGACCCCGCCGGGCTGATGTGGGAATACATCCCCTTCGCCGGATGATTTCCCCCCGCGCAGCCCGCTGATCGCAGCCGGAGTCCAGAAAACCCGGCTGGACACGCACGGCCGCCTTGACGCCTGCGAGGCGTCGCAGTAAGGACGGCCCCCTCTTTTTAGCCTGCCTTTTGCTTGGAGATTTCTCTTGGCCAACACCAAGTCCGCAGAGAAGCGTTACCGTCAGTCCGAGAAGCGCCGCGCCCGGAACGTCACCGTCCGCACCGAGGTGAAGAACGCGGTGAAGTCCGCCCGGGAGGCCATTGGCACCAAGGACACCGCCAAGAAGACGGACGCGGTCAAGGCGGCCTCCAAGGCGCTGAACAAGGCCGCCTCCAAGGGCGTGCTGCACAAGCGCACCGCTTCGCGCCGCATCTCGCGCCTCGCCAAGGCCGCCGCCAAGAGCGCGCGCCAGGCCTGATGCACCCAGGGGACTTCTCGAAGTCCCCTCGCATACTCCGAAGCAGGCTCGCTGGGAGGAGGCGTCCGCCTCCTCACCAGGCGTTGGCCAGCCGATCAAACCCGTCGCGCATCAACACCTCCGCCAGTCGGTCCATGGCCGCCTGACGATTCGCTTCAGCCTCGAGGACGTCGCCACTTCCCGGCAGATAGTCCTCGGTGCCGAAGACCACGGTCTCCTGGGGTTGCTGCCCTTCCCGCACCAGACGCAGCCGTATCTGCGCATGGACGCGGAAGTAGCGCCCCACGATGGTCGGCGAGCTCCACACCTGCAGCACCGCCCCCTCCACCCGCGCGTCGCAGGAAGTCCCGGCGCCGAGCTTCCCCACCCGCGTCAGCTCCTGACGCAGGTAGCGCGTGAAGACTGTCTCGAGCGCGGGCTCGGGCGTGTCGTTGGTGAAGATGGGCGCACACACCGTCTTCACCTCCGTGGGCAGCCCCTCGCTTCGTGGCGCGAGGCGATAGCCACACCCCGAGGAGAGGAGCGCCACGCACGCCCCTCCGCCCAGCACCACGGCCAGACGGAGACGCCGTGAGGCGGACCTGAAGGGAAGCAACATGCGCGGCACCCTACCCGGCCGCGCCCCTCCGTCAAGCGCGAGGTCCCTCGGGAGGCTCCGACTGGGGAGGGATGGGCGCCGCGCCATCCGCGTCCCGCACGACGACGTCCCGCGCGCGCAGCGACAAGGCCAGCGCGCGCCAGCCCTCCAGGAGCCTCGCGTCCCGCTCCGAGCCCCGCCGGGCCAGCCCCAGGGACCAGCGGACACTCGCGCCCGAGGACACCTCGAGCACCAGCGCGTGCACCCGGCACACCGCGGCGAGCAACACCCCCAGCCCCGCGAGCGCGAAGGCCACGAGCTTGAGCGCGAGCCCCGAGGCCACCACGCC
The DNA here is from genome assembly GCF_037414475.1 of Myxococcus stipitatus. The sequence goes on along the minus strand of NZ_CP147913.1, from coordinate 8,084,103 downwards.
CAGCACGCCGAAGGCCGTCAGCAGCAGCGCCTCGAAGAAGGGACGCGACTCGAGCGTCAGCGCCCGGAGCTGGGCGAGATCCACCACACTCGGCGGAACCCCATGCGGCATCTGGTAGGTGAGCCGCCCGTTCTCCCCCACGAGTGAGTGCCCCGCGCCCAGGTCCACCGAGACGAAGGGCCCCGTGGGCGCGGGTACGGGCGCCTCGGGGAGCGAGGCGCCGCAGGCACTGCACCGTGCGCCACCCGCCGGTTGGGGGTGGCCACACGCGGGACACATGACGAGGACCTCGGTGGGCACCCGGGTCCCCGCTCAGCCGACGACGAAGTTCACCAGCCGCTTGGGCACGAAGACGAACTTGCGCACCGTCTTGCCGGTGATGGCGGCCTGCACGCGCTCGTCCGCCTCGGCCGCGGCGCGGACGTCCGCCTCCGCCGCGTTGGCGGCGACCTGGATCTCCGCGCGCAGCTTGCCGTTCACCTGCACCGCGTAGGGGATGACGTCGTCCACCACCAACGCGGGGTCGAAGTCCGGCCACGGCTGGGCCACGGTGAGCTCCTTGCTCCCGTACGCCTCGGCGATTTCATCCGCGATGTGCGGCGCGAACGGCGTGAGCATCACCGCCAACAACCGCACCGCCTCCGCCATGGCCGCCTTCTCCGCGGGCGTCTCGGGCGTGCCCGTCGCATAGAGCGCGTTGACGCACTCCATGGTGCCCGCGATGGCCGTGTTGAACGACAGCCGCTCGATGGCCTCGCTCACGCGCTTGAGCCCCTTGTGCGCGGCGCGGCGAATCTCCAGCGCCTTGCCCTCGTACGGGCCCGCATGCGTGGCGCCCGCCACGGCGGCGTGGTGCGAGGACGCCAACGTCCAGACGCGCTTGAGGAAGCGGAACACGCCCTCCACCTGGTCGTCGGACCAGTCGAAGTCGCGCTCCGGCGGACCCGCGAACATCACGTACGCCCGGGCGGTGTCGGCGCCGTACTTCTGGACGATGGAGGCGGGCGCCACCACGTTGCCCCAGCGCTTGGACATCTTGCGGCCGTCGGGGCCGTTGACGATGCCCTGCGTGATCAAGCGCTTCACGGGCTCGTCCACCGGGCTCAACCCCAACAGCTTCATCACCCGGGTCCAGAACCGGAAGTACAGCAAGTGCATCACCGCGTGCTCGGGCCCACCCACGTAGATGTCCACGGGCAGGAAGCGCTGGGCCTCCTTCGGGTCGAACGGCGCGGCGTCGTAGTGCGGCGACAAGTAGCGCGCGAAGTACCAGCAGGAGTCGACGAACGTGTCCATCGTCTCCGCCTCACGCCGGGCGGGACCGCCACACTTCGGGCACGTCGTATTCACCCACGAGGGCACCTTGGCCAACGGGGGCTCGCCCTTGCCGGTCAACACCTCCTGCACGTCGATTTCCGGCAGGCGCACGGGCAACTGGTCCAAGGGCACGGGGATGCCCTGGCGCTCCGGGTCGCACTTCCCGCAGTAGACGATGGGGATGGGCGTGCCCCAGTAGCGCTGGCGGCTGAAGCCCCAGTCCTTCTGGCGGAACGTCACCGTCGCCTTGCCACGGCCGTCCTGCTCCAGCTTCTTCGCCATCGCCAGGCGAGCCGCCTCGGACGTCATCCCGGTGTACTCACCCGAGTCCACCAATACGCCGTACTCCGGATACGCGGCCTCCATCGCCTCGCCGGCAGGCAACTTGTCGCCCGTGGCCGGCTGGATGACGACCTTCACCGGCAACGCGTACTTGCGCGCGAACGCGAAGTCCCGCTCATCGTGCGCGGGCACACTCATCACCGCGCCGGTGCCGTAGTCGCTCAACACGAAGTTGGCGATCCAGATGGGGACCACTTGCCCCGTGAAGGGGTTGATGGCGTGGGCGCCGGTGAAGATGCCTTCCTTCTCCGTCCCCTCCCCCAGCCGCTCTGTCTTGGACTGCGCCGCCATGCGCTTGACGAAGGCGTCCACCTCCGCGCGCCGCTCCGGGGTCGTCACCTGGGCCACCAGCTTGTGGTCCGGCGCGAGCACCACGTAGGTGCAGCCGTAGATGGTGTCCAACCGCGTGGTGAAGACGCGAAGGGTGGCGTCATGCCCCTGGACGCGGAAGTCCGCCTCGGCGCCATCCGAGCGGCCAATCCAGTTGCGCTGCATGGAGGTGATGCGGTCCGGCCACTCCTTGAGGGTGTCCAGCGCGTCCAACAAGTCCTGCGAGTAGCGGGTGATGCGGAACGCCCACTCAGGCATCTCCCGGTCCACCACGGGCGACGAGCAGCGCTCGCAGACGCCGTCCTTCACCTGCTCGTTGGCGATGACGGTGTGGCAGCCCGTACACCAGTTCACCTTGCTGAAGCGGCGGTAGACCAACCCGCGCTCCAACATCTGGATGAAGAACCACTGGTTCCAGCGGTAGTACTCGGGCGCGCTGGTGTTGACCTCGCGCTCCCAGTCGTAGCTGTAGCCCAGGCTCTTCATCTCCTTCTTGAAGGAGATGATGTTCTCCGCGGTGCGGACGGCCGGGTGCACGCCCTCCTTGATGGCTGCGTTCTCCGCCGGCAAGCCGAAGGCGTCCCACCCCATGGGGTGCAGCACGTCAAAGCCGCGCATCAGGAAGTAGCGCGCGTACACATCTCCGATGAGGTAGTTGCGGACGTGCCCCATGTGCATCTTGCCACTGGGGTACGGCAGCATCTCGAGCACGTACTTCTTGGGTGCGCCCGGGCGCTTACCCGCCCGGAAGATGCCGGCCTCGTCCCAACGGGCCTGCCACTTACCTTCAATCGCCTGGGGCTCGTAACGCTCGTTCATCGCCATGTCCGCTGCGCCTCTTATGGGAGGGCCGGCCCTGGGGGCAACTAGTCTTGCCGGGCTTCCCTCGTCCCCGCCGACCACCGGCCAGGACGTGGCCCTCCCTGGCCCCGACGGGACCTGATTTCTCCGGCTGACCCGGGAGAACCCACGGACCCAGGCCCTTGTGCCCCAACCCCGGAGGGGCCCGTCCGCTCCGTCCCTCCCCGGCCGGAGGTCTGGCCCTATCCCACCTTGAAAGCCAGGACTTCTTGCCTCCCGACTTCTCCAAGCTGTTTCCGTCCTCGAGGCTTCGCGTCTAGACAGGGGGCTGGCACGAACAGAGGTCCCTTGCGGGGGCACCACGGATGAAGGTCCTGAAACAGACGTCCTCCTTGTTGCGAGTGGAGACAGAGCGGCCCGGCCTCCCCGCCCTCTGGCTCGCCCCCATCACCACGGTGTTCACCGGGGCCCTCTTCGCCGCGAGAGCCTTCTCGGATGGCTCCCATCCCCTCTTGGCGGTCGGCCCCATCATGTCCCTCCTGGTCGCCGCGGTCCTCTGGTACGGCTTCTTCAAGAGCTACACATTCACGACGTGCACCGTGGACTGCCGCACCCGCAAGGTGACGGTGGCGCGCCGCTCGACGGGCGGGAGCTTCGAGCACGTGTATGACGCCGAGAACATCGAAGACGTCCTCGTCCAGGTGACGCTCCTTCCTCCCCACGACATCCCCGCTCACGCACTGGCCCTGCGCCTCACGGACGCCAGCGTCGTGCCCTTGAGCAGCGTGGCCACCTTCACGCCCCGCGCGCATCACGACGAGTTCGCCACGCTGCTTCGCGGCTTTCTCGCGCGGACACGCAAACACGCGGCTTGAAACGTGCGCATGCCGCGACGCGCCTGTCGATGCGGGCGCGCTGACGCGGGCTGACAAAGCCTGTCATGCGGGCCGTGCTCAGTAACCCGTTACAACCCATCCCATGGAGTCGGGCTCGCGGAGATCCACGATGCTCCCGGGCAGGTCGCGCACGCAGCCCCTCTTGGCTCTGTGCTCATCGCGCTGCGCGTCAGCACCGCTCGGTACGAGATCGGAATATTTCCGTTTGAATGGATTTGGCCAACCTTCTTGAAATACTGGGACCGCCATTGACTTGATTCAGTTCAGCCAGTGACGATTCGCGCCCACGGCACCTGCTGGGGGGGCCGTTCCCACCGTTGCGAGGAACTATCCGAATGACGCTTAAGAGAGCGTTGATTCCGGGGTGCGTAATCGCACTCTTCTCGTTGGAAACAATGGCGCAGGAAGGCAACCCACCCGCGGCGGAGCCACAGCCGGCTCCCGCCGCCCAGGCACCCGCCACACCGGCGCCAGCGCCAGCGACGGAGACCCCGGCGGCGACGACGCCGGCCTCCCCCCCGCCCGCGGCCCCCGTCCTGGGGCGCACCGTGAAGGGCCGGGTCGCGGACCGGCTGACGAACGAGGGCCTGCCCCTGGTGCGCGTCATCATCAAGGGCACCACGCAAGGCGTGGAGACGGAGCTGGACGGAACGTTCTCGCTGCCCAACGTCCCGCCGGGCTCCGTCACGCTGCTCTTCTCCAGCCAGGACTATGGCGAGCGTGAAGTGCGCGTGGGCCCCACCCAGCGCGAGCTCAACGTCGCGCTCGACAACATCTTCTCCGAGGAGATGGTCGTGGTGGGCCGCGCCAGTGAGCTGGCCCGCAAGCACCTGGCCAACTCCGTGGCCACCGTCAACGCGGAGGAGATGAACCGCGCCCCCGCGCAGACCATCGACCAGGCCCTCCAGGGCAAGGTGGCCGGCGCCAACATCCAGGCCAACTCCGGCGCCCCCGGCGGCGGCATCCAGATGCGCCTGCGCGGCGTGTCCACCATCAACGGCTCCACGGCGCCGCTCTACGTCATCGACGGTGTGCTCGTCAGCGATGTGGCCATCGGCAACGGCATGTACGTGGTGACCGAGTCCGTGCGCGGCTCCAACCCGAACCCGACGCAGGACAACCAGGTCAACCGCATCGCGGACATCAACCCCAACGATATCGAGAGCATCGAAATCCTCAAGGGTGCCTCCGCCGCCGCCATCTACGGCTCCAAGGCCGCCAACGGCGTCGTCATCATCAACACCAAGCGCGGCAAGGCCGGGGACCCCAAGGTCGAAATCACCCAGCGGCTGGGCATGTACACGCTGGCCAACACGCTGGGCACCCGCCGCTTCGAGACCGTCGAGGAGGCCGTGGAGGTCTTCGGTCCCCGGGCCCGGGACTACTTCACGGGCAAGACGTACGACCACGAGAAGGAGCTGGCCGGCCGCCGCGACCTGTCCACGGAGACACTCGCCAGCGTGAGCGGCGCCAGCGGCAACACCAAGTACTTCGCCTCCGCGTTGCTCCGCGATGACGCGGGCATCATCAAGAACACCGGCTACGAGAAGCAGTCGTTCCGCCTCAACCTGAGCCAGACGGTGGGCGAGGTGGTGGAGGTCAACGTCGCCACCAACCTCATCCACACGCTGGGCCAGCGCGGCCTCACCAACAACGACAACCAGACCATCACCAACTACATGGTGATGCCCACCGTGCCCGAGTTCCTGAACATGGAGCCGGACGCCGCGGGCGTCTACCCCAGGAACCCGTTCCTGGCCAACGGCGCCAACCCGCTGCAGACCTCCGCCCTCGTGAAGAACGACGAGGACGTGTGGCGCTTCATGGGTTCCGGTGACGCGACCATCCACCTGTGGAAGACGGACGAGCACCACCTGCGTGTGCTGGCCAACGCGGGCGTGGACCGCTTCCAGCAGGAGAACAAGCTGCTGTTCCCGCCCGAGCTCAACTTCGAGCCCATCGACGACACGTTCCCGGGCACGTCGCTGTTCGGCACCAGCCAGGTGCGCAACATCAACTCCGGCGTCAACCTGGTGCACTCGTACAAGCCGGCGTCGAAGTTCCTCTCGGCCACGACGTCCGCGGGTGTCCAGTTCGAAGAGCGCCGCATCGACTCCAAGTACGTCGTCAGCGAGAACCTCAGCGCGGGTCAGCCCGGCATCGACTCCGGCACCGTGATTGGCGTGCGCGACAACGAGTCGCACGTGCGCGACCGCGGCTACTACGTCCAGGAGGAGCTGCTCCTCCTCGATGAGCGGCTGACCCTGGTGGGCGCCGTCCGCGGCGAGCAGACCAGCGCCAACGGCAACGCCAACAAGCTCTACTTCTACCCGAAGCTGGCGTCCGCCTACCGCATCCCCTCTCCCGTGCCCGCCATCCACGAGCTCAAGGTGCGCGTGGCCTACGGCGAGACGGGCAACCAGCCCCTCTACGGCATGAAGTTCAGCGGCATGAACTCCCGCGCCAACGTCCAGGGTACGCCGGGCATCCTCGGCACGGGCGTCGCGGGTGACCCGAACATCCGTCCGGAGCGTCAGCGCGAAATCGAGGCGGGCGTCGACGCCCTCTTCCTCGAGGGCGACGTGATGCTGGAGCTGTCCGTGTACCAGCGCGCCATCAGCGACATGCTGCTGCAGCGCGCCCTGCCGGCGTCCACGGGCTTCACCACCCAGTTCGTCAACGGTGGCTCGCTGCGCAACCGCGGCGTGGAGGCCATGCTCCAGGTCACCCCCGTGCGCGGCAACTTCGAGTGGACGAGCTCCGCGACGTTCGCGCTCAACCGCAGCAAGGTGACGAGCCTGCCGGTGGCGCCCTTCCAGGCGGGTGGCTTCGGCAACAGCCTGGGTTCGTTCTACATCGAGCAGGGCCAGTCGGCGACGCAGATCATCGGCAACGTCGGCCGCGACGCGAACAACAACCCCATCGTGAGGAAGATTGGCGACACCGAGCCCACCTTCACCATGGGCTTCGCCAACACGCTGCGCTACCAGGACCTCACGCTGTCCTTCATGTTCCACTGGCAGCAGGGCAGCGACATCGTCAACCTGACGCGCTACCTCTATGACGACGCCGGCACCTCGGTCGACTTCGAGACGGCAGGCCGTCAGCGCGTCGAGGCCCGCCGGACGAGCGCCACCGTCTACATCGAGGACGCGACGTTCCTGAAGCTGCGCGAGGTGACGCTCAGCTACAACCTGCCCAAGAGCTGGGTGTCCGCCATCCCGAAGCTGCAGAGCGCGCGGCTGAGCCTCAGCGGCCGCAACCTGCTGACGTTCACCGGCTACTCGGGTCTGGACCCCGAGGTGAGCAACTTCGGCAACCAGGCCATCGCGCGCAACATCGACGTCGCCCCCTTCCCCCCTAGCCGCAGCTTCTGGACGTCGCTCGACGTCGGGTTCTAACGCCATGAACATCTACCAGACGAAGAAAGCATTGGTGGCGCTGTGCGCGGCGCTCGGCCTGGGCGGCTGCGGCAGCCTGGACATCGGCGACCTGAACAACCCCAGCCTGGAGGAGTTCACCAACCGGCCCACCGTGTCCGCCGCCAACAGCGCGGCCACGGGGCTCATCATCGGCCACCGCGCGAACGTGTCCGTGCAGAACGGGTACGTCGCGCAGCTGGGAGTCATCGGGCGCGAGGCCTACGTCTTCGACCCCGCGGACCCGCGCGCCATCGACGAGATGCTCGGCCCGGTCATGGACCCGGGCGGTGGCGCGTTCGGTGGCAACCACTGGACCACCCCCTACGCCAACATCCGCAACGCCAACACCCTCCTGGCCGCGCTCGAGAAGCTCAACGAGATGAGGCCCGAGGACAAGGAAGGCGTCCGGGGGTTCGCGAAGACCCTCATGGCGTTGGACTTCCTGGTGGTCATCAACACCCGTGACATCAACGGCGCGCCCATCGCCGTGGACCTGCCCCTGGGCCAGCTGGCGCCCATCGAGAACAAGGAGGCGGTGTTCAACCACATCGCCAAGCTGCTCGATGAAGCGAACGCCCACCTGGCCCAGGCCGGAAGCACGTTCACCTTCCGCCTGAGCACCGGCTTCGCGGGCTTCGACACGCCCGCGACCTTCCGGAAGTTCAACCGCGCCGTGAAGGCGCGCGTGTTGGTGTACATGGGCAAGAACGAGGACGCGCTGACGGCGCTGAGCGAGTCGTTCATCGCCGCGAACGTCCCCGCGGACCCCGGCTCGAAGAGCGCGGCGCTCGCCTCGCTGAACATCGGCGTGTACCACGTGTTCCGCGCGTCCTCCGGCGACACGGACAACGGCCTGCTCGCGCGGACCATCTACGGCCATCCCGCGCTGGAGACCGATGCGGAGAAGGGTCCGGATGGCGTGGTCGATGACCGCTTCACGCGCAAGGTCGCCAAGCAGGCCACCCTCGCGACGGCCGCGGGAGGCGTCCTGTCGACGGACCTGCGCTTCACCATGTACCCCACCGCCGACAGCCCGGTTCCCATCATCCGCAACGAGGAGCTCATCCTCCTGCGGGCCGAGGCGAACATCGCGCTGCGCAACTTCGGCTCCGCGGCGGATGACATCAACTACATCCGCACCCGCTCCGGGCGGCTGCCGGACAAGGCCCTCAATGAGGACAACATCCTCGATGAGCTCCTGCACCAGAAGCGCTACTCGCTGCTGTTCGAGGGCGGCCACCGGTGGATCGACCTGCGCCGCTACAACCGTCTGGACTCGCTCCCCCGCAACCTGAGCCCTGACTACGCGCCGCACTCACGCTTCCCCATCCCGTTCGCCGAAACCGACGCGCGGAAGTAGCTCCCACCGAGGCCTCCAGGTTTGAAATCTGGAGGCCCGGGGGTCACCGCTCCAGGCGTGCGTCCCTCCCGCCCGCCTGGGGCGGTCGTCTTTTCTCCTCGGGTGTCAGTGCTTCCAGGGCAGGCCCGCGCGCTCCGCGACAAGGCCCCCCAGGGCGGACCAGTCCAGGTCCCCATGCCCTTGAGCCACGCCACCGAGGTACTGGTCCCGCACGAGGCTGGCCAGCGGCATGGGCACCTCCGCCGCGCGCGCCGCCTCCAGCACCAGCCCCACATCCTTGAGCCCCAGCCGCATGGCGAAGCCCGCGGGGGAATACTTCTCGTCGGCGATGGCCTGCGCGTAACGCTCGAAGATGGGCGAGCGCGCGAAGACGTTCTGGAAGAGTTCCATGAACTGCTTCGGCTCGATGCCGGACTTGCGCGTGAACGCGAACGCTTCCGAGAGGGTCTCCAGCATCGCCGCGATGAGGAAGTTGCCGGAGAGCTTCGCGACGTTGGCCATCGACGCCTGCTCGCCGAGCACCGTCAGGCCGCGGCCCAGGGCCTCCAGCGCGGGCTTGCAGCGGTCCACGTCCGCCTTCGCGCCCGCGGCCAGGACCCAGAGCTGCTTCGTCTCGGCGGCCTCGGGGCGGCCGAACACGGGCGAGGAGACGTAGCCCTGCCCCGCGTTCGCGTGGGCATCCGTCAGCTTCTGGGAGAGCGCCACGGAGATGGTGCTCGACGAGACATGCACCGCGCCCTTCGCCAGCCCCTCGATGATGCCCGTGGGGCCCAGCGCCACCGCCTCCGCCGCGCGGTCATCCGCGAGCATGCTGAAGACGACCTCCGCGCCCTTCGCCGCGTCCGCGGGTGAAGCGGCCAGCCGCGCGCCTTGCCGGACCAAGGGCTCGGCTCGCGCGGGGGTGCGGTTCCACACCGCGACCTCATGCCCCGCGGCGAGCAAGTTCTTCGCCATGGGCAAACCCATGTTGCCCAGTCCCACGAAACCCAGCTTCATGTCGCGCTCCTGTCCCTTTGGGTCCGCGCCAACGTGCGCGCGCGGCCCAGGCGACACAAGCGCCCCGGAGGCACGCGTCCGGCAGCGGACGCTCGCCGTTTCTAAGACTGGTCCTCGGAGATATCCAGGTGTTCAAAAGCGCGGCCCAGCCAGAACACGCCGAACACCACCTCGCTCAACAGGACCGCTGACGCGGCCGCCCCCGCGATGGGGACCGCCCAGACGTCCAGTGTGCTCGTGAAGACGAAGCCCGTCACGCCGCCCACCATCGCCGCGGGCAGGAGCCCCAGCAACGACACCACCAGCGAGCCCATCAGCGTCAACAAGCGCTGTCCCAGCGCCTCGATGCCCCGCGAGCCCCCCGCCCTGTCCGCCGGCACCCACGCGGGGAACAAGACCACCGCCGCGTTCTGAACGAGCAGCCCCGCCAGCGCCATCGAGGGGAGCACCATCACCAGCGCCAGCCCGCCCGGCCACCACCACGTCAGCAGCCACGGGTCCTCCGCGCCGGGACCGCACAACAGGGCCACTGACAGAAGCCCCAGTTGCAGCGCGCCCAACACCAGCGCGGACGCCGCCACCTCCGCGCCCACCACCTGCCAGCCCGCGAGCGGCAGCGCACGCAGCAAGTCCAGCTTGGGCAGGTCCATTCGCAGGTCCATGCGAAAGATGCTCGGCCCCACCACCGCCAGCATCGCCGCCAGCGACAACGCGATGGGCCCGAGCACCCGCCGGGTGTCCGTGAAGAGCCGCGTCTCCCCCATCATCGCCACCACGACGACGCCCACCAGCAACGCGGCCAACACCGACACCATGCCGCCCGCCATCCGCCTGCGGATGATGAGGTTCTTCCAGATGAGCCCCACCTCGGGACGCCCCCGCGCCGACAATCGAAAGGGCGTCTTGCGTGAGGAGAGTGGAACGACGTGCGCGGGGACACCCTCGCCTCGCTGGGCGCGCTCGCGCATGCGCGTCTCGGCCTGCTCCACCGCCGACTCCTCGAAGGGCACCGCCGCCACGCGCACCCAGGCGTAGTGCGCCACCAGCAGCACGAGCACCGGAACGAGCGCGACGAGGAACTCACCGGAGTCGCGGGCGAGGGCCGGCGCAACCATCAAACGCCCCGGCCACAGCACCGCGCTGAGTTCGGGCGTGGCCACCAACGCCTGCACCCAGTTCCGGAGGACACCCGGAGTGCCCACGGTCCTGGGGAACGGGTGCGAGTCCAGCGCCGAGTACGCAGCGAGCACCACCGCCGCGAGCACCAGCCCCACCACGCTCCAGCGCGCCACCTGTCCCCGCGTGCCCCAGGCCAACACACGCGTACGAATGAAGGACGCGGCCGTCGTGTGCAGGGACAACGTCCCCAACGACAACCACGCGCCCACGAAGAAGAAGACGGGATTCGAGCCCGCGAGGCGCCCCACGAACAGCGCGGCGACCAGCGCGCCCACGCCCGCGCCCATCCAGCCTCGCAGCAGCTTGTAGTGCAGCAGCGCGCGCCGCGTGACGGGCGCGGGAAACAGCCGCACCACCTCTGACTCCGAGAACGTCAACGAGGGACGGTCCGGCCCCAGCGTCCACGAGGAGAGCACCGTCACCAGCACGGAGGACACGAGCGACAGCTCCGCGAACAGGCGCACGCCCTCCGGCACCTGCCGCATGCCGGGCGAGAAGTCCAACCGACGCAGGAAGAAGAAGTAGATGTAGCCCAGCCCCACCAGCGCGCCCATGAGGTAGCGCGGCTTGCGCAGCCGCTGGAGCTGGACTCTCAACCGGTTGCGCGCGGAGGACAGCCACAGGAAGACCACCGCGCTCACGAAGCTCACGGGGACGACTTCTCCGTCCCCGCCCTGCTGGTGATGCGCACGAACAGGTCCTCCAGCGATGCATTCGCCGCATCCGGCCCGCTCAGCCGCGCGCGAATCTCGTCCAGACTTCCCAGCGCCATGGCGCGCCCACCGGCAATCACCAAGAGCCGGTGACACAGCTCCTCCACCAACGGCAACAGGTGCGAGGACAACACCAACGCCGCCCCCTCCTCCGCGCGCCGCCGCAGCGAGTCCTTCATGCGCCGGATGCCGATGGGGTCCAACCCCGTGAGCGGCTCATCCAGGAGGATGAGCTTGGGTGAATGCAGGAAGCCGCAGGCGATGGACAGCTTCTGCCGCATGCCGCGCGACAGCTCGCTCGGCAGGGCCTTCTCCCGGCCCGTCAGCTCCATCTCCTCCAACAACGCCCGCGCCCGAGCCTCCCAGTCCTCCACGCCGTAGAGGCGCGCCGTGAAGTTCAGGTGCTCCCACACCGTGAGGTAGTCGAAGAAGCGCGGTTCGTCCGGCAGGAAGGCCAGCTCCCGCTTGGCCTCCACCGAGTCCTTCGCCAGGTCATAGCCCGCCACCACCACCCGCCCCGACGTGGGCGGCAAGATGCCCGCGAGGCACCGCAGCGTGGAGGTCTTCCCCGCGCCGTTGGGCCCCACCAGCCCCAACACCTCACCGGGTGCCACGGCGAAGGTCAGCCCCTGCACGGCCTTCACCGCGCCGTAGCTCTTCTCCAGGTTCGCGACTCGAAGGACGAGGTCCATTCGCGCACCGGCCTCAGTCCAGCTTCAGCAGGTCGCGCACGGTGTCCATCACCACCTTGGCCTGCACGGGCTTCACCAGGTACGCGCTGGCGCCCAGGTTCATCGCACGCTCGCGGTCCGCCGCGGCCCCTTCCGTGGTGATGACGACGATGGGCACGCCCCGATGGTCCGTCGCCTGCCGGATGTGGTGGATGAGCTTCAGCCCATCCATCAACGGCATGTTGATGTCCGTGAGCACCAGGTCGAAGCGGCCCTGGGTCAACTTCTTCAGCCCCTCGGCACCGTCTTGTGCCTCCGTGCAGACCATCCCGCTGATGCGCTGCAACGCGTACATGATGCTGCGCCGCATGGCCTGCGAGTCGTCCACCACCAGGGCTCGAATCTGCTGCGTCATGGCCCGCGCACACTAACACCCAGGGCTCGGCCACCGCCCGGTGTTCTCACCGCCGCTTCCGCGCCCAGACCGCCAGGGCGGGTCCTATCTCCCCCAACCGCAGCACCCGCTTCACCGCTCCCGCGGCGACGGCCTCGCCCGGCATGCCGAAGACCACCGCCGTCTCCTCGGACTCGGCCCAGACCTCGCCGCCCATTCGTTGAATCTCCCGCGCGCCCTGCGCCCCGTCCGCGCCCATCCCTGTCAGCACCACCCCCATCGCCCGGTTGCCCAACACCTGCGCCACGCTGGTGAAGAGCCGGTCAACGCTCGGCGCGTACTTGTCCAGCGGCGTGGGTGGAGGCGTCTGCAACTCCAGGCGCGTCCCTCGCTCCACCACCACGAGGTGCCTTCCTCCCGGAGCGATGTACACATGCCCCGGCTGCACCACGTCCCCCTCACTCGCCTCCGTCACCGTGAACGGACCGATGCGGTCCAACCGCTCGGCGAAGGCCCGGGTGAACTGCGCGGGCATGTGCTGACTCACCAGCACACAAGGCGTGGGCTCCGAGGCCAGCCCCTCCAGGACACGCTGCACCGCGGGAGGTCCTCCCGTCGAGGCCCCCACCGCCACCACCAACGGCAGCTCGCCCGCCACCGCGAGGGCCCGCGCTCCCGGCGACACGTGGCGCTGCCCCGGCCGCACGTGCAGCGCCGCGTGCACCTTCTCCAACAGCTCCACGCGCATCTTCTCGAGCTCTTCCTGCGTGCCTCGCGTGGGCTTGGCGATGAAGTCGAAGGCGCCCAGCTCCAACGCCTTGAAGACATCCGAGCGGTGCGCATAGCTGGAGATGACGATGACCGGCGTGGGCAATGTGCGCATCAAGAGCCGGAGGAACGTGAAGCCCCCCAGCTTGGGCATCTCCAGGTCCAACGTCACCACGTCCGGCTTCAACTCGAGGACCTTCTTCAAGCCCTCCTCGCCATCCGCCGCGCGGTCGAGGACACGGACGTCCGGCGTCGACTCCAGCAACCGGGTCAGCGTGTACCGGTTGTGCGCGGAGTCGTCGACGACCAGCACCGAGACAGGAGTCCGCTCGCTCATCGCGGCTCGCCCCCGGTCAGCCCCGGCAGCTCCGGGCGGCGATACACCAGGTCTCCGCGCAGGTGGACCAGCTCGAAGTCAGCGCCCAGGTTCAGCAGGTTCTCCGAGTGGCCCAGCAGCAGATAGCCCCCTGGCACCAACCGGTCTCTCAGGATGCGCAGCACCTTCCTGCGCGCGGACTGGTCGAAGTAGATCATCACGTTGCGGCAGAACACCGCGTCCATCTTCGCCACGAGCTGACTGCCCGTCTCGTCCAGCAGGTTGTGATGACCGAAGGACACCATCGCGCGGACGTCATCGCGCACCCGGACCTTGGTGGGCGCCGCCGGCACCGGCACGAAGAAGCGCTCCAGCAGGTCCGCCGACGTGGCGCGCAGCGCGGACGGCCCGTACTCCGCTCGCCGGGCCATCGTCAGCACACGCCGGGAGATGTCGGTGCCGTAGACCTCCACATCCCAGTCGTCGAAGCGGCGCTCGTCCTTGAGGAGCATCGCCAGCGTGTACGCCTCTTCTCCGGAGGAACACCCCGCCGACCACAGCCGCAACCGGCGCGTGCGCGCGTTGCGCTTCTCGAGGAGGGGGAACAGCTCCTCGCGGAACGCCTTGAGCTGCGAGGGCTCGCGGAAGAAATACGTCTCGTGTGTCGTGAGCGATTCGACGGCGGCTTCCAGCTCCACGTGCCGGTTCGCGTCGTAGCGCAGGTAGCGGTGGTACGCGCTGAAGTCCAACGCGCCGAGGGCCTCCAGCCGGGGCCACAGCCGCCGCTCCATCACGAACTTCATGTCCTCGTGCACCAGGATGCCGCAGTGCGAGTACACATGGTCCCTGAGGAGCCGGAACTCCTCCGCGGTCATCTCCGGCCGGCTGTCGTCGAAGCGAGCCACCCGAGTCCCCCACTCAGCGCCGAGACACGCGCGCCACCGCGTCCGCCAACGCCTGCCGGGGCAGCACGTCCGTCTCCGCCTCCAGCGCTCGCCGGACCGGCTCCAGACACTCCGGTCCGCCGGACTCCCCCAGCACCCGTGCCGCCGCCGCACGCACGTCCCAGTGAGGATGCTCCAACAGCGACACCGCCAGCGCCAGCCCCTCCCCCGACACCGCAGACAACACCGCCTTCACCACCTCCGGGTCGGGATGCTCCGAGGCCTCCCGCAACACGCGCATCCCCATCAGCCCCAATCGCGACAACGCCCGCACCGACGCTCGCGCCAGCGCCCCATCCGGGTGACGCACCAACGCCTCCAGGTCCGCGGCCCTGTCACTCGCGCCACTCTCGCCCACCGCCTCCACCGCCACCCTCCGCACGAAGACATCCTCGTCCTGGAGCGCGGGGCGCAGCAGTGCCCCCGCGTCCGAGCCACCCAGCCGGCCCATGGCACGCACACCCGCCGCCCGCACGGGCACCGCTTCGTCCGCGAGCGCCGCGCGCGCCAGCTCCCGCCCCACGCCTCCATCCACCTCGCCCGCGACGTCCACCGCCGCCGCTCGCCACCGAGGGTCCTCGTCCCGGGCCAGGCGCCGCAGCAATGGCAACGCGGGCCTGCCGCCCACTCGCGCCAGCACCGCCACCGACGCGGGCGTGGCCCGACGCTCCACCGCGTCCTGAAGCGCCGCCACCACCGCCGACCTGCAACTTCCGGCGAGCACACCCAGCGCCCGCGTCGCGGCGCCCGCCGTCACGGAGTCCCGCAACAAGTCGACCAGCGGGCTCGCGGCCTCCGCCGAGCGCGTACGCCCCAGCGCCCGCACCACCACCCCGCGCAGGTCATCCTCCGCCCACTCGAGCAACGCACACAGCGGGGTGACGGAGCTCGGGTCCACCAGGTCCACCAGCGACTCGACCGCCGCCGCCCTCGCGGGCGCGGACAGCTCCGCCATCGCCGCCAACAACACACGCCCACCCTCCGGCCCCAGCCGCCCCAGCGTGGACAACACGTCTCGCAAGAGCCGGTCCTCGCGCGCCACCTCCGCCACCGGCACCGCCAAGGACGCATCGCCCGACGCGGCGACCGCGACCAGCGCTCCCGCACGCACCGCGACGTCCTCTGCCTCCAGCGCCCGCGCCAGCCGCGCTCGCGCGTCGGGCAAGCGCAGCAACGCCTCGCGGATGACAGCGTCCTGTTCACCTCGCAGCTCGGACGTCATCAGCGCCGCTTGGGTTCCCAACGCGGCGAGCGCGGCCTCACGCACCGAGCGGGCCTCCGAAGACAGCCCCACACACAGGTGCTCCGTGGCCGCGGCCCGCGGAATCAGGCCCAGCACCCGGAACACGCTTCGCCTCAGCCGTGCATCGTTCAGCAGGGGCTCGACCAGCGACAACGCAGGGGGCTGCTTGAGGCTCGCCAGCCCCTCCAAGGCGGACAGCCGCATCAGCGGCTCCGAATCTCCCAACAACCGCTCCAGCACCCGCGCCGCGTGCTCGCCGCCCACGCGCCCCAAGGACTCCGCCACGGACACGCGGACGTTGAGGTCCACGTCGCTCAGGGCCTGCACCAGCGAAGCCTCGGCTTCACGCCGCCCGAGCTGTCCCAGGATGTCCGCCGCGAACTTGCGCTGGTCGGGGTCCACGTGGCCCAGGAGCGTCACCAACGGCCCCAGGGCCTCGAGCCCCAACCCCGACAAGGCCTCCGCCGCCGCGTTGCGCGCGCCCGTCTCCCCTCGCTCCCCCAACACACGCACCAGCCGCGCCGCCACCTCTCCGGGAGTGGGTGTCGACAGCCGCTGGAGTCCATCCGCCGCCGCGTGCCTCACGCGCCAGCTCTCGTCGTGGAGGCCCGCGATGAGCACCTCCAGGAGATTCTCCCCACGCGGGTCCAGGTCCTGAAGCGCGCGGTACCGAGCCTCCTCCGCCGGTGAGCCTTGCTGTCGACTCATGTGAGGCCCCGGTCCGAGCCTTTCCGCTCGTTGAATCCACTCACGTGGAGGCCCGGACACATCCCCAGCGGCGTTCGGCCCCACTCCGTGCGCATCACCTCGGGCGACCACGTGAGCGACGTGTCCGGCGCCATCCGGCGCAGCCTCCGCGCGAGGCCTCTCCCGTTCGGTACGGTGCGGATGAAGCCGAAGCAGAGATGCTGGATGCGGCGGGGGTGGTCCACGTCACTGCGCTCCATGAATGTCCCCTTCGCGCTCACCTGGGTGGTTGCGCGGAGTCCTTCTCCAGCTCCGCGCGCAGCAAGGCCTTCAAGTCCAGCAGCAGGCGCAGTCGGTCCGGAGGTCCGCACACGCCCACCACGAAGGGCGAGCGCCCCGCGACCACCAACGCGGGCGCGGGCTTGATGTCACCCTTCCGCAACCGCATCACCTCCGCCACCCGCTCCACACGCACGGCGACACGCCGCGTCCCCAGCTTGCAGACCAGGAGCCGCGCCTTGCGCGACTCCACCGAAGGATGGCCTTGAAGCCGCCGGCGCAGGTCCACCACGGGAAGGATGGCGCCTCTCAAGTGCAACACGCCCTCGACGAACGAGGGCGCATGCGGAATGGGCGTCACGCGTTGCAGCGGCAGCACCTCCTCCACGCGCTGGATGTCGAGCACGTACTCGTCATCCCCCACGAAGAAGGCGCACAGCTGCACGACGCTGTCCGCGTTCTCGCCCGGCGCATCGGGCCCGGCCGAGGGAAGCCGCGGCAGCAGGTTCACCGAGTCCCTCATGACGACAGCGCCTGTTCCGCGTCCAACAAGATGAACAGCGAAGGTCCCCGCCGGCCAATGGCGACGACGCAGTCCCGGTCTCCCAGCCTCAACCCTTGCGGTGGCGGCTCCAACATGGACGGCTTGAACTTCACCACCCCCGCGACACTGTCCACCCAGACGCCCGCGGGCCCCGTCTCCGTGCGCAGCACGAGGATGCGCGTGTCTCTCGGCGCCACCGCCGCGTCGGGCCCGGCGACCACGGGCGCCCGTTCCGCCAATCCCAGACGCACCTTGACGTCGTACACCGGCAACAGCTCCCCCCTCAGGTTCATCACCCCGAGGAGCTGCGGCTCCGCCCGTGGAATCTCCGTCAGCGGAGGCACCTTGGAGATTTCGCGCACGGCGCGGATGGGCACCGCGTAGGACTCACCCTCCAGGCGAAAGGCCAGGTACTCCTCCGGGACTTCCTCCGGGGCACGTGCCGCCACGCCGTCACTGCCGGCGGCGAAATCCTGCAGCCCGCTGACGTCCTCGTCCGGACGGAAGAAGAAGTCGTCGAGCAGTGCGGCGAACCGGGACACGGCCATCGAGGATAGCAGCCGGCCGCCTCGCGCGTCAGGCCCGCCTGCGCTCCAATGCGAGTCCGTCCTCGAGCAACGCCGCCACGTCCAGCACCAGCACGGGCGTCCGGTTGCCCAGGTCCGTGGCTCCGGAAATCCCTCGGACGGACTGCAGCCGTCCCCCCAAGGGCTTGGTGACGATGTCCTGCTGGCCGTGCAGCTCATCCACGGCGATGCCCAGGCGCTCCTGCGCCAGCCCCACCACCACCACGAAGTACCGGCTCACCGGCCGCTCCGGCAGGCCAAACAAGCGCGACAGCCGCACGAAGGGGAGCGTCTGGCCTCGCACATCGAGCACCTCGCGCCGCTCCACGGTGCGAATCTCCCGAGGCTGCACCGAGAGAATCTCCAGCACGCTGTTGAGTGGAACCGCGTACGTGCGAGCACTCACGCCCACCACCAGCGCGCGGATGATGGCGAGCGTCACCGGCAGCGTCAGGTGGAAGGCCGTGCCCTTCCCGCGCTCGCTCCACACGTCGATGATGCCGGAGAGGTTGCCCAGGTTGTTCTTCACCACGTCGAGCCCCACGCCGCGGCCGGACAGCTCCGACACACTGCGCGCGGTGGAGAACCCCGGGAGGAAGATGAGGTTGAGCAGCTCGCGGCGCCCCATCTCTTCCGCCTGGGCGAAGGTGATGAGCCCCCTCGAGAGCGCCACCTCGCGCACCCGCAGCTCGTCGATTCCCGCGCCGTCGTCGCTCACCTCGATGACGACGTGGTTGCCCTTCTGCTCGGCGCGCAACGCCACCACCGCCCGCCGCGACTTGCCCGCCGCGAGCCTCGAGTCCGGAGACTCCACGCCATGGTCGATGGCGTTGCGGATGAGGTGCATCAGCGGGTCGCTCAGCTCCTCGACGATGAGCTTGTCCAGCTCCACCTCGCCACCACCGATGACGAAGTCGATCTCCTTGCCCGCGTCGCGGGTGATGCGACGCACCAGCCGCGCCAGCTTGTCGAACACCTGGCCGACGGGGACCATGCGCGCTTCCAACAGCCCCTCCTGAAGCGCCTCCAGCTTGCGCTCCAGGCCTCGCGTCTCGCGCGCCAGCTCCTGACCGAACAGCTTCGACAGCGGCACCACGCCATCCTGCCGCGCGGACTCCGCGAGCCGCTGGAGGTTGGCCTTGATGAGCAGCAGCTCGCCCACCATGTTGATGAGGCCATCCAGCTTGCCGATGTCCACGCGCACCGTCTGCGTCAGCGAGCGCAGCGAGGGCTCCACGGGCACGGTCGGCGCCGCCACGGGAGGCGGCTTGCCCGGAGCCTCCGCCGAGGACATCACCTTCCGGACAGAGGCCCTTCCTCCAGGGCCCTGCAGATACGTCACCAGCGACGGCCCCGCGCCGGTGGCTCCCGCCGTGGCTCCACCACCCTCTTCCGAAGAGGCCGCGTGGGACCGCAGTACCTCGGCCGCCGGGAAGCGCCCGGAGACCGCCCGCCCCTGGGCTGGCAGCGACAGGCCTTCGAGCGTCTTCACCACGCTCGGGCTCGCGCCCCCAGGAACCGCCGAAGCATGGGGGACCGAATCCCCGAGCGGGAGCAGCGGCTGTCCTCCGGGCGTGGACGCCACGGGGGCACGAGGGCCGCGCTTCTTCCCTCCGCGCTTCGAGGGAGCGGGGGCTGGAGGAGCGGCGACGGCGTCGACCGTGGGAGGCGCGCCCAGCACGATGGCGGGTGACTCCATCGCGCGCTGCAAGGCCTCCGCGGACCGGGCCACCGCGGTGGGCTCCGGAGGCCGGACCGTCAGCGGCGAGAGCTCCGCCGGTGTCCCCATCAGCCCAGACTCCAGCTCCGTCAACGTCACCTGCGTGCCGAAGATGAGGTCGAAGGCGATGCCATGCGCGCCACCCGGCCGCGCGGAGGGCAGCGTGCTGATGACCTCGCCCATCGGCTTGAGCCGCGTGTTGAGGTCCGCCAGCCCCTTGTCGAAGTCCGACAAGTCGAACGCCGCGCGCACGCGCCACAACGCCACGCCGCGCCGCACGTTCTCACGCAGCCGGTGCTCTTCGTACTCGGTGAAGACCGAGCGCACCTGGGCTTCCAACTCCAACCGCTCCAGCGGGTCCTCGTCCTGGGCGGCGGGGGGCTCCCCCAGCCGGGCCAGCCGCTCCGCCATGCCATTGACGCGCTGGGTGAGGACGTCCGTCTCCGCCCCCCTCGCCGTCTCCGCCAGCAGCGCCTGGAACGCATCCAGCGCTTCGATGAGCGTGTCGAGCACCGCGTCGTCCAGCAGCAGCTTGCCCAGCCGCAACCGGTCCAGCAGGTCCTCCGTCCCATGCGCCAGCCGTGAGATGCGCTCCTGGCCAAACAACCCCGCCAACCCCTTGAGCGAGTGCGCCGCGCGGAAGATGCCGTTGACCCGCTCCGGGTCCGCTTCCTGGCCTCGCCGCTCGTCCAGCACGAGCAGGTCCTTGCCGAGCGACTCCAGAATCTCCGTCGCCTCGGCCACGAACTCGGCCAGGGCCTTGCTCGGGGGGCTCACGGCAGTTTCAGGTACCGGCGCAGGAGCCTTTCCAGGCTCCCGGGCTCGAACGGCTTGACCAGGTACTCCGCCGCGCCCAACGCCATGCCCCGGTCGCGGTCCTGCTCGCGCCCTTCGGTGGTGATGATGAAGAGCGGCACGTCGCGGTAGTTGGGGTTCTTCTTGACGAAGTTGATGAGCTCCAGCCCGTTGATGTCGGGCATGTTGATGTCGGTGATGATGAGGTCGAAGCGATGGCGAGGCAGGAGCTTCAAGGCCTCGAACCCGCTCGACGTCACGATGGCCTCGATGCCCTCCACGGCCTCCACCGTCGACGCGATGTATTCGCGCGACGCCTTGGAGTCCTCGACAATCAGCACCTTGACACGCATGTGCACACGCCCCGGACGGTCCCCCACTCTAACAGAAGCCCTGCCTGGTCGCTGTGCCTCAACCCTTCCTGGCTGGTAGGAGCCGGACGAGCCCCTTGTCCGCCAGGAGGGCCACGCGTCCGCCCTTGAACGCTGGCGAAAAACTCCTCTGGAATCCCTCCGCCCGCGCCGCGTCATCCAGCGCGCCTCCGGCGGGTATCTCCAGCGCCACCGACTCCATCCGGGCCCGGCTGAGCACCTTGCCCGCCGACGCGAGCGCCTCGCCCAGCGCCCCCGCGTCCAACTGGCTCCTGCGCCCCAGCCCCACGACGAAGATGCGAGGCACCCCCAGCTTCCCGTCGGAGGGCAACAGCAGCCAGTCATCCTTCGCGCCGGAGAAGAACCCGCCCTGGAGCACCCGCGACAACGCGCCGCACAAGCGCCAGTCCACGTAACCCGCCGTGGCCGGCAGCGGCCGGTCATCTTCCGCAACAAAGAGACACAGGGCGTCCACTCCGCCGAGTGAGTCCAGGCCCTCCATCCCGATGTCGTGCGTCGTCGTCTGGCTCACGGCGCGTCCTCCTTTGCTGGGGACTCAGGCTCTCACGCCTTGTTCAACGCCACCGCCACCCGGTCCAACAGGCCGTTGACGAAGGCGCTGGACTCCTCCGTCCCGAAGTTCTTCCCCAGCTCCACCGCCTCGTTGATGGTGACCTTGCGAGGGATGTCGGGACGGTACTTCAGCTCGAAGATGCCCACGCGCAGCACGTTGCGGTCGATGCGGGACATGCGGTCCAAGCGCCAGTTGTGGCTGTGCGCCTCGATGAGCCGGTCGATTTCCGCGCGGTGGCCCTGCACACCTTCCACCAGCTCCCGGGCGAACCGCACCGCGTCCGGGTCCCTCTTGCCCTCCTCGGACGCGGACCACGCGGACTCCAGCGCGTCATGCACCGAGGCGCCCTGCGCCATCTCCATCTGGTAGAGCGCCTGCAACGCCCGCTCACGGCCTGTTCTGCGCGCGCCCATCGCCTACCCCTTCCTCGTGTCGAGGTTGGACATGCGCGAGAACAGGTTCACCATCTCGATGCACGCCAGCGTGGCCTCGGCGCCCTTGTTGCCCGCCTTCACGCCCGCGCGGTCAATGGCCTGCTCCACCGTGTCCGTCGTCAGCACGCCGAAGGTGACGGACGTGGAGGGGTTGGCCGCGGCCGCGTTGAAGGCCACCGCGCCGATGCCCTTGGCGCACTCGCCCGCCACGTAGTCGAAGTGGGGCGTGCCGCCACGGATGACGGCGCCCAGCGCGATGACGCCCACGTACTGCCGGGACTCCGTCACGCGGCGCACGAGGCCAGGGAGCTCATAGGTGCCAGGGCAGCGGTACACGTCCACGTCCGCGTCCGCCACGCCATGGCGGACCAGCGTGTCGACGGCGCCCTTGGCCAGCTCCTCGGTGATGAAGCCGTTGAAGCGGGCGACACAAATCGCGAAGCGGCCCTTGGGGGGCAGGAAGTCACCTTCGATGTAGCGAGGCATGCGGCGCTTCCTACACCACCCCGGGCCCCGGCGTCGCCTGCTACGGCGCGCCGAACCCCGCCGCCCGGACGGCCGCCTCCGTCACCCCACCCGTCTGGAGTCCCCCCGCCTGCCCTCGCTGGAGCAGGAACAGGCGCGCCACGTACTTGCCAATGGGGTCCGCCTCCAGGTTGACCCGGGCGCCCACCGCCTTGCCCCGCAGGGTGGTGCGCTCCTGCGTCTCCGGGATGAGCTGCACGCTGAAGCGGTCCGCCCCCACGGTGTTGACCGTGAGACTGATGCCGTCGATGGCCACCGAGCCCTTCTCGATGAAGTACGGCGCCATGGACTCCGGCAGCCCGAAGACCATCACCCACGAGCCCCCCTCCGGCCGGGTCTCCAACACCGTGCTGACCTGGTCCACGTGGCCAGAGACCAGGTGCCCGCCCAGCCGGTCCCCCAACGCCAGGGCCCGCTCCAGGTTCACCTTGTCGCCCGGCCGCACCGCATCCAGCGTCGTGCGCCGCAGCGTCTCCGGCGCCGCCTGCACACGGAACGTGTCGCCCGTGCGCTCCACCACCGTGAGGCACGCGCCATCCACGGCGATGGACTCGCCCAACGTGAAGGACGCCGCGCCCAGCGACGTGCGAATCCACAAGTCCGTCATCCCGCCGGGGATGACGCGCTCCACCCTGCCGATGTCCTGAATGAGCCCGGTGAACATATGCCCCGGGCATATACCCGAGAGTCTCGAGCCGCCACCCTCGCGGGCCCCAGGTGTCCGCCATGCACCGACACGCTTCAGCGGAGCATCAGGACGGCTTCCACCCGGCAACAGCCGAAGAGGAGGCCGCTACAGCAGGGCCTGGAGCAGGATGTCCTGGCCGTGCTGCTCGAAGGAGAGGTCCTTGACGGCGAGGGCCTGGGCCATCTCCTTCACGCCCAGGTCTCCGGCCCAGGACAGTCCCTCGCGGCCCAGGAGCTTGGGCGCCAGGAACAGGGCCAGCTCATCCGCCAGGTGCTCGCGCAGGAAGGAGCCGTACATCTCCGCCCCACCCTCCACCAGCACGTGGTTGAGGCCCGAGCGCGCCAGCTTGCGCAAGAGCGCCTTCAGGTCCACCCGGTCCGCCTTCGCGCGCATCTTCCACACCTCCACGCCCTGGGCGAGGAAGCGCCGGGCCTTGCGGCCCTCCGGGTCCTCCAGCGTGGCGATGATGGTGCGCGCCGAGCTCTTCTGGCTGAAGACGGTGTAGCGCGGAGACAGGCGCAGGTGGCTGTCCACCACGATGCGCAGCGCGTCCTTGCCCTTGCCGCCCGCCAGGCGAGTGGTGAGCTTGGGGTCGTCCTGGCGCACGGTGTTGGCGCCCACGAGGATGACGTCCACGGAGTCGCGCAGTCGGTGCACCCACTCGCGCGCCTTCTCGCCCGTCACCCAGCGCGAGTCACCCGTCGCGGTGGCCAGCTTCCCATCCAGCGTCGCCGCGGCCTTCAGCGTCACCCACGGCAGGCCCGTGCGGATGGCCTTGAAGAAGGGGCGGTTGAGCTTGTCGGCCTCGGCCTGGAGCACCCCCGTGACGACCTTCACGCCCGCGCGGCGCATCCGCGCCACACCCTTGCCGCTCACCTTGGGGTTCGGGTCCGCCGAGCCGCAGAAGACCCGCCGCACTCCCGCCTCGATGATGGCGAGGCTGCACGGCGGCGTGCGGCCATAGTGGTCACACGGCTCCAGCGTCGAGTAGAGGTCCGCGCCCCGGGCGCGAGAACCCGCGGCCTCCAGCGCCACCACCTCTGCGTGCGCCGTGCCCGCCTTCTTGTGGTAGCCGCGGGCGATGATGCGTCCGCCCTTCACGAGGACGGCGCCCACCACGGGGTTGGGGCTGGTGCGGCCCAGGCCCTTGGCGGCTTCCTCCAGGGCGATGCGCATGAAGAACTCGGCCACCGCGCGGTCGAAGTCCGCCGCCCGTTTCGCCCGGGGCGCCCGGGTGGCTTCCAGCCGTGCGCGCGTCAGCAGCCGCATGTGTTCCCTCAGCTTCCTCGGCCCGGGAGGAGCGGCTTCGCCTTGCGCTCGCGCTCCTGGTCCTCGAGCAGATCCTTCAGCTCGTGCATGAACTCGGAGATGTCGCGGAAGCTGCGGTACACCGAGGCGAAGCGCACATAGGCCACTTCGTCCAGTTGCTGCAGCCGGCGCATGATCTCCTCGCCGATGACGGACGAGTTGATCTCCTTCTCGCCCGTGCCCTGCAGGAGCCGCTCGAGGGCGACCACCGTCTCCTCGAGCTGCTCCGCCGACACCGGCCGCTTCTCACACGCCTTCTTCAACCCGCTGACGATCTTCTCGCGGTCGAACGCCTCGCGACGGCCGTCCTTCTTCACGATGAGCGGGTAGAGTTCCTCCACCCGCTCGTACGTCGTGAAGCGGCGCTTGCAGGCCAGACACTCGCGCCGCCGCCGGATGACGGAGCCCTCGTGTGACTCGCGCGAGTCGATGACCTTGTTTTCGGCATCCTGGCAGAACGGGCAGCGCATACAGGTGCGGCGCGGGGCTCCTGGGCTTCGGGTTACTTCAGGCGCGAGGCGTACAGCGGGAAGCCCTTGGCGAGCTCCTTCACCTGGCCCCGGATGCGAGCCAGCGCCGCGTCGTCCTGGGCCGCGTCCAACGCGGCGCCGATGAGCTTGCCCACCATGGCCATGTCCGCCTCACGCATGCCGCGCGTGGTGATCGCCGGCGTGCCCACCCGGATGCCCGACGTCGTCATCGGCTTCTCCGGGTCGAACGGAATCATGTTCTTGTTCACGGTGATGCCGGCCTTGTCGAGCACCGCCTCGGCCACCTTGCCCGTGAGCTGCTTGGGGCGCAGGTCCACCAGCATCAGATGGTTGTCGGTGCCGCCGGACGTCAGCCGCAGGCCCGCGGACTTCAGCGCCTCCGCCAGCGCCTGCGCGTTGGCGACGATCTGCCGCTGGTAGGTCTTGTACTCCGGCGTCAGCGCCTCGCGGAACGCCACGGCCTTGCCGGCGATGACGTGCATCAGCGGACCGCCCTGGATGCCGGGGAAGATCTGGCTGTTGATGGTCTTGGCGTAGGCCTCGCGCCCCATCACCATGCCACCGCGCGGACCGCGCAGCGTCTTGTGCGTGGTGGTGGTGACGATGTCCGCGAAGGGCACCGGCGAGGGATGCACACCCGCGGCGACGAGGCCCGCGATGTGCGCCATGTCCACGAACATGGCCGCGCCGCACTCGTCGGCGATCTCCCGGAACTTCGCGAAGTCGATGGTGCGCGGATAGGCGCTGGCGCCCACGACGAGCACCTTGGGCTTGTGCTCCTGCGCGAGCGAGCGCACCTGCGCGAAGTCGATGGTCTCCGTGTCGCGCGTCAGGCCGTAGTGGACGACCTTGTAGAGCTTGCCGGAGAAGTTGAACGCGGCGCCGTGCGTGAGGTGGCCGCCGGAGTTCAGGTCCAGGGACAGCATCGTGTCGCCCGGCTTCATCAGCGCCATGTACGCGCCCATGTTCGCCTGGCTGCCCGAGTGCGCCTGCACGTTGACGAAGTCGGCGCCGAAGAGCTGCTTGGCGCGGTCGATGGCGAGGTTCTCCACCACGTCCACCACCTCGCAACCGCCGTAGTAGCGCTTGCCGGGGTAGCCCTCCGCGTACTTGTTGGTGAGCACGGAGCCCACCGCCTCCATCACCGCGGGGCTGACGAAGTTCTCGGAGGCAATCAGCTCCAGGCCATCCTCCTGGCGCTGCGTCTCCTCATGGACGGCCCGGGCAATCTCGGGGTCCACCTGGGCCAGAGTGCGAATGTTCTCCATGGCGGATCTCCTCACGACAAAGGGGTACGACGAAGGCCGCTAGCGCTGCTGGGACTCGACCTCGCGAATCATCTGCACGCGACGCTCGTGGCGACCGCCCGAGAACGCCGTGTCCAGGAACGCCTCCAGGATGGCGCGGCCCACGCCGGCCCCCACCACGCGCTGGCCCAGGCACAACACGTTGGCGTCATTGTGGGCCCGCGACATGCGAGCCTCGAACTCCGTGGTGCACAGGGCCGCGCGGATGCCCTGGTACTTGTTGGCGACGATGCTCATGCCGATGCCGGTGCCACACACCAGCACGCCCAGCGTGGCCTCTCCGGACGTCACCGCCCGAGTGACTCGGGCCGCGAAGTCCGGATAGTCCACCGAGTCCTTGGCGAACGGGCCCACGTCTTCATGGGCCACGTTGCGCTCCCGGAGCACCGCCACCAGTTCCTGGCGGAGCTCCAGGCCCGCGTGGTCCGAAGCAAGGATGACTTTCACGCGGGTTCTCCCTCGGGACGCCTAGAAGCGCTTGAAGAGCAGCACCGCGTTGGTGCCACCGAATCCAAACGAGTTGCTCATCACCGCGTCCACCCGGGCCTCACGCGCCTGGTTGGGCACGTAGTCCAGGTCGCAGTCCGGGTCGGGCGACGTCTGGTTGATGGTGGGAGGCAGCACGTTGCGAGACAGCACCAGCGCGCTGACCACACCCTCCGCTCCACCCGCCGCGCCGAGCATGTGGCCCGTCATGGACTTGGTGGACGACACCGCGAGCTTGCGCACGTGGTCGCCGAACACCGCCTTGATGGCCTTGGTCTCGTTCGCGTCGTTGAAGGGTGTCGAGGTGCCGTGGGCGTTGATGTAGCCCACCTCCTCCGGACGCATGCCCGCGGACGCCAGCGCCAGCCGCATACACCGCGCCGCGCCCTCGCCCTCGGGCGCGGGCTGCGTCACGTGGTACGCGTCGGAGTTGGCGCCGTAGCCCACGACCTCCGCGAGGATCTTGGCGCCGCGCTTCTTCGCGGCCTCCATCTCCTCCAGCACGAGCATGCCCGCGCCCTCGCCCATGACGAAGCCGTCGCGCTCCTTGTCGAACGGGCGGCTTGCACCCGCAGGATCGTCGTTGCGCGTGGACAACGCCTTCATCACCGAGAAGCCACCCAACCCCAACGGGGTGATGGCCGCCTCGGCGCCGCCGGCGATGGCCGCGTCTGTCTCGCCCAGCTTGATGGACTTCCAAGCCTCGCCAATGGCGTGGGCGCTGGTGGCGCAGGCGGACACAGGGGCCCAGTTCGGACCCTTGCAGTTGTACCGCATGGAGATGAGGCCCGGCGCCATGTTGACGATCATCTGGATGATGAAGAAGGGCGACAACCGGTCGAACCCCTTCTCCAACCCCTTGCGGTGCTGCTCCTCCAAGGAGGAGATACCGCCGATGCCCGACCCCACGATGACGCCGACCCGCTCGGGCGCGTACCCGTGCGGCTTGTCCAGGCCCACCGGCAGCCCGGACTCCTCCACCGCCATCGATGCAGCCGCCATGGCGTACTGCGCGTAGAGGTCCATCCGGCGCACTTCGCGCCTGTCGATGAACTTCTCCGGCTCGAAGTCCTTCACCTCGCCGGCGATGCGCGTGTCGATTTTTCCCGTGTCAAAGCGCGTGACAAGGGAAATGCCTGACTTGCCGGCGAGCATCGCCTGCCAGTTCTTCTCGGTTCCTGTACCCAGTGCCGAGATGAGCCCGGTACCGGTGATGACGACTCGACGGTGTGACACGGTCCTCTCCGGTGGCGCCTGGGACGCCGGGGACGCCGCACGACGCAGCGTCATCCCCGCCCCCCCGGCACGACGTGGTGCTGCTTAGGCGGACGGCTTGTGGGTGGTGATGTAGTTGATGGCGTCGGCAACGGTCTTGATGTTCTCGGCCTCCTCGTCGGGAATCTCGACCTCGAACTCCTCTTCCATCGCCATCACCAGCTCGACGATGTCGAGGCTGTCAGCGCCAAGGTCCTCGATGAAGGAAGACTCGGGCTTGATCTCATCCTCTCCCACGCCGAGCTGATCAGCGATGATGTTCTTGACCTTGGCCTCAATGGACGTCGACATAAGTGATGAACCCTCCAGGAACCAGATGAAGGCCCGGAAGGCTTCCCGAGCCCTGTCGAAAGCGGCGGCGGTATATCCCACGACCGCCAGCAATCCAACCGCTGGGTTACATGTACATGCCGCCGTTGACCTTGAGAACCTCGCCGGTGATGTAGGACGAGGCGTCACCCGAGAGGAACAGGACGGCCTGGGCCACCTCCTCCGGGTTGCCCAGCCGGCCTAGCGGGATTCCCTCGAGCATCTTCTGGCGCAGGTCGTCATTCAGGTGGGACGTCATGTCCGTGCCGATGAAGCCTGGTGACACGGCGTTGACGCGAATCCCACGGCTGGAAAGTTCGCGGGCCACCGACTTCGTCAGGCCGACGAGCCCCGCCTTGGATGCCGAGTAGGCCACCTGTCCGCCGTTGCCCATGTCGCCCACCACGGAGGTGACGTTGACGATGGCGCCGGAGCGCTGCTTCATCATGGGGCGGCTGGCCGCGCGGATGAGCGCGAAGGCGCCCTTCAGGTTCGTGTCCAGCTGCTTGTCCCAGTCGTCGTCCTTCACGCGCATCACCAGGCCGTCCACGGCGACGCCCGCGTTGTTGACGAGCACGTCCAGCCGGCCGTGCGTCTTGATGATGCCCTCCACCGCGCTCGCGCAGGCGGCGGTGTCCGCCACGTCGAAGCGGAGGGCCTCGGCCTTGGCGCCCTCCGCCTGGATGAGCGCCACCGACTCCTGCGCCGCGGCCTCGTTGCCCGCGTAGCTGATGACCACCGTGGAGGCTCCCGCCTTCGCGAACGCCACCGCGCACGCGCGGCCGATGCCTCGCGAACCACCCGTCACCAGCACCACCTTGTCCTTGAAGCTCATGCGCTCACCCCAGCGCCGCGAGGGCCTTGTCCAGGCTCGCGGAGTCCTCGACGTTGAAGGTCTCAATCTCCTTGGTGATGCGCTTGACCAGGCCACACAGCACCTTGCCCGGCCCCAGCTCCACCACGCGCGTGACGCCCTCGGCCTTCAGGGCCTCCACGCACTCAATCCAGCGCACCGGAGAGCTCACCTGCTCCAGCAGCAGCGGCACCACGCGCGTCACGTCCGCGTTGGGCCGCGCCTCCACGTTCGTCACCACCGGCACCGACGGCGCCACCCAATTCAGTCCACCGAGCACCGCCGCGAGCCGCGGCTTCACCGGCTCCATCAGCGCGCAGTGGAAGGGCGCGGACACCGGAAGCGGCATCACCCGCTTGGCGCCCGCCTCCTTGCACTTCGCGCTCGCGCGCTCCACCGCGGCCGCGTTGCCGGCAATCACCGTCTGCTCGGGCGAGTTGTAGTTCGCGGGGGACACCACCAGCCCCTCGGCCGCCTCGTCACAGGCCGCCTTCACCTTGCCCGGCTCCAGGCCCAGCACCGCGGCCATGGCGCCCACGCCCGCCGGAACCGCCTCCTGCATGAAGGTGCCGCGCGCGCGCACCGCCTTCGCCGCGTCGCCAATGGACATGGCGCCCGCCGCCACCAGCGCGGAGTACTCGCCCAGCGAGTGGCCCGCCACGAAGGCCGCCGCCGGCCCCCGCTTGGAGAACACGGCATGCGCCGCCACCGACACCGTGAGGATGGCCGGCTGGGTGTTGGCCGTGAGCTTCAGCGCATCTTCTGGCCCCTCGAAGCAGAGCTTGGAGAGCTTCTCGCCCAGCGCATCATCCGCGGCCTCGAAGATGGCGCGAGCCTCCGGGAACTTCTCGAAGAGGTCCTTGCCCATCCCCACGGCCTGACTGCCCTGTCCGGGAAACACGAATGCGACCTTCGCCATGTGCGGTCTCTGCCTCCTGAATCGTCCCGTCCCGTACCATCACCGGCGCATCTTCGCGCCGCCCCGGGTCCAGCGCTGGCCCACCTCCCGGCAACCTCCGGGCGCGCGCCAACCGGCGCGGTGGACTCCGCCCTGCACCCGGGGTGGGGACACGGGACGGTGTGTTGCCGTACTTGTGCAGCTTCAACCGGCGCTTGTCGCGGGGAATCTCCTGCCGCTCCAGCAGCGCTTCCTAGGAGCGGGCGTTGAGTGGCCGGGCATGACGGGGCCCCGCTCTCTAATCGGAAAGGGCTTCGTCTGTCCCCTTTTTTCCCCTCTGATGGGTAGGGAGCCAGGCGGCGGCGTTGGCAATGCAACGCGTCAACTCTTCCTGGAGTCCCGCCTGGGCCGTGGCCAGGGCCGCACCCAGCGCGTTGTGGATGGCCCTGGGGCTGGAGCGGCCATGCGCGACGATGCCCACGCCGCGCAGTCCCAGGAGCGGAGCCCCTCCGTACTCGGCGTAATCCACCATCCGGCGCAGGCCCGCCAGGGCGGGCTGGAGCAGGAGCGCGCCCAGCTTCTCCGACAGCCCGCCTCGCTTCTCGATGGCCTGGCGCAGCAGTCCCACGACCCCCATGCCCACGCCCTCGGATGTCTTGAGGACGACATTTCCGGTGAAGCCGTCCGTCACCACCACCTGCACATCGCCGGAGAACAGGTCCTTGCCTTCCACGTAGCCAGCGAAGTCGAGGTCCGACTGACGCAAGAGCTCACTCGCCTCGCGCGTCAGGGGGGTCCCCTTGGAGGGCTCCTCCCCGTTGGAGAGCACGCCCACCCGAGGGCGCGCCACCCCCAGGCGCAGGCGCACGTACGCCTCGCCCAGGACGGCGAACTGGGCCAGGTGCGAAGGCCGGCAGTCCACGTTGGCCCCCGCGTCCAGGAGCAGGCTCCGGCCTCCTCCCTTGAGCGCGGGGAAGAGCGCGGCGAGGGCGGGGCGCTCCACGCCCGGCAGCCGCCCCAGCGTCAGCAGCCCTCCTGCCATGACCGCGCCGGAGTTTCCCGCGGACACCAGCGCGTCCGCCTGACCGTCGCGCACCAGCTCGAAGCCCACCCGGAGGGAGGAGTCGCGCTTGCGGCGGAAGGCCGTGGAGGCGTGGTCGTCCATCTCCACCACCTCCGAGGCATGGTGGATCCGCAGGTTGGACGGGGGCAGCCCCTTGCCCAACAGGGGCGTCACCTTCGCCGTGTCCCCCACGAGGACGACCTCATGGTCGGGGTGGGCCCGGGCGAAGAGCACACCGCCCTCCACCGGAGCCCCCGGCGCGTGATCTCCACCCATCGCGTCCAAGACCAGCCTCATCCCCACCATCCCGTTCGTCGTGCGACTGTCATGTCGACCCTGTCCCTACACCCTTGGGGCCAGGCGGCGCGCAGCACACCAGGAACCTCCCAGGGGGGCAACGACTCGCTGCCCCGCCGCGGGGGGGCGCGCCGGGGCCGGATGATCCGCGAGGGGGTGAGAATGGGGTGGGCAAAAGCGGCGTTGTCCTGACCCGCCGCGTGGGGTATCAGGGCGGTGGACGGTGGTCCTCCTGGCGCTCGTAGACGCGCATTGACTCAGGCCTTGTGAGCCGCTAGGGTCCGCCGCCTTTCAAGCCGGACAGGGAGTACGCGAGCCCCTCGCGAACGCTTCCAGCCCGGTGTTGGACCGAGACATGTTGCGCAGGGAGCCGGGGACCCCGGCACAGCGCGTGAGATAGAGGTGAGCCGTGGGTGTCCCCAAGAAGCGTACTTCCAAGATGCGTCGTGACCGCCGTCGCGCGGCCAACAACAACCTGCGCTCCGCGGTGCAGGTGACCAAGTGCCCCAACTGCAAGGAGCCGGTGATGCCTCACCGCGCCTGCACGTCCTGTGGCCAGTACAAGGGCCGCGAGCTGCTGCCCCAGGCCGAGGCCTGATGACTTGCTCATGACGCTCCTTTCCCGGAGCGTCGTGTCATGCGAAGGGCCGCGCCTCCCGCTCGGAGGTCGCGGCCCTTGCTTTTTCCCGGCCCCGCCATCCTCCGGCGGGGCCCTCTCTCCAGCCCTTCAGTTGCTGAGCTTGATGTTCTTCAGCGGCGCCAGGCGCGGGTCCACCGGCTTCGTCTCACACTGGCACTTCGCCTCGTTGAGGTTGGTGCCGCACTGCGAGCACAGGCCCTTGCAGTCGTCCTTGCAGACGATGTTCATGGGCACCGCCAGGAGCAGCTGCTCGCGGATGATGGGGTCCAGGTCGATGGTCTTCCCGTCGAAGACCTCCTGGTCCGCGTCGTCCAGCTCGAACGAGCCCCCCGTCTCGCCCTGCTGCCGCTCCTTCTTCTCCATGGACTTCTCGTCGTCGTCCGTGAAGCCCTCGCCGCGCACCAGCGACTCCGGCACGAGGTTGAGGTTGAAGGAGACCGGCAGCGCCAGCTCCACGTCCTTCAAGCAGCGCTTGCAGGGGCTGCCCACGTGCGCGGTGAACTGGCCTTCCAGGAGCACGCCGCCGCTCACCTTGCGCAGCGTCGCCTTGAGGCGCGACGGCCGCATGGCCCGGAAGCCCGTGTCCTGCCCGGACTCCCCACCTTCCAGCGCGGTGCCCAGCAGCTCCTGGGCGAGGGGCTCATCCAGCTTCAGCCCCGAATCATGAATTTGTTCAACCTTTACGAGCATTTACGAGACTTCCAGGTCAAATGGGGGCGGGCAACATAGAGGGCGGCCCCCCGAGCGTCAACACGCCCCAGTTCGACAGCACCGCGAAGATGTCACTGCGCCGTCACCTCCGGTGGGGCGCCCTTCGTGGATCCTCCAGACAACGCTTTGCTAGGGTCGATTTGATGCACAGGCACGATTCTCGGTCGCGGGTGGGAGCCATGCTCCTCGTCGTGGGCCTGCTGGCTCCTCCGGGGCTGGCCCGTCCCCTCTTCCCCTCGCCCGTCCTCTCGCAGCTCGGGCCGGCGAGCCCCGACATCACCCGCGCGCGCGAGCAGATCGACGACGGTGAGTTCGAGGAAGCCCGCCGCACCCTCCAGGCGGGGCTGGATGCCCCGGACGTCACCGACGACCAGTTGGTGGAGCTCTACCGCCTCCTGGGCCTCACCGCGCTGTACCTGGGAGATGAGACCCAGGCGCGCGAGGCCTACGAGAAGCTGCTCCAGGCCCGGCCCGACTACGAGCTGCCGCGCTCGGCGCCTCCCAAGCTGCGCTCGCTCTACGCGCGCATCAAGGACGACATCCGCAGCCGGCGCGTGCGCCCCGTCACCCTGGAGGTGGATCCGATTCCGGATCCGCCCGGCGGCGAGCCCATCACGGTGGAGGCCACCATCCAGGAGCTGGCGCTGGGGGCTCGCGCGCGCCTGTTCTACCGGCGCGCGGGCGACCAGGCGTACAACTCCGTGGACTTCGTGAAGGACCGCGAGGTCCGCGAGCACTTCCGCGCGGTGGTGCCCGCCTATGACGTGCCCGTGGAGCCGGAGCCCTACGAGGTCGAGTACTACTTCGAGGTCGTGGACGCCGCGCAGCGCCGGCTCGCCGGACGCGGTGACTCGTTCCAGCCCCTGCTCTTCCAGGTCGCCTCGCGCACGCAGGCAGCCACCGCCGCCGAGGTCTCCGAGGGGCGCCCCTGGTACAAGAGCCCCTGGCTCTGGGTGGCCGTGGGCGCGGTGGCCATTGGCGGTACCGCGGGCATCGTGGCGCTCTCCTCGTCCGAGGACCGGGGCCGCGTCCCCATCACCATTCGCGTGGACCCTTCCCAACCATGAGCTCGCGTCTCCTGAAGTCCCTGCCGTTCGCCCTGGGCCTGTGCGCGTGTGGCCCCGACACCTCGGGCACCTCCGGCCGCTTCGGCCTGGACGTGGTGATGTCTCGCGCGGTGGCCAACGAGGTCCACGCGCTCCAGGTCAGCGTCGTGAAGGATGGCTCCCGCCGCAACTGCACGGAGCTGCAGCGCACCTGCCTCAACACGCAGGTGAAGCGCGAGGACCTGGTGGTGCTCGAGGACTCGCGCGGCAACGAGGGCCGCGCGCTGCGCTTCACCGTGGACCTGGCCGCCATGCAGAACGGCGGCAGCCAGGCGCTCGCGGTGGACGTGCCCGTGGGACGCGACTACGCGCTCGTCATTGAAGCCCTGGCCGTGGGCTCTCCGTCCCGCTTCCTCGGCAGCTCGTGCAACTACCTCAAGGTCGTCAACTCCGGGGACAACGCACCGGTGGTCGCCGCGCCCCTGGTGCTGACCGAGCAGTCCTGCGACCCGTCCATCGCCCCCTGAGCGGGAGGGCGTCCTCGCGCGCGGGACGCCTTCACCACCGCGCATCCTGCGCCCAACCGCTACACCTTCCCCAGAGGAATCCATGACGCGCATCCTGATCATCGAGGACGAGCAGGACCTCGCCGGGCTCGTCGAATACAACCTCCGCGCCGCGGGCTTCGACACCGAAGCCGCCAACACGGGCGCCGGAGGACTGGCCCGCGCCCGGGCGAACCCGCCGGACCTGCTGCTGCTGGACCTGATGCTGCCGGACATCGCCGGCGGCGAGGTCCTGCGCCTGCTCAAGCAGGACCCGGAGCTGCGCAAGACGTCCGTCATCATCGTCAGCGCCAAGGGCCAGGAGTCCGACCGCGTCCAAGGCCTGGAGCTGGGCGCGGATGACTACGTGGTGAAGCCCTTCTCCGTGCGCGAGCTGCTCCTGCGCGTCAAGGCCGTGCTGCGCCGGGGCGACAGCGAGGACGGCCCCGCCCAGGTGCTGGCCGCGGGCGACATCGTCCTGGACACCTCGCGCCACCAGGTGCGCGTCAAGGACGTGGAGGTCATCCTCACCGCCCTGGAGTTCCGCCTGCTGCAGACGCTGCTGGAGCGAATCGACCGCGTGCAGACGCGCGAGGTGCTCCTCTCGGACGTCTGGGGCATCCAGGCGGAGATCCACACCCGCACCGTGGACACGCACATCAAGCGCCTGCGCGAGAAGCTGGGCCCCGCGGGCGACATCATCGAGACGGTGCGCGGCGTGGGCTACAAGCTCAGCCCCCCGTAGCGCCGCCGCTCGTCCCCTGAAGGCCCGCGACTCATGCCCCTGCGCTACACGCTCCTGCCCCTGCTCCTGCCGGCCACGCTGGTGGGGCTGCTCGTGGTCGCCCTGGGCACGCCCGGCGGCGCCGTGCCCGTGGCCCTCATCACCCTGGCCGGCTCCCTCATGGCGCTGGGGCTCAGCCGCGGCGCGCTGCAGCGCCAGTTGGACCGGCTGGAGCGCAGCACCCGAGGCCTCGCCGAGGGCGGCGGTGGCCCCACGCCCGAGCCGGACCGGCTGGAGGAGGTGGCCAGCCTCGAGGGCGCCATCGACTCGCTGCACGCCCAACTCACGGCGCGCAACGCGGAGCTCAGCCAGGAGTCACGCACCCTCACCGCCGTGCTGGACAGCATGGCCGAGGGCATCTGGGTGACGGACGCCGAAGGCACCGTGGTGCGCCACAACGACGCCCTGAGAGACATCCTCCAGCCCGCCACCCCCATTCCGGGCCAGCGCCCCATCGCCGTCATCCGCGACGACCAGCTCCACGACGCCGTCCTCCGCGCCTGCCGCGAGGGCGCCTCCAGCCGCCTGGAGCTGTCGCTCGAAGGGCTGTTCCCCCGCACGCTGGCCATCCGCGTCACGCCCCTGGGCAAGGACCTGCCGGGGAGCGCCGCCGTCTTCCACGACGTCACCGAGCTGCGCCGGCTGGAGAAGGTGCGCAAGGACTTCGTCGCCAACGTCTCCCATGAGCTGCGCACGCCCATCACCGCCATCCGCGGCTACGCCGAGACGCTCCAGGGCGGCGCGCTGGGGGACGCGCAGATGGCCCCACGCATGGTGGAAATCATCCACCGTCAGTCCGAGCGCCTGTCCGAGCTGGTGGAGGACCTGCTGGAGCTGTCCCGGCTGGAGTCGCGCGAGGTGAGCCTGAAACTCACGGAAGTCCCGCTCGCCGAGGCCGCCGCCCGCGCCGCCGACACCGTGCGCCCCAAGGCCGAGGGCAAGGGGCAGGTGGTTTCACTCCACGTCCCACCGGACCTCGTCGCGGTGGGAGACCCCCGAGCGGTGGAGCAGGTGCTCCTCAACCTGCTCGACAACGCGGTGAAGTACACGTCGGCGGGCGGGCGCGTGGACGTGGACGGAGCGTACGAGGACGGGCGGTGCGTGGTGCGGGTCCAGGACACCGGGGTGGGCATCGAGCCGCGTCACCTGTCGCGCATCTTCGAGCGCTTCTACCGGGTGGACAAAGGGCGCAGCCGGGACATGGGCGGCACCGGGTTGGGCCTGTCCATCGTCAAGCATCTGCTCCAGGCCATGGACGGCGAGGTCAAGGTCGAGAGCCAACCGAACGAGGGGAGCACGTTCACGATTTTTCTGCCCCAGGCGGCTCGCGCCGGCTCTGCGACAGGGTAGGATGCGGCGACCATGCGGGTCGCAATCCTCGCCGACATTCACGGCAATCTCCCCGCCTGCGAGGCCGTCCTCGAGGACATCGCCCGCTCCGTGGCGCCCGACTTCATCGTCGCCGCGGGAGACCTGGCGCTGCGCGGTGCTCATCCTCGCGAGACGGTGGACCTCCTCTTCGACCGATGCGACTCGGTGCTGATGGGGAACACGGACTGCTACCTCGCCGGGAACTACCTGGGAGGTGCCTACCGCGAGCGCGACCACTGGAAGACGGAGCTCTTGCGCTGGACGAGAGACCAGCTGGGTGACTCGCTCCTGCAGAAGCTGGGCGCCCTGCCCTTCTCCGTGCGCTACACGCCGCGCAAGGGCCAGGACCTCTTCGTCTGCCACGCCAACCCGCGCAACCTCGAGGAGTCGCTGGACCCCACGCTGGATGACGTGGCCGTGCGCCGCTACTTCGCGCACCTGGACGCCGCCGCGTGTGCCTTCGGACACCTGCACTTCCCCTACCGTCGGCGCGTGGGCCGCATGCTCATCGCGGACGTGGCCAGCGCGGGCATTCCCCGCGACGGAGACCTGCGCCCCGCCTACGGCGTCTTCACGTACACGCCCAAGGGCTGGCGCGTGCAGATTCGCCGCGTGCGCTATCCGGTGCGCAAGGCCACCCAGGCGCTCACCGCGCGCCGCGTCCCCGGTGGCCCGCTGCTCATCCACAAGCTGGTGGAGGCGCGCTACCGCCATCACCACGCGCTGATGGAGGCCGCGCGCCGCCACTCCGGACTGCCGCCTCCCGGCCCCGTGCTGCGGCCCCCTCCGGGCGCGCCCGTGCGCAACGCGGCGGTGCCCCAGGAAGGGCCACCACTGAACGTGGACCCGGCCTCGCTGCCCACGGACCTTGACGGAACCGTGACGGATGCGACGCCGCTTCCCCTGGATGTGTTGAACGACCTGGACGGCTAGGGCTTGTCGCCAGGGCGTTGCTTGCGAGGCGGAGCCCCGGGTGATTGAGGGCTGCCACCATGTCCCCTCGAGAGCTCCCGTTGTTGTTCGTCCGACATGCCGAGGCAGAGGAATCCCACGTCCTGGGAGACGAGGCCCGCGCGTTGACGCCCGAAGGCCGCGCCCGCTTCCGCCAGCACGCACGCAAGCTGGCCCGGCTCACCCCGTTGAGGGGCATCATCACCAGCCCCCTGGTGCGCGCCGTGCAGACCGCGGAGCTGCTGGCCGAGGCCCTGGGCCTGTCCCGCGTGGAGGTCCACCCCGCGCTGATTCCACGCAGGAGCGGCGCGCGGCGCATCCTGAAGCTCGCGCGGGAGCTGGGCACGGGCTTCGCGCTGGTGGGCCACAACCCATCGCTGGAGCAGGCCCTGGCACTCGCGCTGGGAGACGACGTCCAGGCCCCGGAGAAGCTGCGCAAGGGCACCACCGTGGCGCTGCGGCACACGGGGGATGATGGCGACTTCCAACTCGTCTGGTGGGCCTCGCCCGGCCGCGTGTTGCGGCGCTACGACGCAGATACGTGAGGCCTCAGCCCTCCGCCGCCCCCACCAGGAAGGACACCAGGAGCAGCACCAACACGATGGTGGTGATGGCCACGTAGAGCCTGTCCTTCTGCTGCCGGAAGATGAGCAGCGACAACGCCACACGCATCACCGGCACGGCCATCATCACCAGGAGCCCCGCCATGACGAAGGACTGCCCACGCGCGGCCAGGGCTCCCGCCACCACCTCCGCCAATCCATGCGGAACGGGGTGCGGCGCGGTGAGGCGCTCCAGCGCCTCCGAGGACACGAGATAGTCGGGGTGGCGGAAGAACGTCACCACCGTGCCCAACGTCACCAGCGACATGCTGGCGACGACCCCGTGGCGCAACAGGTCGCTGATGAGCAGCTCCGGCACCAGCGGCACGGCCTCCGGCGCGGGCGGCGGTGAGACGCCGGACACCACATCTGGCCGGGGCTCGGACGACAGCGGCTCCTTCATGACGTCCACCCCTTGCGCAGCATCTCGAACGCCACCCACAACAACACGCCCACGAAGAGCGCCCGCAGCCACACGGCATTCACCCGCGTCATGAGGTGGCGCGAGCCCAGCCACGCGCCCAACGTGACGCCCACGCACACGGGCCCGGCGATGAACGGGTCGATGTGGCCTCGCGCGAAGTACACGCCCGCGCTGGCCGCCGCCGTCACGCCAATCATGAAGTTGCTGGTGGCCGTGGACACCTTCAGGGGCAGCCGCATCGCCAGGTCCATGGCCGGCACCTTGAGCGCGCCCGAGCCGATGCCCAGCATCCCGCTCACCGTGCCCGCCACGTACATCAACCCGAGCCCCGCAAGGGGACGGGTGACGCGGTAGCGCACCTCGCGGCCCGTGGACTCGTCCCAGTAGCTGCCGTGCAGCCCCAGCCGGTCCGCCATCGCGTCCTCCGGCACCGGCGCCGCCGCGCCTCCGTTCATCCGGCGCAACATCACCAGCGCCGAGTACGCCATGACGGCGCCGAAGACGAGGTACACCCCGCGCCCGCCGACGCGGCCGGAGAGAAATGCCCCGGTGAGCGCCCCCGCGGTGGTGGCCACCTCCAGGAACATGGCCACGCGCAGGTTGGCCATGCGCTCACGCACATACGCCGCCGCCGCGCCGCTCGACGTGGCGATGACGGAGACGATGGACGCCCCCACCGCGTAGTGGATGTCCACCTTCAGCAGCAGGGTGAGCACGGGAATGAGAATGAGCCCGCCGCCGATACCCAGCAGCGAGCCCAACAGTCCCGCGCCCACGGAGAAGCCCAGGACCACGAACGTGAAGAAGAAGGGAGTCATGCGGCGCCCGGCCGCATCCTTCCTCTCCAGCGTCGAATTTCCAATCCAGAGTCACGGCCTGGACGGGCCGTGCCCCTGACCTGCGTGCGACGTGGGGCCTGGCCGCCTAGTGGCTGCTGGCCACGGAGAGCCGCGGGGACGCGGCCTCCTGGTTCGCCGCCGAGCCCTCCCCCGGGTGGAGGATGTCGCCGCTGAGCTCACGCAGGAGCGCCTCGCCCACCAGCTCCGTCATCGGGACGAACCGGCCATGGCCGGGGCGCCAGACGTGGACCTGCGCGCTCGCGATGTCGAACCACCAGCCGTGCAGCCGCAGCTTGCCAGCGGCGACCCGCTCCTTCACCACCGGGTACGACGACACGTGCTGGAGCTGCTGGAGGACGTTGAGCTGGGAGAGCCGGTCGTACTCAGCCAGCCCCTCGCCCACCGTGCTGCCGTCCTTGAGGACCCGCAGCGCCTCCTGGCCATGCT
The DNA here is from genome assembly GCF_037414475.1 of Myxococcus stipitatus. Next base: position 8,044,581 of record NZ_CP147913.1, on the reverse strand, counting down.
TCAGCCAGGCCTGGAGGTTGGGGGCCCCCGGCACCTCGCCGCCCGCGAGCAGCGCCTTCATCGCGCCGCAGCTCGAGTGGCCGCAGATGACCACGTCCTCCACCTCCAGGTTGCTCAACGAGAACTCGAGCGCCGCGGCCTCGGACTGGTCGCCCATGGCGACACCCTTGGAGTCCGAGGGCGGAATCAGGTTGCCCACGTTGCGGACCACGAACAGGTCGCCCGGGTCCGTCGTCACGAGCAGATTGGGCACCATCCGGCTGTCCGAGCACGAGATGAAGAGGCAATCAGGGTTCTGCCCGTTCGCCAGCCGCGCGAAGACCTCGCGATACGCGGGCCGGCCCTTGAGCTGGAAGTCCAGCAGTCCACGGATGAGCTTCTTCATGGGGCACCTTCGGAGGCGAGTTTGTTGGAGGAAACAGAAGTGTTGAGAACAGAACGCGAGGCCTGAGTCGTTCCACTGCGGACCCACACCTCCTCGAGCGACTCCATGACGACCGAGCCGCCCGTCTTGCGATACGTGTCACTCCAGCTTTCGATGGCCTCGAAGCCCGAGTGGTCCAGCGTATCCACCGACAGGTCGATGCGCACCTTCGAACCCGCGGGAATCTGCGCGAGCGCGGAGGACAACCGCGGCACCCCCACGAAGGTGAGCGAGCCCGACACGCGAACCAGGTGCTCCCCGTTCGCCTGCGACACGTCCACCTTCACGCTGCCCAGCCGCCACAACAACCGCAGGATGGCCACCAGCAATCCCAAGCCGATGCCCGCCAGCAGGTTGATGCCGACGACGCCCGCCACCGTCGCCGCGTAGACAATCACCTCACCGCGCTTCGACAGCTCGCGGATGTGGTGCATGTTGACCAGCTTCGCGCCGACGACGACGAGCAGGCCCGCGAGCACCGTGAGAGGCACCAGCCCCGCCACCGAGCCCAGCATCGTCACGAACAACAGCAGCCACACGCCGTGCAGCAGCGCGGACATGCGCGACTTCGCGCCCGCCGCGATGTTCGCCGCGCTGCGGACGATGACGCCCGTGATGGGCAGACCGCCCACGAGCCCGGACACCGTGTTCGCCACGCCCTGCGCGAACAGCTCCTTGTCCAGGTTGGCGCGAGGCCCCGTGTGCATCTTGTCCGTGGCCACCGCCGACAGGAGCGACTCCGCGCTCGCCACCAGCGCCAGCGACAGCACCGCCGCCACGAACGTGCCCCAGTTGCCGCTGGGAATCGCGGGCCACTGCATGTTGCTGAAGACGTTGGCCGGCAATTCCACGCGCGCCACGTCCGCGCCCCAGAACACCGACACCGCCGACGCGCCCACCACGGCCACCAGCGGCGCGGGCACCAGCTTCAGCTTGCCCTTGGCCACCATCGGCCAGACCACCATGAGCGCGATGGTCAGCAGGCCCAGCATCGCCGCGGGGCCATGCAGGTCCATCACCTGCCCGGGCAGCTCCTTGATGTTCTGCCACGCGTTCGACTGGGGACTGCCACCCAGCACGATGTGCACCTGGCCCAACACGATGAGGATGCCGATGCCCGCGAGCATGCCGTGAATCACCGCCGGAGAGATGGCCAGCGCGGCGCGCGCGACCTTCAGCCCTCCCAACGCCATCTGGATGAGCCCCGCGACGGCCACCGCCGCACACGTCATCGCCAGGCCCATCGTCTGGATGAAGCCAAACACCATCACCGCCAGGCCCGCCGCCGGACCACTCACCTGCAACGGCGCGCCACCCAACAGCCCCACCACCACGCCACCCACCACGCCAGCGATGAGGCCCGACACAATGGGCGCACCCGACGCCAGCGCGATACCCATGCACAAGGGCAGCGCTACCAGGAAGACCACCAAGGAAGCAGGCAGGTCTGCGGCCCAGGACTTCCAGGCCGAGCCAGCGTTCCCATGACTCGTCGACATCGCCAAACACCTCCACGAGAAGACGCCACCCCACGGTGGCGCGCGCTGAGTCTCGCGGCGCGTCATGGCAATGCTCGTGCCACGCGGCGATTGAGCTAACCCACTGGATTCAAAGGGAACTTTGGCCTCCGACGGCCCCCCGCCAATGAAAGGAACTTCAAGTGCCCGGGGCGGACTTCAAGAAATTTAAGCAAGGAACTTGAAGTGCCCGCCGGGCGGGTGGGCAGCAACCCGCCCGACGCCTCAGGGCTCATCCAGCTTGCGGAGGAACGTGGGGTACGACAGGCCCAGCACCTTGGCGGCCTCCATGCGCCGGCCCTCCAGCCGGCCCAGGACGTGCTTCACGTACAGCCGCTCCACGTCGTCCAGGGCCCGGGGCGGCCCTCCGACGACGAAGGCGTCCGGGTCCACGGCCATGGGCCCCGGGGGGCCCCGTGGCTCCAGCGCCTGGAGCTCCAGCGCGGGGCCCGGCTCGAGCACCAGCGCGCGCTCCAGCACGTTGCGCAGCTCGCGCACGTTGCCCGGGAAGGGGTAGCGCTCCAGGCGCGACTTCGCGGCGGCGGAGAAGTCCACGGGCCTGCGCCCCAGCTCCGCGCACAGCTCCACGAGCAGCGACTCCGCCAAGGGCAGCACGTCCTCGCGGCGCTGACGCAGGGGAGGAATCTCCACGCGGAAGACGCTCAGCCGGAAGTACAGGTCCTCGCGGAAGCGCCCCTCGGCCACCTCGCGCGTGAGGTCGCGGTTGGTGGCCGTCACCACTCGGGCGTTGCTGGACAGCTCCGCCGTCCCGCCCAGCCGCCGGAAGGCGCCCTGGTCCAGGAAGGTGAGCAGCTTGGCCTGGAGGCTCAGCGGCAGCTCGCCAATCTCGTCGAGGAAGAGGATGCCTCCGTCGGCCACCTCCACCAGTCCGCGCCGCGCCGCGCGTGCGTCCGTGAAGGCGCCGCGCTCGTGGCCGAACAGCTCGCTCTCCACCAGCGAGGACGGCAGCGCGGCGCAGTTGACGTGGACGAAGGGGCCCTGGCCTCCCTGCACGTTGTGCAGGTGCCGCGCGAGCACCTCCTTGCCCGCGCCCGTCTCGCCGGTGATGAGCACCGGGCTGCGCGGCGCGGTGGCGATGCGCTCAATCATCTGGAGCGCGGACACCATGGCGGGCGCGCGCGGACGCAACAGGCGCCGGCGGCCCCCCAGCTCGCTCTCCGCCTGGCGCAGCCGCTCGTGGAGCTGGAGGTCCGCGGCGGCCCGGCGCGCGCGGAGGACCAGGTCGTCGAGCTCCACGGGCTTGGACAGGTAGTCGCGCGCGCCCTGCTTGATGGCGTCCACGGCGCTCGCGATGTCGCCATGCGCCGTCACCATCATCACCGCGGTGTCCGGGAACTGCGCGCGCAGCTCCGGCAGGAAGTGGATGCCGTCGCCATCCGGCAGCCGGCGGTCCAACACCACCACCTCCGGCGCCTGCCGGCCCAGCGCCGCGCGCGCGTCATGGAGCGAGTGCGCCAGCGTCACGCGGAAGCCCTCGTGCCGAAGCACCGTGGCCGCCAGCGAGGCGAACGTCCGGTCGTCGTCCACCAGCAGCAGATGGATGCTCATGACGTCGACTCCAGGGGTAGCCGCAGCGTGAAGAGACTGCCCAGGGGACGGCGGGTATAGGTCAGGCTTCCACCGTGAGCCTCCACCGACGTGCGCGCCATGGGCAACCCCAGGCCCACGCCCTTCGCGCGTCCCGTCGCGAACGGCTCCCACAGCCGAGGCTCGAGCCTCGGGTCCACGCCCCCCGCGTTGTCCTCCACCACCAGCACCGCGTCGCCGCCTTCCCTCGACAGATTCACCACCACCCACGGCTCCGGCCGCAAGCCCGTGTCCTTGGCCACCGCGCCCGCCTCCACCGCGTTGCGCACCAGGTTGTCGATGGCCGACACCAAGAGCGCCGCGTCTCCCTGCACCGTGAGATTCTCCTCCAGCGACGTGCGCAGCTCCACCTCCTCCGACTCGGGCAGCATGCGCACCGCCTGGAGCGCGTCCTCCACCAGCAGGCGCATCTCACAGCTGCGGCGCATCGCGGCACGAGGAGCACCGAACGAAAGCAGCGAGCGCGCCAGGTGCCCCAGCCGCTCCACCTGCGAGCGCAGTCCCCTCACCGGCAGCTCGCTGCCCGCGGGTGTCTTGCGGAGCACGGACAGCGCGGCCTGGATGCCGTTGAGCGCGTTCTTCACCTCATGGGCGATGAGCGCCGCGGCGGTGCCCAGGGCCGCCATCGTCTCCTGGCGGCGAAGCCGCTCCTCCGCCTCGAGCAGCGAGCGGTACGAGTGACGCAGCAGCACCAGGAACAGCCCCAACGTGCAGGTGAGCAGCGCGATGTGGAAGGCGAGCTGCCGCAGGAAGCGCGAGCGCAGGCCCGCCGTGGCCGTCTCCTCCTCCTCGAGCACCACGAGCAACAGCTCGCTTCGCCCCACCCACGCCGCCGCGCCCATCATCCGCGTGCCCTCCATCATCAAGGGCCCCGGCGCGCGCGCCAGCGAGCGCAGCGCCTCCGCGAAGCCCTCCTGGTGCCCCCGGGACGACGCGGGCAGCAGCAGCCGTCCCCTCGCGTCCATCAGGAACAGCGCGGTCTCCTCGGTGGAGCGCGTGGGCAGCGCCTCCGTCCGCACCTCGCCCAGCAGCACGCCCTGGATTTGCCCCTCCTTCACGATGGGCACGGCGACGACCAGCGGCCCCCCCTCGCCCTCGAGCAGGTCGATGGTCGGCGCCTTGCGCTGCAGCATCCGCTGGAACCACGGGCGACTGGTGATGGGCGCCCGGCCCAGCGTCATGCCGGGCGGGTCGCTCCACACGCGCTCACCCAGGGGACCCAGCAGCGCCACGCCCTCGGAGAAGAGGGACGAGTGATAGAAGGCGCTGTCGAGCAGCGCGCGCTCCTCGGGCGAGGCCCCATCCTCCGGGCGCAGCATCGGGTGCTCCGCGACGCGGGCCAGCTCCGCCTCCAGCAAGAGCAGGTGCACCCCCAGCGCGTCCGCCTGCACGCGGGCCTGGTTCGACAGGTGACTGAGCAGCTCCTCGCGCGCGTTGCCCACGTCCTCCAGGTAGCCGAGCACGGGACTGGTGAGCGCCACCACGCCCACCAGCCCCAGGCCCAGCAGCGCCGAACGGCCACCGCGGCGCTGCGCGTGCGCCAGCTGCCCCGGTGTCGGGGTCAGCGTGGGCACCGGCAACGTGCGCGGCGGCGGAGAAGTCGGTGGGGGTGGGGGCGAGTCCGAGGTGCTCACCCCATCGTTGTGTCACAGGGCTTGGGCGCGAGGGAACCGGAAGTCAGAGCTGCTCCCCCTGCCGCCGGGCGCCCGGTGGCGAGGGCTCCAACGGGCCACCCTCCCCGCCTCGCATCCGGTCCAGCACCTGCCGTGCGCGGTCCACCCGCACCTCGCCCTCCTGCACGAGCAGCGCGGCGATGGCCTCCACCCACTCCGGGGGCGCGCCCACGCTCGACGCCACCGAACGTGCCTGCACCGCCATGTGCCCACGCTGATTGCCCGCCGAGCCCAGCGCGCGAATCGCCGCCAGGTTCTGCGCGAGCCCCACCGACGCGAAGATACACGCGAGCTCCCGCGCGGACGGATGCCCCAGCACCTTGAGCGCCGCCTGCACGCCCGGGTGCGTCAGCGGAGCGTCCCCCACCGTGCCCAGCGCCAGCGGGAGCTGGATGTCGCCCAACAGGTTGCCGCCCTCCCGGCGCCAGACGGACAGCGGACCGTACCGCCCCGTGCGGGCCGCGAACGCATGGGCCCCCGCCTCGATGGCGCGCCAGTCCTGTCCGGTGGCCAGCGCCAGCGCATCGATGCCATTCATGATGCCCTTGTTGTGCGTGGCCGCGCGGTAGGGGTCCGCCTGCGCGAAGCGGCTCGCCTGGACGATTCCCTCCGCCACCTCCACACCCCCTAGGCCGAAGTCCGCCAACGAGCGCTCCGGAATCGAACATCGAGCGCGCGCCAGCCGCCGGTCCGACAGGTGCGTGAGGATGCGCAGATAGACCTTGCCTCCCGTGAGCTGTTCGATGCGCGGCGCGATGCCCTCCATCATCGTGTTCACCAGGTGGGCCCCCATCGCCTCCTTCGTGTCCACGACGACGTGCACCACCAGGAGCGGCTCCATCCCAGGCCCCTCCGGCGCGGGCAGGAGCCGCACCTCCACGTCACGCGCGCCCCCGCCTTGCTCCGTCAGCTCCGGGTGCATGCCGTTGGCCAGCGCCAAGAGCTCCGCGCGTGCTTCCAGGATGCGCGCCATGGCGAAGCTGGGCGGCCCATACCGGGTGAGCTGAATCTGTCCAATCATCAGCGAAGGGTCCGCCTCCGCGACGAAGCCCCCCGCCTCACCCACCAGCTTGGCGACGAACGAGAGGGCCGGGATGACCGTCGGCTCCTCCACCACCATGGGAACCGCGTAGTCCCTTCCGTTGACCTTCAGCGGGAGCCCCAATCCCAGCGGAAGGCTGAACAATCCCACGGCGTTCTCCACCGTGGACAACGTCGTCTCCAGTCTCGGTCCTTCCACTCCTGTGAGCCCATCGAGTGTCTGCGCGTCCAACCCCAGCCCCGACTCCATCCGCTCGCGTCGCTCCTCCAACGACAAGCACTGGAAGCCGGAAAACACAGACTGGATTGACGCGTCCCCTCGAGCCCCCTGGGGACCCACGAACTCCGTTGCCATCTATCACCTCACATCGGCGCAATTCCTCTCCAATGAGTCACTTCCAACCCACGAGCAACATGACACATTCACACCTGATGGCTGTTTGTGTCACGTCGTGAACAACGGAACCCCTGGCGGTCCACCAAACCACAGACATCTCGCACCCCAGCACAACTCGGCGCACCCCCGCCGCGCCAGGGGTTCCAGCCCGCACGTCAACGTGCGGGGAACCTCAAGGCGCCGGAATGGGGCTCGGAGGGGGAATCGGCAGCGGGGGGATGGGCAGCGTGAGTTGGAGGAACGTCATGCTCGTCACGCCCATGGACAGCGCGAGCCCCGTCGTCAGACAGGCCAGGGGGGCCTGGGCGTTGGGCTGCACATCCGCCACGTTGATGACCAGCGCGCCGGCGAACTTGCCGGTGACGACCCGTCCATAGGACTTCGTCCCGGCTTGCCCCAGCGGACTGAGCACCAGCGGAGAGACGAACTCGACGACGCTCGTCTCGCCCGAACTCCAGGTGAGGTTGAGGCGGTTGCCCAGCGAAATCAGGGCGCAGCTGGCCGGCGCATCCCCCTCCAGGTGGTAGCTGACCGAACCCAGCGTGGGGTCCTGGGACACGCAGGTGTTCAGCGTGCCGTCCTCGGTGAAATGGACCGTCGCCGGGAACAGCCGAAGGCCCGGCGTATACGTCTGGCGATGCGCGCCCACGCAGGTGGCTAACGGAGGCGCGGCCAGGGCATCGAACTCCTCTTCTTCCGACGCCAGGGCCGGATGGGTGAAGGCGAAGACAGCAAGGCAGACGAGCTGTGATGACAACACGCGGGACACTCGGGACATGCGACCTCCGAAGCCGTCCGACGACGACACGTCGAACGGCGCGCAGTACGTAGTGACCGTGAATCGAAGCGCGAAGGCCCCCTTGGGTGGGGGGGCGTTGTCAGGTGCGCACCGCCCGACTGGCTGTATGCCAATCAACCGCCATCACACAATCGTTGCAAATGCGTCACGTGCATGGAAACCAGGCCGCGCAGACTCCGGCCCGCCATGGCCCACGTCCTCATCGTCGACGACGAACCCGATCTCGCCCAACTCATCGACTTCAACCTGCGCGATGCCGGCTTCTCCACGCAGCTGGCGTCCACGGGAGAAGCCGCGCTCGCGTCCGCGCGCGAGCGCCCGCCCGAGCTCGTCCTGCTGGACCTGATGCTCCCCGACATGTCCGGCATCGACGTCTGCCGGCAACTGCGCGCACAGGCCGCGTCGCGCGAAATCCTCATCGTCATGCTCACCGCCAAGGGCGAGGAGTCCGACCGCATCCGAGGCTTCGAGGTCGGCGCGGACGACTACGTCGTCAAGCCCTTCAGCGTGCGGGAGCTGGTGCTGCGCCTCAAGGCCATCCTCCGGCGAGGCGGCACGCCGCAGTCGCCCCACGCGGCCCCCCTCGCCCTGGGCGCCCTCAAACTGGACCTCACCGCGCACCGCTTCTACGTTGAGGAGAAGGAAGTCCCACTCACCGCGCTGGAGTTCCGCCTCTTGGGCCACCTCATGACCCGCATGGGCCGGGTGCAGACGCGCGAGCAGCTCCTCGAAGAGGTCTGGGGCCTGTCCTCGTCCCTGGAGACGCGCACCATCGACACCCACGTCATGCGCCTGCGCGACAAGCTCGGCCCCGCCCGCGCCCTCCTGGAGACGGTGCGTGGCGTGGGATACCGCATCGTCGAACCGTCCCTCTGACTTCGTGACACGGATGTCACCTGACGGACCTGAAACAGCCACGGACGTTACCTAGAAGCCAGTTTCGTGACCCTCCTGAAACCCGCTCCGATGCGTCGCCTCGCCAACGCCCTCCTCGTCCTTACACTGAGCCCCACCGTCGCGCTGGCCCAGCAGCAGGTCCCCGCCACCGAGCAGCCCTCGACCCAGGCTCCCGCCTCGGACGTGCCCGCGGCGGACGCGCCCCCCACGGAAAACACCGCGCCCGCGACGACCTCCGAAGCGGACGCGGCCCCCGCGGACATCGACGAGCGGATGACCATCGCCGAGGGCAAGGTCGCCGCGCTGGAAGAGCAGAACACCGAGACGAAGAACGACCTGCTCTCCCTCAAGAGGCTGAAGATTTCGGGTTACGTCCAGGGGCGCTATCAGTACCAGGAGAGCTTGGATGACTCGGGTGCGGGCGGCTTCAGCCGCTTCAGCGTGCGCCGGGGCCGCCTCAAAACGACCTACACCACGGACTGGGCGCAGCTCATGCTGCAGATTGACGCGGTGCCCGCGCCTCCGGGTGTCACCGTGCGCGACGCCGAGGCCACCCTCTTCATCCCCGGCACCAAGCAGCAGCTCTCCCTCACCCTGGGGCAGATGAAGTGGCCCTTCGGCTACGAGGCCGTCCAGTCCTCCAGCGACCGCGAGATGCCCGAGCGCACCCGCGTCATCCGCGCCTTCCTCCCGGACGAGCGCGACCGCGGCATCAAGTTCGCGGGCAACTTCCTGGAGGGCAAGATGAACGTCAGCGTCGGACTCTTCGACGGCGACGGCATCTTCAACCAGGGCTACATCGGCTCGGACAACGACAAGGAGAAGGACTTCATCGGCCGCGCCGGCTTCGACCTGGGCTGGCTGTCCGGCGGCGTCTCCGGCTGGCACGGCTACTCCATCGCCAAGGCTCCGTCGGATACCTATCGCAAGGCGTACACGCGCGAGCGCCTGGGACTGGACGCGCAGGTCTACCTGGACGTGCTGCCCTTCGGCGCGACCGCCATCAAGGGCGAGTACATCGTCGGCAAGGGCTACTGGAAGAGCTCCGGCGACGTGAAGGTGGAGCAGCTTGGCATCCCCGCCAGCGGCTGGTACGGGTTGATTGTCCAGAATGTGGGCCTGACCAACGCCGTGGCCGTCCGCTACGACTGGTTCGACCCGGAGCACGGGCGGAAGAACGCGGCCGTGGACGGCCGCCCCGCCTCCACCAACACGGTGGGCACCCTGGGCGTGTCCCTCCTCCACTACTTCGGGGAGAACCTGAAGGTCACCGCCGCGTACGAGATGCCCATGACGGCCGCTCCGGACGGTGCCCAGGAGCCGCACGACAACCTGTTCACGCTTCAGATGCAGGCCCGCTACTAGGCCCTACCTTCCGACACGCCACTCACCACATTCCACACGTTCGCAGGAGCTGACCAGCCATGAAGGCATTCCTCGGTTCAATCGTCGCGGGCCTGCTGCTCGCCCTCCCGCTCTCCGCCCAAGCCGGCAACGTCACCGTGAAGGGCTCGGACACCATGGTCATCCTCGGCCAGCGGTGGGCCGAGGAGTTCATGAAGAAGACGCCCGGCACCAAGGTCCAGGTGACGGGCGGGGGCTCCGGTGTGGGTCTCGCCGCGCTGCAGAACGGCACCACCGAAATCGCCATGTCCAGCCGCGAGATGAAGGACGCGGAGAAGCAGAAGCTGCGCACCCGCTACAACACCACGGGCGTGGAGATTCCGGTCGCCAAGGACGGCGTCACCTTCTACGTCAGCGAGAGCAACCCGGTGAGCGCCCTCACCGTGGAGCAGCTGCGCGGCATCTACGTGGGAGATGTCACCAACTGGAAGCAGGTGGGCGGCCCCGACGCGCCCATCATCATCTACTCCCGTGAGAACTCCTCCGGCACCTACGTCTTCGTGAAGGACCACGTGCTGGACGGTGAGGACTACACCGCCTCCGCCCAGACGCTGCCCGGCACCGCCGCGGTGGTGAACGCCGTCGCCAAGGAGAAGAACAGCATCGGCTACGGCGGCGCCGCGTACGCCAAGGGCGTCAAGGAGCTGAAAATCAAGAAGGGCAACGAAGAGGTCGCCCCCTCGGCGGAGAACATCAAGACGGGCAAGTACCCGCTGTCGCGCGACCTGTACTTCTACCTGCGCAACAAGCCCTCGGGGGAGGCCAAGACGTTCATCGACTTCGCGCTTTCGCCGGAAGGGCAGGCGGTGGTCACCAAGGTCGGATACTTCCCGGTGAAGTAGGCCCGAGCGGCGGACCGTCACAGTCACACGAATGTCACGCGAGGCCCCGACCCACTATGGATAGACAGGCCATCATGGAGCAGGGTCTCAGTCAGCCACTCGTCGCGCCCTCGTTGTCGCCGGCCGCGCGGAGGCGGCAGCTTCGGGAGAAGGTCATCGCGGGGCTCATCACCCTGATGGCCTTCACCGGCATCGCGGCGCTCATCCTCATCATCATCTTCGTGGCGAAAGAGGCGCTCGGCCTCTTCACCGACGCAGAGGCCCGCCACGAGGCCAGCTTCTCCAAGATGTTCCTGGCGCAGGATGTGCCCGTGGGCCGCCCGGCCTTCCGTTGGCAACCTGTCTCCAAGGTGCCCAAGGTCAGCATGATTCCGCTGTTCGTGGGCACCTTGAAGACCACCGTCGTCTCCATGATGGTGGCGGTGCCCCTGGGGGTGTTCGGCGCGCTGTTCGCCGCGGAGTTCGCGCCCCGGCGGCTGCGCGAATTGCTCAAGCCCGTCATCGAACTGCTCGCCGGCATCCCTTCCGTCGTCCTGGGTTTCTTCGCGCTGATGGTGATGTCCACGGTGGTGAAGGACTTCTTCCACTTCGACCGGCCGCTCAACGCGATGCTGGCGGGCCTGGGCCTGGCGCTCGCCATCGTCCCCGTCATCTTCACGGTGTCCGAGGACGCGCTCACCGCGGTGCCCCGCAGCTACCGCGAGGCCTCGCTCGCGCTGGGCGCCACGCCCTGGGAGACCGCGTGGAAGGTGGTGCTCCCCGCCGCGGCCCCGGGCATCCTCGCCGCGTGTGTGCTGGGCTTCGGGCGCGCCATCGGCGAGACGATGATTGTCCTCATGGCCTCCGGCAACGCGGACGTCATCTCCTGGAGCCTGGGGGATTCGGCGCGCTCGCTGTCGGCGACCATCGCCGCGGAGATGGGTGAAGTGGTGGTGGGCAGTCCCCACTACTCGCTCCTGTTCTTCATCGGCGTGCAGCTCTTCCTCTTCACCTTCGTGCTCAACCTGATGGCCTCCACCTGGACCCGGCGCGTCGTGCGCAAGCTCACCGGCGGTGCCGCATGACGCCGGGAACCCGCCGAGCCGTGGGCCTGACGCTCACGTCGCTCACGGCCCTGGCCGCCTTCGTCATCGTGGCGGTGCTGGCCATCATCCTCTTCAACATCGCGGAGAACGGGGCCGCGGGCGTCACCTGGACGTTCCTCTCCCAACCGCCCTCGGACGGGATGATGGGCGGCGGCATCTTCCCCGCCATCTTCGGCACCGCCGCGCTCACGCTGCTGATGACGGTGGCGGTGATGCCGGTGGGCGTGATGACGGCGGTGTACCTGCACGAGTACGCGCCGCCCCACTCGCTCTTCGCGCGCCTGGTGCGCGTGGCCGTGGTCAACCTGGCGGGTGTGCCCTCCATCGTCTTCGGCCTGTTCGGCCTGGGCTTCTTCATCCTCTTCGTGGGCCAGGGCATGGACCGCGCGTTCGGCCATGATGAGATGTACTGGGCGCAGCCGGGCCTCTTGTGGGCGGCCCTCACCCTGGCGGTGCTGACCTTGCCCGTGGTCATCGTCTCCACCGAGGAGGCGCTGCGCGCGGTGCCCATGGACCACCGCACCGCGAGCCTCGCGCTGGGCGCCACGCAATCCCAGACGCTGGCGCGGGTGGTGCTCCCGGGGGCGCTGCCCGGCATCCTCACGGGCGCGGTGCTGGCCATCTCCCGAGGCGCGGGGGAAGTGGCGCCCATCCTCTTCACGGGCGCGGCCTACTTCCTGCCGGACCTGCCCACGCACCTCAATTCACAGTTCATGCACCTGGGCTACCACACGTACGTGATGGCCACCCAGTCGCCGGACGTGGAGGCCACCCGTCCCCTGCTGTACTCGACGGTGCTGGTGCTGCTGATGCTCACCTTCGCCCTCAACCTCGTCGCGGTCATCATCCGCACGCGAACGCGCCGCAAGGCCGCGGGCGCCCACTGACGGTCTCCTCCATGTCCCTTTCTCCGAATGCCCCCCGCCCCAAGATGGAGGCGCGAGAGCTGACCCTCCGCTACGGCACCAAGGAGGCCATCAAGAAGGTCTCCCTGGCCATCCTGGACCGGCGCGTCACCGCCCTCATCGGTCCGTCGGGTTGTGGCAAGTCCACCTTCCTGCGCTCGCTCAACCGGATGAATGACTTGATTCCGGGCGCAAACCACACCGGCACCATCCTCCTGGACGACACGGACATCCACGACCGCAGCGTGGACGTGGTGGACCTGCGCCGCCGCGTGGGCATGGTCTTCCAGAAGTCCAATCCGTTCCCCAAGAGCATCTTCGAGAACGTGGCCTACGGCCTGCGCGTGGGGGGCATGAAGGACAAGCAGCAGCTGTCCCAGCGCGTGGAGAAGTCCCTGCGCGGCGCGGCCCTCTGGGACGAGGTGAAGGACCGCCTCCACGAGAGCGCGCTGGGCCTGTCCGGCGGCCAGCAGCAGCGGCTGTGTATCGCCCGCGCCATGGCGGTGGAGCCGCAGGTGCTGCTGATGGACGAGCCCGCGAGCGCCCTGGACCCCATCGCCACGGCGAAGATTGAAGAGCTCATCCACGAGCTGAAGGCGACGTACACCATCGCCATCGTCACCCACAACATGCAACAGGCCGCGCGGGTGAGCGACAGGACGGCTTTCTTCTACATGGGCGAGCTGGTGGAATGCGGGCCCACCGAGCAGATTTTCACCAACCCTCGCGAGAAGCGCACCGAGGATTACGTCACCGGGAAGTTCGGGTGAGCGAAGAGAAGGGATGGGCGGCGATGCCCCTGACGCACACGGACAAGGCCTTCGAGCAGGACCTGAGGGACCTGCGCGAGAAGTTGCTCGCGATGGGGGCGAAGGTGGAGGGCCTCATCGCTCAGAGCATGCTGGCCCTGACGGAGCGAGACAGCGCCCTGGCGGAGAAGGTCGTCCACGCGGACAAGGACGTGAACCGGCTGGAAATCGAGGTGGACGAGCTGTGCCGCCGCATCCTCGCGCTGCGCCAGCCGGCCGCCAGTGATTTGCGCCTCATCACCACGGCGCTGAAAATCGTCACGGACCTGGAGCGCATTGGCGACCTGGCCGTCAACATCGCCGAGCGCTCCATGGACCTGAACCAGGTCCCCCCGCTGGCCCCGTACGTGGACACGCCCCGGTTGGCGGAGCTGGCGCAGCAGCAGGTGAAGCGCTCGCTGGACGCCTTCGTCTCCGGCGACGCGACGAAGGCGGAGGAGGTCCTCCAGGGCGATGACCTGCTGGACGCGCTCTTCCTCAAGATTTTCAACGAGCTGCTAGCGTACATGATGGAGGACTCCAAGAACATCCGCCGGGCCACGGCGCTGATGTTCATCGCCAAGCACCTGGAGCGCATCGGCGACCACGCGATGAACGTGGCGGAGATGGTCGTCTACATGGTGCGGGGCAAGGACATCCGCCATCCCCGCAGCCGCAACCTGGGCGACTGAGGGCGGCGCGGTTTCACGGCGCTGTCACCCGGAATTGGCCCAGGCGACCCGGGGGCTCCGCGAGGCTGACGCGAGGGCCCCCTAGCGTGGCACCCAGGTCGCGCGATGACCGCGCGCCAGCCCTGGGGACCGCCCGCGCATGTCGCTTGCTTCCGCCCTCCTCCTCTTCGCTGCCTCGTTCGGCCTCACCGCACTCGTCATCCAGTACGTGCTCGTGCTCCGCCACCGGCGTGAGCGGCCTCGGGCCCTCCCCGCGGGCATGGCGTGGCCGGGCATCTCCATCCTCAAGCCCCTGTGCGGCGCGGACGATGACCTGGAGGCGAACCTCAAGCACTTCGCCCGCCTGGACTATCCGGGTGAGTACGAGGTGGTGCTGGGCGTCAAGGACACGCGCGACGCGGCCTACGCGGTGGCGAAGGAAGCGGTGCGCCGCTGGCCCGGCATCATGCGGCTGGAGCTGCAGGAAGGCGCGCCGGGCCTCAACCCCAAGGTGAACCAGCTCATCACCCTGGCGGACCGGGCCCGCTACGACCTCCTGGTCATCAGCGACAGCAACACGCGGGTGGCGCCCGGCTATCTGGAGGAGATTGCCGCGGGCTTCGCGGACCCCACGGTGGGCTGCGTCACGCACCCCGTCGCTGGCATGGGCGAGCGAACCTTCGGCTCACTGCTGGACAACCTCTACCTGACGTCCAGCGCGGCGGCGGGGATGATTGGCGCCAAGCGCTTCGCGGACCAGGACATCGTCGTGGGCAAGTCCATGGCGCTGCGCCGCGCGGACGTGGAGGCGCTGGGCGGCTTCTATTCGGTGCGCGACGTGCTGGCGGAGGACTACGTCATTGGCCAGTGGGTGACGCGCAAGCTGGGCCGGCGTGTGCATGTGGCGTGTACGCCCGTCTTCAACGTGTCCCTGGAGAAGAGCGTGCGCGCCTTCTTCCAGCGCTACCTGCGCTGGAGTGTCATCCACCGGACGGCGGTGACGCCGCCCACCTACGTGGCGCAGGCGCTGCTCAACCCCACCCCGCTGGCCGTGCTGGGCGCGCTCTTGAGCCCCACCCCGGAGTCGGCGGCCCTGGCCCTGGCCATTGTCCTGGGCAAGGTGGTGGTGGACCTGGCGGCGTTCCGCGCGCTGCGCCCGCAGCCGGTGTCCTGGCGCTGCGCTCCCGCGGTGCTGGCCAAGGACGCGCTGCTGTTCGTCGCGTGGTGGCACGGCGTCTTCTTCCGCACGGTGGACTGGCGCGGCACGCGACTGCGCGTCGGTCCCGGGACGCGTCTGCTCCCTCCGCGCGTGTCCATGTCCACGGTCAACGCGCCGCTGGCACCTCGGGACGAGTGGGTCGCCGGGTGATGCACAGCTGTTTCATCACGCTTGCGACGCTTTCACCGGGGGGACGTGAAGGTGCCGCATGCAATGCCTACCTTGCCGGGCATGCCCATCCGGACGTTGGCGCACCTGTCGGACCTGCACCTGGACCTGAGCGTCACGAGTGACACCTCGGCACGCGCGCTGATGAAGGCGCTGACGGAGTGCGGCGCCGACCATGTGGTGGTGACGGGAGACCTGACGCACCAGGGCTTGCGCGAGGAGTACCGTCGATTCCTCGACATCTTCTCTCCCCTGCTCGACGTGGGCCGCCTCACCTTCATCCCCGGCAACCATGACCGCCCCGGCAACGACGTGGGGCGCGGGTGGATGGATGGCCTCAAGGTGCGCACCGTGCGCGGCCCCGGGCTCTACTTCGTCTGCGTGGACTCCACCGGCGACCACAACCGCAACTACTTCGCGAGCCACGGCACCCTCTCCCGCGACACGGTGGAGAAGGTGGAGTGCGCGCTGAATGCCGCGCCGCGTGACGCGCTGGTGGCGGTGCTGGTGCATCACCACGTGCTGCCCTTGCCCGAGGAGAGCTTCCCGGAGCGGCTGGCCTCGCGGATGGGCTGGCCCCACGCGTCGGAGCTGTCGCTGGGCGCGGAGCTCGTCAAGCGCATCCAGGGCCGGTGCGACCTGGTGCTGCACGGCCACCGCCACCGTCCGGGAGAATCCGTCCTGGACCCGGTGCGGGGCCGCGCCCTGCGGGTGTGCAACGCGGGCAGCTCCACGGACCTGGGGCGCTTCCGGCTGTTCCGCCACTCGGAAGGCCGGCTGGTGGGCGAGCCCGAGTGGTACCACTCGGCCCAGCCGGTGCGCCCTCGCACGGCCAGTCACAACGTGCGGCCCGCGCTGCAGTATCTGGTGACGCAGTTGGGCCTGGCGCTGTTCTGAGGCTGCTTCCTCGCTCCGCGAGCATGAGCCTGTCTTCCCGGGTCGTGAATGCCGGGGGTGCGCAGGGAGGTTCTCCCCGTGTCGGGAGGATGCTTGGCGCGACTGGACGCGGACGAATGCGCGAAAAGAGTCCTGGTCGTCGATGACGACGCGGACTGGCGGGAATTCCTTCGGCTCAGCCTGGAGGACCTGGGGTATGAAGCCTGTGAGGCGGCGGACGGGCTGGAGGCGTTGGAGAGCCTGCGGCGCGGAGAGCGCTTCGAGGTCATGCTGCTGGACCTCAACATGCCAGGCATGAGCGGCCTGGAGGTCGTGGAACACCTTCCGCGTGGGTCACAAACGCGCGTGGTGTTCCTGACCTCGGCCGCGGCCCAGGACGTGGGACAGGCCCTGATGTCCGGTCCCCACTACTACCTCCCCAAGGGCGCCAGCCGGGACCAACTGTCTCTCCTCTTGCAATCACTTGGTGAGTGAGCCGCTGGACCTCAAAGGATACGGTAGAGGGCTCCTGAAGGGAGGGCCGTCATCGTCACGGAGCTGCTCATCATCTTGTTGCTTGTCCTCGCCAACGGTGTGTTCGCCGGGGCGGAGCTCGCGGTCATCTCCTTGCGCCGCACGCGGCTGAAGGAGCTGGTGGAACAGGGAAGCGGCTCCGCGAAGGCGGTGGAGGCCCTGCGCGCGGACCCGGAGCGGTTTCTCGCGACGGTGCAGATTGGCATCACCGTCATCGGCGCGACGGCCGCGGCCTTCGGTGGCGCGAGCATCGCCAACCGACTGGCGCCCCTGCTGACAGGCCTGGGGCTGCCCGAGCAGACGGCGGACGAGGTGGCCCTGGCCGGCGTCGTCGTCATCGTGTCCTACCTGTCGCTGGTGCTGGGAGAGCTGGTGCCCAAGTCGCTCGCGCTGCGGGCTGGGGAGCGCTACGCGCTGCTCATCGGCCCTCCGCTGCGGGGGCTGTCGTGGCTGATGCGGCCGGTGGTGTGGTTCCTCACGGCGAGCTCCAACGTGGTGCTGCGGCTCTTCGGAGACCGGACGAACTTCAGCGAGAGCCGGCTGTCGGCGGAGGAGCTGCAAGCGCTGGTGGAGGAGGCCGCGAAGCAGGGCTCGTTGGACCCTCGGGCCGGGGAGATTGCGGCGCGGGCCTTCGAGATGGGCGAGCTCACGGTGGGCGAGCTGATGGTGACGCGCGAGCACATCATCGCGCTGCGCCGGCACGCGAGCGCGGACGAGATTCGCCGGACGTTGCTGGAGCACGGGCACTCGCGGATGCCGGTGTTCGAGGGGACGATGGACAACATCGTCGGCTACGTCATCGCCAAGGATTTGCTCGGCGTGGCCTGGGAGGGGCACCTCATCGTCCTGGAGGACGTGACGCGGCCGGCCTTCTTCCTCGTCGAGACGATGCGGGCCATGGACGCGCTGAAGGAGCTCCAGCGGCGGCGCATGCAACTGGCCATCGTCGTGGACGAGCGCGGCGGCGTGGTGGGCCTCTTGACGGTGGAGGACCTGGTCGAGGAGATGGTGGGCGACATCCTCAGCGAGTCGGAGACGCCCGAGGAGCTGGTGACGCGGGAGAGCCCGGTGGCGGCGGTGGTGCAAGGCAGCGCGGCCATCCGCGACATCAACCGCGAGCTGGGGTTGGACCTGGATGAGAACCAGGACTACTCGACGGTGGCGGGGCTGAGCATCGCGCTGGCGGGAGGCGCGATTCCGGAGCCGGGCACGAAGCTCCAGACCAAGAATGGCCTGGAGCTCGAGGTGCTGGAGGCGACTCCCCGGCGCGTGCGAACGGTGCGCATCCACCTGCCCGCGCCCAAGCCGGAGAGCGCGTAGTCTTCACGTCCCGGCGGTCATCCCTCCGCGACGCGCATCCCCTCCTTCATCTCCTCCGTCGCCTTCAACACGAGCACGTCCCCCGCCTCCAGCGCGCCGAAGACCTCGACCTGCTCTCCCACGCGCAGGCCGCGCGTCACGGGGATGCGCCGGGCGGCGCCGTCCCGGACTCGCAGGACATAGGTGCCCATTCCACTCTCCACCACGGCCGTGCGAGGCAGCACCACGGTGGGCCCTGGCGAGGAGAGTGTCAGCCGCGCGTCCGCGACCATCATGGGCAGCAGCGCCCCGTCCGCGTTGTCGACGTCCGCCTCGACGCGCTCCGAGCGCAGCGCCGCGTCCAAGGCCCCCGCCCTTCGCGTGAGGCTCGCGGTGAAGACGCGCCCAGGCAGTGAGCGCACGGAGAACGACACCGTGTCACCCAGCCGGAGGTACGGGCTGTAGGCCTCTGGAATCGACACGGTGAGCCGCATCTTCTGGAGCGCCTTCACGACCACCATCGGCTTGTTCGAGCCTCGGCCCGAGGGCCCCACGTAGGTCCCCAGCTCCACGTTGCGCTCCGTCACCACGCCGTCGAACGGCGCGCGCAGGACCAGGTAACCCTTCATCGCCGCGAGCTCGTCGTGGGTGGCCTTGGCGGCGACCACCTGCGCGGCGTCCGCCTGCTCCTTGGCCCGAGCCTGGTCGATGGCGTCCCGGGCGACGGCGCCCTCCGTCTGACTGGTCTTCACCGTGCGCTCGTAGTTCGCCTTCGACGCGACGTGCAGCGCCTCCATCGCGGCCTGGCGCGCCTTGGCCGAGGCGAGCTGCGCCTCGATTTCAGGGGCCTCGAGCGTCACCAGCAGGTCGCCCTTGCGGACGACGGAGCCGATGTCGACGCGGAGGTTCTTCACGTAGCTGTTCACCTTCGCGTAGACGTCCACCGTCTGGTCCGCCATCAGCTCGGCCGGCAGCCGCAGGTTCGACTCCAGGCGGGAGGGCTCGACCCGGAAGGTCTCGGTGGCGGTCCGCGCGACGGGCCGAGCGGTCTCAGCGGCCTTCGCGGGCGTCTCGGCGGTCCGGCAGGCGCTCACGCTCACCAGCCCACCGGCGGCCAACAAGACAGACCAGCGCTTTGCTCGCGCACGCATTTCAGACAGCTCCCATCGCATGGTGTTCACTCTCCACATCGGAAGGATCAAGAGACTTGGAAGTCGTGGGGACGGTGTCCTGCGCCCAGGCGAACGCGAGCGGCAGGACGAACAAGACGACCAGCGTGGAGGCGCTCAGCCCTCCGAGCACCGCGCGCGCCAGCGGCGCCATCTGGTCACCACCCTCGCCGTGCCCCACGGCCATGGGCAGCATTCCGGCGAGCATCGCCAGCGTCGTCATCAGGATGGGGCGGACACGCAGCGACACACCGTCGAGCGCCGCCTGGAGGGCTCCTGCTCCGGCCTTGCGGCGCTGCTCCGCGCTGGCCACCATCAATACGCCATTGGAGATGGAGACACCGACAGCCATGATGATGCCCATGTAGGACTGGAGGTTGAGCGTGGAGCCGGTGAGCAGCAGCGCGCCGAGCGCCCCCAGCACCACGGCGGGCACGGCCGTGAGGACCACCGTGGCCAACCGGAAGGACTGGAAGCTGGCCGCCAGGAGCAGGAAGACCACGACGATGGCGACCACCAGTCCGTTCGCCAGGCTGCTCATCGTGTCGTCGAGCACCACGGAGAGCCCCGCGAGCTGCACGTTGACGCCCTTGGGGAGCTCACCGAGCGAGGCAATCGCGGCCTGGACATCGCGCCGGGCCTGAGCCAGGTCCTTGCCGTGGACGTTCGCGGTGACCGAAGCGAAGGCCATCGTCCCCAGGTTGTGTGTCTCGCCGTGGGCGGTGCCCGGGGTGATGGTCGCGACGTCGCCCAGGACGGGGCGGTTCGCGTTCTTCAAGAGCGGCACCTGCGCCAGGTCCTGCTCGCTGTCCAACTCACCCGCGGGCGTCTGGACCTGCACGTCGTAGGCGATGCCCATCATCCCTTCGACCCACATGTTCTTGGACGTGTATCGCGAGGACGACGTGGACGCGGTCAGCGAGCGGGTGACGTCCTGCATGTCCACCCCCAACTGCGCGGCGCGGATGCGGTCCACCTCCACGTTCAACACGGGGTATCGCAGGGACTGCTGCACCTGTTGGTCGCGCAGGTACTCAATGCCTCGCAGCCGCTCGAGCAACATCCCCGCGTATTTCTCGTTCACCTTCTTCTTCATCCCGGAGAACCGGACCTCAATGGGATACAGCGAGCCTTGCCCCAGGATTCTCTCGGTGATTTCCACGGGCTCGAACGCGACCTGGACCGCCGGCATCACCTCGCGCATCCGCGCGCGGAGCCGGTCCTTCAGCGCATCGGTGTCGCCGACCTCGCCTTCGAAGGCGACTTGCAACAGCGCTTCATGAGGCCCCGCGTTGTAGAGGTAGATGGGGCTGATGGCGAACGACGACGGGTGTTGTCCCACGTACGCAGAGGAGATTCGGACCTTGTCGACGCCCACCACCTCCTCGACCACCGCCATGGCTTGATGAACCACCTGCTCTGTTTTCTCAATCCGTGAGCCTTCGGCCGCGCGAAGCCGGAGCTGGAGCTGGCTGGAGTCCACGCGGGGCAACACGTCCTTGCCGATGCGTTGGAGCGACACCACCGCCAGGACCGCGAGCGCGCCGATACCGACTGAAACAAATATCCGCCGCCAGGGCATCAGCCACTCGACTCCGCGGCGCACGCGTCCCACGGGTGGAACGGCGGCCTCCTCCCCAGGATGAGCGCCGTGCTTCTTGAGCATCCAGTTGGCCATCACCGGCACGAGCGATTGGGAGAGCAGGAAGGAGATGACCATCGAGCACCCGATGGCCAGGGCGAGCGGACGGAACAACGCGCCGGGGATGCCGCCCATGGTGAGCGCGGGCGCGAAGACGGACAGGATGCACAGCAGGATGAGCAGCTTCGAGAAGGCAATCTCGCGGCACGCGTCCCACACCGCCACCGCCACAGTCTTTCCTCGGTGCAGGTGCTGGTGGATGTTCTCGATGGTCACCGTGCTCTCGTCCACGAGGATGCCCACCGCGAGCGCCAGGCCCGCCAGCGTCATGATGTTGATGCTCTGACCGAACAGCTTGAGGAACAGCACGCCTGAGATGATGGCGATGGGAATGGTGACGATGACGATGAGCGCCGAGCGCATGTCGCGCAGGAACAGGAGGACCATCAACCCCGTCAGCACCGCGCCGAGGATTCCCTCGGTGATCAACCCCTTCAGCGCGCCCACGACGTAGACAGACTGGTCGAACTCGTAGGAGATGTGGACGTCGTCGGGAAGGTTCGACTGGATGCGAGGGATGGACTCCTTGAGCTTCTGCACCACGTGCACCGTCGAGGCGTTCCCTGACTTGGCGACGTTGAGGTAGACGGAGCGCTTGCCATTCACCAGGGCATAGCCGGTGGCGATGTCCGCTCCGTCCTTCACGGTGGCGATGTCTCGAACATAGACATTGGCCACCGAGCCCTTGAGGAGCGGGATGTTTCCGAAGTCCTCCACCGCGCGAATCGTGCTGTTCGTCGGGGTGATGTAGGTCGTGTCCCCGATGTGGACGTTTCCTGAGGGAGCCGTCACGTTCTGCCGGGCGATGGCCTCGACGACCTGCTCGGGCGTGAGGTTGTGGACCCGCAGCTTCTCGGGCTCGATGTTGATTTCAATCGTGCGCGGACTGCCGCCGAACGGAGGCGCGGTGGTGAGGCCCGGGATGGAGATGAGGAACGGTCGCGCGGTGAAGTTGGCGATGTCCTGGAGCTGGTTGTTGGTCTTCGTCTCGCTGCGGAACACCAGCTGCCCCACGGGCTGAGACGAGGCATCGAAGCGGATGATGAAGGGCGGAGGCGCTCCGGGCGGCAGGAACACCTGCGAGCGGTTCGAGAGCGAGTTGATCTCCGCCACCGCCTGCCCCATGTCGGTGCCTTCGTAGAACGAAATCTTCATCAGGGTCAGGCCCTGTGAGTTCTTCGTCTCGATGTTCTTGATGCCGTTCGTGAACAACATCATGTTCACGTACATCTTGGTGAAGTACCCCTCCATCTGCGCGGGCGTATAGCCATTGAAGGTATGCGCGATGTAGACGACGGGGAGGTTCATCTCCGGCAGGACGTCGACCTTGATGTCTTGGGCCGCGCGCACGCCAAAGAAGAGCATGGCGACGACCAGCACCAGCACCGTGATGGGCCGGCGCAACGATACCTTCAGGATGCTCATTGCTTCGTTGCTCCAGGGACCTGCTGAAGGAAGGAATTGAGGTCACCCGCCGCCGCGGACTTCAGCAGCAAGGCTTGCCAGATGCCGTTCTGGGCCAGCTCCAGGTCGACCTCCGCGCGAGTCACGGCGAAGGTGGCCTGTGTGAGCTCGACGATGGTTCCCAGTCCGCTGTCGTAACGGGCCTTGCTTTGTTGGAAGCCGTCGGCGGCGGCGGTCTTCTGCACGCGGGCCTCGGTCGAGACCTCGGTCGCAAGGTTGAACTTGTGTTCGGCGAAGCGCGCCTGGGCCACCAGCTCCTCGGTCGCCAGCACCTGTTCCTGATGAAGCGCGCGAGCGCGGCCTTCCCGCGCGGCCTCGCTGGAGAAGCTGCGCACCAGCGCGGAGAGGTTCCAGCTCAGCCCCAACCCCGCCACGTAGTTGCCCCGGTCGATACCGACGCCGTCCCCGTACGAGCGAGAGAACGCCGCCGGGTTCTGGCCGTAGTCGTTGCGGAAACCCGAGCCACGTCCCTGCAAGAGGCCAAAGGCGGAGAGCGTGGGCCGCCCCTCGGCCGAGGCGACCTTCGCCTCCTGTTCACCTTGGAGGACCTGCCCCTCGTGCACCGCGAGGACCGGATGGCCCGACGTGACGTCCACCGGCCCGGTCGCCGCGGGGGTGGATTCAAAGAAGGTCGGCTCCAGTTGGAACTCGCGGAACGGAACACCGAGCAACACCGCGAGTTCCTTCGAGGCCATGAGCTCGGCGTCCTGGGCCTTGATCCGCAGCGCCCTGGCATTGGCGAGCTCCGCGCGCGCGAAGGAGGCGTCCACGCCGGGAGACAACCCGCTGCCAGTATGGCTCTCGACCGTCTCCAGCACGACCTGGAGGCGCGCGACGTTCTCCTTCTGGATGTGGTGGATGCGCTGGGCCGTCGAGAGGTTGAGGTACGCGTGGGTGACGCGGACGCCGTGTTTGAACTTCTCGAGTTCGAGCTCGCGCCGCCGCAGCTCCTCCGTCCTCGACGACAGCTCAATCTGACGGTCCAGCCGCCCGAACGTCGAGACATTCCAGTGGACGAGCACCGAGTACAGGGCTCCGAACGACGCGTTCCAGTTCTGCTCCGCCAGAGGGGGCGCGCTGGTCGAGGCATTGGCGGGCCCACCCGGTGAATAGAGCGGGCCGTGCATGGCATTCACCGTGCCGTACACCTGCTGCGCGGACAGCACCACGTCCGGCAGATAGGCCTGCTTCGTATGGGATACGTCGTGCCGAGCCGCATCGCGGCGGAACTCCTTCGCGCGAATCGCCGAATAATTCCGAAGCGCGGTGTCCAAGGAGTCACGCAAGGTGAGTGTTTGCGATGAGGCCAAGGCGGGCTGGAGGAGGATGACCAGCGCGGCGCCGAAGCCCGGAAGGGCGCCAGCACCTCGCGAGAACAATGCGAACCACATACACAACGTCTCCTTGATGAGACACACGACGACGTGCGCACTCCGTCCGTGGGCGGATGCGAGTAGTTGAACCGGATGACTCGGTGTTCATCTAGGCGCGCCGGGAGCCAGGCGTGACACCTGGAGACATTTCTCGCGCGCGGGCCGCTTCAGGCCGCGTGAAACAAAAAAGGTGACCCATCACGGGGATGGGCCACCTCGGGAACGGCGGTGTGCTTGGAGGCCTGGGACTACTTCGCCGCGCTGGCGAGCTGCCGCGAGTAGGTGGAGAAGGTCTCCTCGCTCTCGAAGTAGATGGCGTTGCCGTCGTGGGTGATGCCGATGACGGCCTTCGCCTTGTCCACGGGCTTCTGGCTCACCGGGTCCGTCGCGGTCCGCGCCGTCGCATCCTTCGCGAGCCGGTCCTTGCACATCTCACAACAGCCGTAATAGGTCTGCCCGCCGACCTCGACCGGAATCTGGGGCTTGCCCATCATCTGGTTGTTCACCATGCACACGAGGCTGGGGTCGGCGACGCGGGTGATACCACCCGGCTGCCCCGGGGCCGCGGCCGACGGCGCGGGTTGCATGTGCATCGCGGGCGCGGCGGCCTGGGGACTTTCCACCTTCGCCGGAGCCGGTTGCGCCGACTCCTCGCGCTTGGCGCAAGCGCCCGCGAGCATCATCACTCCCGCCACTGCCCAGATATTCGCTCTCATCGTCCTCACTCCATTTCCGATGGGGGTCGTCTTGCTAACGGGTTTCCTTACCGAATACGCGGCGCAGAAGGCCAGGAACAATGCCCGCGCCAAAACCGAGGCCCATCCCAATGACACCTGCTGAACCCATGCAGGCACAGCCCATGGCGCCGGTGAGCAATGCCAATCCCGACGCGGAGACCCAGAACCACCCGCTCGCCCGGCGCTGGAGGCTGACGCCCGCCACGGCGAACCCCGCCACCACTCCGCCCAGGACACACGCGGGGACACACACGTAGGAGCAGCTCGCCGCGCCGCAGGTGTGGAGGGCGCCGGCCCCGAGCGCGAGCCCGAGTGGGACGAGTCCCGCGATGACTCCTGGAAGGAAGGCCTTCTGAGGGTCCCTGCCGTGCCAGAGCATCATCGCGCCCGCGAGCGCTGTCGCCAGACCGAAGGCGAGAGGCGCGGTGGGACGGCTCGCGGCAAAGGCAGCCACGCCGGTGACGAGGATGACGGGGAGAATCCCCACCAGGGCCCGCCGCAAGCGGGCCAGCTCGTAGGTCCGGCGAACCCGGCGTTGAATCAGCTGGATGTCAGTCGAGCCCATAGAGCCTCCTGAATGTCTTGCGAAGCCTGTCGAGCGCGCGCTCCCGCCGCTTGCGGAGCGTGGCGCCAGAGACCGACGCGGCTTCATCCCAGAACGTGGCGACGAGCACCTCTCGGTCCACGTCCGACAGCTCACCGAGGGCGGCCATCGCGGCGGCCGTCAGGTCCCGCTGAAGGAACACCTCCTCCGCATGAGGTCCCGCCTGGCTCGGCATGGAATCCGGGGCCTCCTCGCGCCTGCGCTCGCGGCGGCGCGCCACCGTCCGGCACTCCCACCCCGCGATGGCGAGCGCCCAGGGCATCGCCGGACGGCTCCTGTCGAAATCCGAGGCCCGCTCGAGAATCTTGTGCATGGCGTCCTGCCCCGCGTCGGCGGCGTCAGCCTCGTTCTTGAGCAGACTGCGGCACAGCGTCTGGATGGGCTCCCAAAGCAGCTCGAAGACACGAGTGAACGCACCACGGTCGCCATCGGCGAGCCGCACCATGAGCGCATCCAGGTCCGAGTCCAGTCGCACGTTCATTCCGAGCGCGTCCACCCCGGGGCGGTCCAAAGGGACAGCCCCATGCCCTCCCGGGTCCAGGTCAGGCAGGCACTCCCGTGGCCAGCATCCCCATTCGAGGAAGGTCACCCGGGCTCGGGTCCAGCGCGAACTGAAGGTCGGTGTGCATCAAGAAGTCCTCTGGCGGGCCGTACCCTGCCGCCCTTTCCCGGCTTAGGCACCTGGAGCCGGAAGCGTGACAGGTGCCGCCACGATTTTTTCGAGGACTTCTTTCCAGCCAGGGACGGCTCCCGCAATGCGGCGTGTCATCCACACGGCCTGGCGGCACGCCCTACGACAGGGAGGCAGAGCGCACGCACGAAACGCATTCGGAGTCCTGGTTGCCCTCATTCACTTTCAATCCAAGAGGTCCCTCGGACCTCCTCAATGACAGTCATTGCATCGGAGCCCCGCGTCCACGGAGCGCGCCTCGCGAGGCCAACGGTGGACTCCAAGAACAAGCGCGGGCCGAGGCCTGGACACCCCATTTCCCATCCGCCGCGGAACCGCGCGCCCACGACGCACCGGCGGCATGGGTCCGAGCCTCCGTCCCTGGACGGAGTGATGATGAGGCTACCCGGCGCGATGCCCACCCCAGGAACTCCCCCCTGGCGGGCTTCCCGCCGAGCCACGTCCGAGGCACGAGCCACAGGCGCCCATTCGACGCCCCACGGTCATCTCCCCGGAATGTGGGCTTGCGTCGGCCAGGGAGTTCAGCTACTTGTGGCCCCGCCGGTGCGGTCTTGCGGGATTAGCTCAGCTGGATAGAGCGTTGGCCTCCGGAGCCAAAGGCCACAGGTTCGAATCCTGTATCCCGCGCAGTGGAAGTGCCCGGGATTGTTGGGGTTTCACCCCTGACGATCCCGGGCACCAACCCTCGCCTGGCACTCCCGCCCCACCTGCTTCCCTCCTGAACCCCCCTTCGAGCGTGTGCCCTTGTGTCCCCTGGAATAGGGCCGAGTGGGGCGAACACGGAAGGCCCTCTCGCATTCCCGCTGGGACCCCTTCGTTTTTCCGAAGGAACCGCGGGACTTTTCCTATTGGCGCCGAAAGGCCACGGCCAACAGATAGGAGACAGGCCCATGGTGGGCCAGGAGGAGCCGAGGATGCGAATCGAAATCCGAGCCCGTCACATCACCCTCACTGACACCCTGCGCACCCACGTCGAGCGCCGCGCGCGCTTCGCCATGGGACGACTGTCGGACCGGGTCAGGGATGTGACGGTGCGCTTGGAGGACATCAACGGCCCACGCGGAGGCGTGGACAAGGTGGCGAAGGTGACCGTCAGGCTTGAGCACGGCAAGCAGCTCACGGCGGAAGCGGCGGACGCCAGCTTCGCCACCGCCGTGGACCGGGCCCTGGAACGCGCGGGGCATGCGCTGGGCAAGGTCCTGGGCCGCACCCACCGGCAAGACGGTGAGAGCGTGAGGACCGCGCCCTGGGCGTTCGAGGAGCAGCCCAGCCCCACGTAGTCGCAACGCCGCACGGGGTCCTTCCGTTGGAGGGGCCCCGTCGGGAGCAGGATGATGCGTGACGCGTGGGCACTCTCGCCCACGCGTCGCCGCGAGGAGACACGGGATGCAAGGTGGTGGGTCCGGAGTGCTGGGTAAGGCGCGGGCGGCGTGGGCGAATGCACGTCAGCGGTGGTGGGTACGGTGGGGCCTGGACCTGGGCTTCCTGGCGCTCGTCTTCGTGGCGGTGGCGACCTGGCAGACGCGGCACCTGCCGGGCTCCGGTGTCCCCGCGCCCCGCTTCACGCTGCCCACCCTCACCGGTGAGCAGGTCTCGCTCGAGTCGCTGCGAGGCAAACCCGTGGTGCTCGCCTTCTGGGCACCCTGGTGCGGCGTGTGCGGCGCGGAGTCCTCCAACATCTCGCAGCTGCGCCGCATCGCGGGAGACTCCGCGCACGTCATCTCCGTGGCGCTGGCCTACGACGACGAAGCCGCCGTCCAGCGCTTCGCCCAGGAGCACGCGGTGGACTATCCCGTGCTGCTCGGAGACGACTCCGTCCAGCAAGCATGGCGCGTGAACATGTTCCCCACCGTGTTCTTCATCTCGCCAGACGGAACCATCGAGCGCTCCGTCGTGGGATACACCACGCTCGCCGGGCTGTCCTGGCGGTGGATGCTCTAGCGGCGCGTCCACTTCGAGCCCCGACGGTATTCAACAACCAACATCCACCTTCAGGGACCCCTGCCGGCTCCACCGGGATTGACTTAGCTGCGCCCACCCCACCCCAGGAGCCCCCATGCAGACCCGCTTCACGGATCGCTTCCAGTTGAAGTACCCCATCGCCTGTGCCCCCATGGCGATGGTCTCCGGTGGCATCCTCGCCGGCGCCGTCAGCCGCGCGGGGGGCCTGGGACTCATTGGCGGGGGCTACGGCAACGCCGAGTGGATTGCCCAGGAACACGCGCTCGCGGGAGACACCCCCGTGGGTGGGGGCCTCATCACCTGGATGGTCGACAAACAGCCCGACATCCTCGACGCCGCCCTGTCCAACAAACCGTGGGTCTTCATGTTGTCCTTTGGAGACCCCCGCCCCTATGCCCGGAAGATCAAGGACTCGTGTTCGGCCTTGTTCTGCCAGGTCCAACGCCTCTCTCAATTGGACCTCGCGCTGGAGGCGGGAGCGGACGTCATCGTGGCGCAAAGCAGCGAGGCGGGCGGCCACGGGATGAACAACCGGGCGACCCTCACCCTGGTCCCCGAGGTCGCCGACATCCTCGCCGCACGCGCCCCCAACACCCTCTTGCTCGCGGCCGGAGGCATCGCCGACGGGCGAGGGCTCGCGGCGGCGCTCACGCTGGGCGCGGATGGTGTCTTGGTGGGCTCCCGGCTCTGGGCCAGCCGCGAATCCCTGGCACATCAAGCCTCCAAGGCCTTGGCGGTCCGACTGACCGGAGACGACACCGACCGCTCCATCGTCTTCGACATCCTGCGCGAGCTGTCCTGGCCAGAGGGCTACAGCTTCCGCGCCCTCAAGAACACGATGACGGAACGCTGGTCCGGCCGGGAGGACCAGCTGCTCCAGGTCGTCGAGGAAGAGCGCGCGAAGTATCTGGCCGCCGTGGCCGCCGGAGACTTCAGCATCGCCCACAGTACCGCCGGACAAGCCATCGGCATGATTCACGATATCCCCACCGCCGCGGAGATTCTCGAGCGCATGGACAAGCAAGCAGCCGACGTGCTTCTGCGTCTGGGCAGACGTACCTAGCTTCCCGTGTGCGCCCGCGCGCTTCATGGTGAACCCCGGGCGTGGATGGGGGTTTCATGAATCGCGCGGGGAAGTGGGTGGTGGGGTTGGGTCTGGCGGGGGCCGCGGCCCTCGCCCTGGGCGTCCGCAAGGACAGACCCGCGGGTGAAATCGAGTCACGGCGAGCTCGCACTCCGTCGAAGTTCATCGACGTCAACGGCCTGCGGACCCACTACCGGGACCAGGGCAACGGCCCCACCCTGGTACTCCTCCACGGCTCCAACGCGTCGCTGCACACGTGGGAGGGCTGGACGGACGTCCTCGCGCGCGAGTACCGGGTCATCACCATGGACCTGCCGGGCCAGGGCCTCACGGGTCCCGACGCGCGGAATCGCTACACCCCTCTGGACGAGGTCGCCTGGCTGGACGGCTTCGTCCGGGCGTTGGGGCTCGAGCACTTCACGCTCGGAGGCAACTCCATGGGGGGCGGCCTTGCCTGGCGATACACCGTGCTGCATCCCGAGCGGGTGGACCGGCTCATCCTCGTGGATGCCTTTGGCCTGCGGCGCGAGGAGAAGATTCCCTTCTCCCTCCGCCTCTACGAGACCCCGGTGCTCAACCAGGTGGTCCGCTGGGTCACCCCGCGCTTCATGGTGAAGCGCACCGTCCAGGGAACCTACGGCGACCCGTCGCGCGTGACGGAGGCGCAGGTGGACCTCTACGAGGACATGCTCCTGCGCGAGGGAAACCGGGAGGCCACCCGACAACGCTTCGCCCAGAAGGACGCGGACCCGTCCCTGGAGCCTCGTCTGTCTGAAATCAAGGTGCCCACACTCATCCTCTGGGGGAACCGCGACGAGTGGATCCTCCCCAAGTATGCCCAGCGGTTCCACGCGCGCATTCCCCAGTCCCGCCTGGAGATGCTCGACGGGCTGGGACATGTGCCCATGGAGGAAGCTCCCGCCAGGACGGTGGCCGTGGTGCGGGATTTCCTCCAGCGCACCGAGGCTGGCGTGGGAACCCATCCGTCATCTCGGCCCCAGCCCCACGCCCCCGTGTAGCGCCCGGAGCCTCACCGCCCCAGGGGATTGGCAATGAACCGCGCGACGGCCCGGACCTGTTTGCGATTGCGCTTGGTGTCGAGCGTCCGGGTGAGGTCGCGCGGCACCTTGCTCAAGGTCTTCAAGGAGTCGCTCATCGCCTTGCCCGAGTTCTTCGCCATGTCGCGCAGGGCCCCATCCCGCTTCTTCTCCGCCGAGGACCGCTGCTTCCGGCGATAGGTCTTCAGCCCGTCGGAGACGGCGGCGGACAGGTCCGCCAGCGCTCGGCTCACGTTGTCGTGCGCCTTGTCCAGGTTCTTCAGCCCCTTGCTCGTCTTGCGCTTCTTCTTCTTCACGGGGGTGAGGCGGTGCTGCTCAATCACCCGCTCATGGGTGACCATCTGCCCGCCGTTGTGGCCGTCCAGCTTGACCTCCGTCTGAGAGGTCACTTCCTTGTCCGTCGTGCTCATGGTCCTGGCTCCTTGGGTCCACTTTCCGTGGGTTCACCGCATGAAGGGGGGAACGAGCGGAAGACGAAGGCCCCCATCTCGCTTCTTCTTGGACTTCTTCCGGTAGATGAGCACGACGGGGACAAGCTGCTTGCCCCTCACCTCCTCGCCCAGCTGGTCGCGGACCTCGTTCAAGGCATCGCCCACCTCCAGCATCAGCGCGCCTTCGCCCTTCTTGAGCTCCTTGACCTTCTTGCGCCGCAGCTTGCCCATGTCGATGACGATGGGAACGGTGCTGGTGAAGTTCTGGGGTTCGATTGCCATGTGATGTTCTCCCTTCTCAACCTGCCAATGCCCTCGGGATGCGAACAGTCGAATCAGAGCGCGGTGCGCGAGCCCGCTTCGCGGTCCTTGTCGGAGAGTCGAAAGCTGATGCCTCGCAGCGTCAATGCCAGCATCAGCAGCGCGGCCCCGATGAACACGGGGCTGGTGAACGTCTGACGCCATGCGGGGCCCGACAGCAGCTCCTGGGTCAGCGCCTCCGTCACCCCTTGCCCCTCCCAGAAGATCCGCCTCGCGGCCGCGCCCACGCGAACCAGCACCACGCCCGACAACAGCCACGTCCCCGCCCGCAGCGCCTGCGACACCGCGAACGCGAACATGCGCTCCGTCACCGCGAAGCGGTAGGTCGAGGAGTCCAGGAAGCGCTGGAAGCGATAGAAGCCAGCCACAGCCGCCTCGTAGAGCTGTTCGTAGCGGATGAACGAGCGGTCATCGGTCAGACTGTTCAGTTTCCGCCTCAAGCGCTGGCGCATCCGCTTCCCAAGCTGCACTTCGTACCGGCGGAACTCGCGGTAGTGGTCGATGCGGGGCTCCAGCCGCGCCGCCAGGCTGTCGGAGAGCATGGTGGAGCGAATCATCCGCAGGGTGTTGAGGTTCATGGGCACGCGGTACTCCTGCGCCAGCTTGAAGAAGCCAATCCACAGGTTGGCGGACGTGCGCTCCCACCAGCGCGAGGTGCGGCTCTTGTTGGCATAGAGGTCCTGCCAGAAGACGGTCTCCAGCTTGCGGGAGAACTCCTCCACGTCCACCGAGGGCAAGGGCTCCAGCAGCGCCAGCACCGCGGCCACCATCCGCCCCACGTCCTCGTTGGCCTGGGCGTCCGCGATTTCGCGCCACACCCTGCGCTCGCGCGCGGTGAAGGCCCCGCATGAGCCGAAGTCGATGAGCACCAGCCGGCTGTCCGGCTGCACCATCACATTGGCCGGGTGCAGGTCCGCGTGGAAGAAGAGCCCCTCCTGCGCGCAGAGCCGGGCAATCTTGAGCAGCCGCCGGGCCACCTTGCGCGGGACGATGCCCAACCCGGCCAGCTCCTTGAGGCCCTCCGCGTCCTGACGCTCGGCGGCGGAGATGAGGTCCTTGAGCCAGATGCCCGAGACATACTCGGTGACCAGCACCTCGTTGTTGGACAGCTCGCCATACACATGGGGAGACCGCACGAAGCGCTGCCCCAGCTTGTCCATCCGGTCCTGGAACAGCTCCGTGTACCGGGCCTCCTGCACGAAATCGAGTTCCTCGTAGAGCATGGTGCTGAGCTCGTGGAGCAGCTGCCTCGAGTAGCCCGGGGGCACGAGCCACAGCTCCGCCAGCCACAGAATCCATCCCAGCGCCCGCATGTCCGCGGCGAACAGCGAGCCGACCCCGGGCCTGCGAACCTTCACCGCCACCACGTCTCCACCGCGGAGCACCGCGCGGTAGACACACGCGACGGAGCCCGAGCCCACCGGCTCCTCGCTCAGCTCCGAGAACACCTCGTCGAGGGGCCGCTGGATGGCGTGCTCCACGATTCGCCGCACCTGAGAGAAGGCGATGGGCGGCGCGGCATCCAGCATCTTCTCCAGCTCCTGCGCCACGGGATACGGGAGCAGGTCGACGCGGATGGCCAGCTGTTGGCCCAGCTTGATCCACGTCCCTCCAGCCCGCTCAATCAACCCCCGCAGGTGCCTGCCTCGCGCCTGGATGGAATCGCGGCGACGAATTACATCCATCCCGATGCGCACCAGGAGCCACAACGCCCCGAATACCCAGACGCCCAGCTGTTGCAGCGTCCGCCCGATGCCGGCGCGATACTGCTCGGATTCGCGGTGATGCGGGGTGGGCGGAGCCTCCCACGCCCGCTCGCGAAGCCGACGCCCCAACATCCGGGCGACCTCGATTCGCGCGTCCTCGCCGTCGTCGCCGCGCTGGCGCCACCTTCGCACGGCGGCCGACACACGATGCGCGCTCACCGAAGGACTGCGCGCCGGCTCCGCGGAGGTCACCTCTCCCACCGGAGGGTCCGCGACCTCCTCGGGCTCGGGTGCGTCCAGCGCTGCAACGGCGCGCAGCGTGCTCACCTCGCGGCGCCGCGCAGTTGGTGGATGGTGGACTCGAGCGAGGCCGGGGAGTGGAACGTCTCCGCCGTGAGGAGTGCATCCGGGAAGGAGACCTCGAACGCCCCTTCGAGCGCGAGCATCAGGTTGATGGCGTTCATCGAGTCCAGCCCCATCTCATTGCAGGGGCGCGCCATCTCCACGGGCTCCCCAGGCGCCACCCGGGGAAGGAACTCGCGAAGCACCTCGATGAGCCTGTTCCTCACCTCGTCCGCATTCATCGTGTCTCCTCCGATTGCGCGCCTTCGCTGGCCGGCCTCGCCTGTGGCTCGTGTCCCCACCGGAGCCGGTGCACCGCGACGACCTCTCCTCCCCGATGCGCCAGCTCCACCGGAGGAGGCCGGCTCAGGAACCCCGTGAGACTCGCGGTCGCCCCATAGGCGCCGACATTGGGGACGAACACCCGGTCTCCCACCCGGAGCGGGGGCAGCTTGACGTTGCGGGCGAAGCAGTCCAGCGGGGTACACAGCGGCCCCACCACGTTGACCTCCTCGAGCACCTCGCGCGCCACCTGCGCGCCCGCGCGGGCCACGCCCACGCTCACCAGCGGCACCCGCCCCAGGCCCGACATTCCCCCCAGATGATGGATGCCCGTATCGAGGACGACGTACTGCTTGCCCTTCGAATGCTTCACATCCAGCACCGTCGCCCAGAGCGTGCCCGACGAGCCGCACAACCTGCGGCCCGACTCGAACCACAGCTCGCAGGACGCGGTCCTCCGGCGCTCCGCCGCCCAGCGCGCCAGGGGCTCACGCAGCGGCGCCAGGTCCAGCCCGGTGCCGGAGGTGGCGAACGGCCATGGAAAGCCGCCTCCCAGGTCCAACACCTGAAACGGGAGGTCGAGCGCGCTGACCAGGGATTCTCCCGCCTCGAAGGCCAGCCGCAGGGAGGAGAGCAGCGCCGGGACATCCGCGAGCTGGGTCCCCTGGTAGACGTGCACGCCCAACAACTCGATGCCGCTCAACGCCGCCAGCCGCTCACGCCCCTCGCGCCATTGCGCCTCATCGAGGCCGAACTGGCTGCTCACGCCACTCATGGCCAGCCGGGCCATGGGCGGCGTGTCGGGGTTGACGCGCAAGAGGACGCGGGAGCAACGCCGAGCCGCTCTCGACGCCCGGTCCACACGCTCCAGGTCCGTCCATGACTCGGCGGAGAAGCGTGTCACGCCAAGACCCAGCGCCCCTCGCACCTCCTCCGCGCTCTTGCCCGGGCCCGAATAGAGCACCCGCTCCGGCGAGAAGCCGGCCCCCAGCGCCACCGACAGCTCCCCTGGCGAAGACACCTCCGCGTCACATCCCAGCCCGCACAGCACCTGGGCCACCGCGGGCAACGGGTTGGCCTTGAGCGAGAACAACAGCCGGCTCCCGTCGGGCAACACGGACATGAGCTCGCGGGCGCGCCGCTCCACTTCATCCAGGTCATAGACATACAAGGGAGAGCCGTGCGTCTCGAGCCACGCCAACGCCCGAGCCCCTTCGGGTGGAGACGTCGGAGTGCTCATGGCCTGCTCCCGGAAACCACCCAGCTGGCGAGAACCGGCCGGTCCAACTTCCCATTGGCTGTCTTGGGCAGCTCTTGCACCCAGTGCACCCGGTCCGGGACCTTGTAGGGCTCCAGACGGCTGGCGAGCGCGTCCAGCAGCCCTGACTCGCGAGTGCTCGGCGAGCCAGGCAGCGCGGTGACGAAGAGGTGCAACCGGTCGACGGAGTCCTCCTGCACCACGCCCGCCTCGGCAACTCCGGGCAGCGAACAGGCCACGTCTTCTATCTCCAGCGGGTGCAGCCGAAAGCCCTTGCGCTTGAGGAGCGAATCCTTGCGCCCCACGAACTGGAGGAAGCCGTCCGCGTCCATCCGGAACAAGTCACCGGAGTGCAGCACGCGCCCCAGGCCTCGCGGGTGTGTGCGGTAGCGCATCGCCGTCTCCTCCGGCGCGCGCCAGTAGCCGAGCGCGACATGCCGCCCCTGGATGACGAGCTCCCCCACTTCCCCGGGCGGGAGCACCTGGCCCTCCTCCCCCAGGATGAGCGCCTCCGTGCCGGGCAACGCGCGCCCCACCGAGCCCGGGTGCGCCTCCAGCTCCTCGGGCAGGAGGATGGAGACACGCTTGCACTCGGTCAGTCCATACATGAGGAACACCGAGACCCCAGGCAGCCGGCGCCGCAGCAGCTCCACGTGGGGGGCTGGGAGGTGCGCGCCCGTGTTGGTGAGGGCCCTGAGTCGCGGGGCGCCCGCCCCACCTCGCTCCAACAGCTTGAGCAGCGCCGCGAAGAGAGTCGGGACTCCCGGCAGCACGGTGACGCGCCAACGCTCCAGGGTGGTGAGCAACGCCGGCCCCGCCAGCTCCGCGCTCCCCACGAAGACACTCGCCCCCACCTGCGCGGCGAGGAACACTTGATACAGCCCGTAGTCGAAGGAGAGCGGAAGGAAGACTCCCACCACGTCCTCGCGCCGGTATTGGAGCCGAGCCTGGATGGCGGCCAGCACGAAGAGCAGGTTGTCGTGGCTGAGCGTCACGCCGCGAGGCATCCCCGTGGAGCCCGAGGTGTAGATGAGACAGACCGGCTCCACGTCCACCCCGGAG
The DNA here is from genome assembly GCF_037414475.1 of Myxococcus stipitatus. Next base: position 8,009,188 of record NZ_CP147913.1, on the reverse strand, counting down.
AAAGCGGGGCACTCGGCGGGCGCGTCCGCCAGGATTCGCTCCAATCTCTCTCCCGAGGCAGGCCCCCCTTCGCGCCCCACCCAGACAATGGGCACCTCCCCGAAGGCGCCCGCCAGATGCGCGGTCGACTCATCCAGGAAGGCCACGGTGGGCGTCACCTGCTCCAGAATCCGTCGTAGCCCTGGCTCCCGAATCGCCCCGTGGAGGACGGCGAAGAGGCCCCCCAACCGCGCCGTCGCGAACGCGGCCAGGGCCACCTCCGCGCGGTTGCGGGTGAGGATGACGGCCCGGTCTCCACGGTGGAAGCCGCGGCGCGAGAGCCACCCCGCGAGTCTCCTCGTGGCGGTGGAGAGCTGGGCGTAGGTGAAGGAGCCCTGGTCATCCGTCAGGAACAGCCGGTCGCCGTGAAGGCGCTCGGCCTCATCCAGCAAGCCACACAGGTGATGGGGAGTCATGGGTCACGCTCCCGGGCCCGTCAAGCCCACCGGTCATCGGTGAAGATGTCTTTCTTCACCATGAACCTCAGCGTCTTGGAGAGGATTCGCTCGTTGAAGGCCACACGCGCGGGATTCGCCAGCAGCTCGTTGCGCAGCTTGAGCGGCTCGGGCAGCCCGGCGTCCTTGTATATCTCCGGGTTGTAGAGCTTCTGCATCGAGGTGAGCATGAAGCGCTTGAGCGCGCGCTCCACCTCCCGCAGCCGCTCCGCGCCATGCTTCGCGCGAAGCCCCTGGTGGAGCCGCTCGATGTTCAACCGCCCGTAGGTGATGTGGCGCGTCTCATCCGAGTGATGCAGGCGGTTGATTTCACGCACGAAGGGAGGCAGGCGCTCGTCCTTCGCCATCTGGCTGTTGTAGAAGTCAACAATCTCCTCGAACACCAACACCGTGGCGAACGCGAGGAACTCCTTGATGTCTGGCTCGGGGAAGTTGTCGTAACGGATGCGGCGGTCTTTGTATATCTTTCCGCCATACGTGAGGCAGAAACGCGAGAAGTACCACATGTGCTCATTCTCCTCGAGCACCAGGTGGTGGAGGTACTCCGAGGACACCTCGTGCCCGGGGGTGTGAATCCGGCTGATCATCTCGGTGAGCAGCTCCCGGATGCCCGTCACGTTCAGACTGAAGAAGTTGATGCACTCCCACTTGCTGAGCCGGAACAGCTGTTGCGGCGTGAGCGCCTGTTCCCAGGGAGTGCCATGGATGGAGAGCAGCTCCGGGCTCATCCAGTGCTGGTCCTCGGGCAGGGACTTCTCCCAGACCAGGTCCCGAAAGGGATTGGAGAGGTCCGCGTTGGAGAGGTGGATGAGGCGGTCCAGCGTGCGCGAGAACCCATCCTCCGCCGGCTCCACGGACGGGCCCTCCGCGGGTGCTTGCTGGGCGAAGTCCTCAATCATGGTGGCAATCCCTTCATCATGGAAATGGGAGAAGTGGTCCCCATTCGGGTTGAGCACCGTCCGTGCCCGGACGAGCCGAGATGCCAGCCGCGCCACCTGGTCCGGGTGGGAAATGGCATCCGCCCCTCCCCCATGGACCAGCACGGGCTGCGTCACCGAGGACGTCCACGCGTCCTCCCGCTCCCGGAAGAGCGCGCAGACCATGTTCGCGTAGCGGAAGAGACTGGAGGGAGTCCGGAAGGGCACGCTGGTCATGTAGAGCAGGTGCGGGTCCGTGGACGTGAGGACGCTGGCCACCACCTTGCGGTCCTCGCCATGCGGCGCCTCCTCGCCAGAGCGCCCTCCAAAGATGAGCTTGCAGTAGCGTTCCGCCACGCGCGGGTTGGCGGCGATCTGTGGGAAGAGCTGGCGGAGGTTCTTCTCGAACGAGGTCATCGGGTGCTCGGGCGTCGCCGGAAGCGAGACCGTCCCGTTGAGCAGCACGCCGCTGGCGAAACGCGCGGGGTGTTCAGCCAGCGCGCGGAGCGCCACCTGCACGCCGCTGCTCCACCCCACCACCGACTCCACCCGGGAGATACCCAGGTGGTCCAGCACGGCCATCAGGTCCGCGACATGGACGCTGGAGTCACAGCGCGAGGGGTCGAAGTCCGGCGTGGGCGTGGGCAACCACCGGGTGTTCCAGGTCACCACGCGCCAGTTCTCGGCCAGCCGCTGCGCCAGGGGCGCCAGGAACTCCTCGGGCATCGCGTAGGCGTTGCAGAGGACCAGCACCGGACGGGACGGGTCTCCTCGCGTGAAGCCACACACCTCCGCCCCATCTCGCGCCCGGACCTGCACCGGCGTGAACACCGCTCCGGCGCGCTCGCGCGCCAGCTCCGCCAGGAAGCTCGACAGGTACACCTCCAGGTCCTTCAGGGAGAGCGCGGGGTGCGAGGGCAGCGCGCGGGCAAAGCGTTTGGGGTTCAGGCCGTAGCTGGAATAGAAGGCCCCGCGCAGGTCGAACAACTCCTCGATGGGTGAAGCCTCCGTCTCCCGGTGAGTGGCGAAGCGGAGGATGGGGAGTCGGAGCGCACGGGACATGCACTCCACCAAACCCGCGGCGGGCAGGTCCTCCGGGCCCACCAGGTGGTGCGCGGGCCCCCCCGGAAAGCCCTGAGCGCTCAACCGGAGCATGTCCTGCACCACGTGGTCCACGGGCACCAGGTTGATGCTCGCGCCCTCATGGCCCAGGAGCCTCAACGGCTCGGAGACCTGCGCCAGCTCCCGGCGCAACCGGTACAGCTCCCGCACCAATCCGTAGATGCCGAACCGGGTGCCCCCGCTGCGGCGGCTGGCGCTGGGACCAACGATGACCGAAGGCCTGAGGAGACCGTAGGCCCGCCCGGCCGCGGAACACATGCGGGCGACCTCCCGCTCCGCCCACGCCTTGCTCTCCTCGTAGTAGTTGTTGAAGCCCGCGGCCCCCTCCAAGGGCTCCGCGTGCGGCTGCTCTGGAATCCATCCCCTCCGAGTCCCCGCGGTGTATGCGGTGGAGACATAGAGGAAGCGCTCGCAGCCCACCTTCAGCGCGACATCCACGACATTGCGTGTCCCGAGACAATTGTGTGCATGAATCTTGTCTCGGTGCCGGTTCTCATACGCCAGGCTCGCGGCGCAATGCCATACCTCCTCCAGCCGAGCCTCCTCCAGTCGCGAGAGGTCCTCCGAGGACAGGCCACATGCGGGCTGGGTGATATCCCCCACCAGGACCACGACGTTCCGTTCGACCTCTTCCCGAGGGACGGGAACGTCATACGACACCGCGGCCTCGGCGAGGGACTCCAGGAGTCGGGTCCGCGCGTGCTCCGTGGACTTGCCTCGAACCAGGACGAAGAGGCGCCCACCCGCCCTCAATCTCCAGAGGAGGAAGTGACTCCCCAGGAAGCCCGTGCCTCCCGTGAGCAGCAGCCGGGTCGGGCGAAGCTCTCCACCGTCGAGCTCGAGGGGATTGGCGTGGTTCGCACTCAAGGCTACCCCACAGGGAAGGGCATCCATGCTTGCAATCCTTATGCGGGGCATGTCATTTATTGTCAACGCGATAATACATTGTCGTGAATGACAAACATGCCTCCCAAGGTGATTGAACCTTACGATTCCAGACACAGGCTGTGGCCAAATCACCCCCGCGCCTCGCTGGTCTTCGCGTCAGGCCATTCCTAGTTTCCGCCCAATCCATCCAGGGCAGCCTCATGAGGGCGCGGAGTGGGAGGGCCAGCATGGGGGCATCACTGTTCCAGGGATTCTCGCTGCCGTGGGGGCGGCGCAAGAGCTGGCTTGCGAAACTGCGTGCGACGCTGAAGAAGAGTCAGCGAAGGCCCCGGCTGAGCATCCCCTCCGACGCCACGGACGTGGAGACAGCGACGCGGCGGATGTTGCTCTACGTCATGCTGCCTTCGTGGATGGTCCCGGGGTTCGTGGACTGGGCCTACCACCGGCGCACGAACATCGAGCATACGAGCGGCACGGGAGAGGCCGTCATCCACTGCATGATGCTGACGCAGGTGGGTGTGCCGGTGATGATGGGGCTGCTGCTCGAAATCAATCCCCTCACCCTCTCCCTCATGATGGGGCACACGGTGGTGCACGCGGCCACGGCCTTCGCGGACGTGTCCTATGCCGTCAACCACCACCGGGACCTGGCACCGGGCGAGCAGCACACCCACAGCTTCCTGGAGGTCCTGCCCATCATGGCGCTGTCCTCCATCATCTGCCTCCACTGGGACCAGTTCCTGGCCATCTGGGGCATCGGCGGACGCAAGGGCCGCTGGCGCTTCGCCCTGAAGAAACAGCGGCTCCCGGAGGGCTACCTGCGCAACAGCCTGCTCGCCCTCACGGCGACCATCGTGCTGCCCTACGCGAACGAACTCTACCGGTGCATCCGCGCCCAACGCCGCCGCGCCGAGAGCAACCCCGGACGAGTCCTGCCTCCGAAGCCCCCGGCACTCGCAAACACTCCAGCCGAGAGCGCCTCCGAGGAAGCGCCCGCTCTGGAGGCCATCTGACGGGAGAAGTCCCCGGGCGTCAGATGGCGTAGTCCCCCACGAACACGGTGGCGGTGCGCACGTCGGCGTGGACCGCGTCGCCCTCCGTGACACCCAGCGCGTCGAACTCCGTGCGAGGCACCTGCACGGTGACCTCGTCTCCGGAAGGCAGGCGCAGCAGCACCTTGACGAAGCCGCCCACGGACTTGAGCCGCTCCACGGTGCCCATCACGGGCGAAGGTCCACGCTCTCCCTCCGCCGTCCGGGCAAGCTTGACGTCGTGGGGCCTCACGAAGGCATGCACGGCCTCGCCCTCGCGTGCGGCCGAAGGGACCGCCAACGCGAGCGAGCCCACCGCCACGCGACCCGCCTGGACATGGCCGCGCAGGATGTTCGCCCCGCCGATGAACGACGCGACGAAGGGCGACGCGGGCCGGTCGTAGATGTCCTCCGGCGAGCCAGCCTGCGCCACACGCCCCTCGCTCATCACCACGACGTGCTGCGAAATCTCCAGGGCCTCCTGTTGGTCATGTGTCACCAGCAGCGTCGTCAACCCCGTGCTCTCGTGCAGCGCGTGAAGCCATTCCCGCAGCTCCTCCCGCACGCGCGTGTCGAGCGCCCCGAAGGGCTCATCCAACAACAACACCCGAGGGCGGATGGCCAACGCCCGAGCGAAGGCCACCCGCTGCCGCTGTCCTCCGGAGAGCTGGCCTGGGTGGCGCTCGCCCAGCGCTTCGAGCTGAACCAGACGAAGCATCTCGTCCACGCGCGCCTCCACCTGGTCGCGGGGGAGCTTTCGCACGTTGAGCCCGAAGGCGACGTTCTCGCGCACCGTCATGTGGCGGAACAAGGCGTAGCTCTGGAACACGACGCCCACGTTGCGCTGCTGCACGGGCATCGACGTACAGTCCACGCCGTCGATGAGGACCCGCCCCACGTCGGGCACCTCCAGTCCCGCGATGAGACGCAGGAGCGTGGACTTACCCGCGCCGGACGGTCCCAACAGGGAGGTGATGGCGCCCTTGGGCGCGTGAAAGGAGACGTCCGCGACGGCGGGACTGCCACCGGGGGAGAAACGCCGGGTGAGCTGCTCGACGATGATGCTCATGACGCCTCGCTCCTCCACTCCACGTACTTCTTCAGCACGAGGGTCACGAGTGCGAGCAGCGTGAGCAACGACGCCACGGCGAACGCACCCGCGAAATCATATTCGTTGTAGAGAATCTCCGCGTGCAGCGGCAGCGTGGTGGTGACACCCCGCACGTGGCCGGACACCACGGAGACGGCGCCAAACTCTCCCATCGCTCGCGCGTTGCAGAGGATGACGCCATAGAGAACACCCCACTTCACCTTCGGCAGCGTGACGCGGAAGAACGTGCGCCATCCGCCAGCGCCCAACGTCAGCGCCGCTTCTTCCTCGTCACTGCCCTGCGTCTGCATCACCGGAAGGACCTCCCGGGCGACGAAGGGGAAGGTGATGAACACCGTGGCCAGGACGATGCCCGGCACGGCGAAGATGACCTGGATGTCGTGCTCGGCCAGGAACGGCCCCAGCCAGCCCTGCCGTCCGAAGAGCAGCACGAAGATGAGCCCGGCGATGACCGGGGACACGCTGAACGGCAGGTCGATGAGCGTCAGCAGCAGCGAGCGCCCCCGGAAGCGGAACCGCGCCAGGAGCCACGCCGCGGCCAGCCCGAAGACCAGGTTGAGCGGCACCGCGATGGCCGCCGCAATCAGGGTGAGGAAGATGGCGGAGCGCGCCTCGGGCTCGACGATGGCCGCCAGGTACGCCTCCCATCCCTTCTGGAAGGCGAAGGTGAAGACGGCGACCAGCGGGACGAAGAGAAAGAGCGCCAGGAATCCCAGCGCCAGGAGGATGAGTGTCCAACGGACCCAGGCGGAGCCCTCCAGGGTCCGCGTGTTCCGGCGCGATATCCAAATCGTGGGTGCGAACATGCCCATCACGCCCCAGGCCGGGCTTCCAGCCGGCGGTGGCTCCAGCGCTGGAGCACGTTGACGATGAGCAGGAGCAGGAACGACGCCACCAGCATCACGACGGCGATGGCCGTGGCGCCCGCGTAGTCGTACTGCTCCAGCTTGGTGACGATGAGCAGCGGCACGATTTCCGTGCGCAACGGCATGTTGCCCGAGATGAAGACGACGGAGCCGTACTCGCCCAGCGCCCGGGCGAACGCCAGCGTGAAGCCGCTGAGGAGCGCGGGGAGAATCGCCGGGAACAACACACGCATGAAGGTCTGCGTGGGCGTGGCACCCAACGTCGCCGCGGCCTCCTCCACGTCCGCGTCGATGTCCTCCAGGACGGGCTGAACCGTGCGCACCACGAAGGGCAAGCCGATGAAGGTCAACGCCACCGCCACGCCCACGGAGGAGTAGGCCACCTTGAAGCCCAGCGCCTCCAGGTGCTGGCCGTACCACCCCTTCGAGGAGAACAGCGTGGTGAGCGTCAGCCCCGCCACCGCCGTGGGCAGCGCGAAGGGCAGGTCCACCAGCGACTCCACGAAGGAGCGGCCCGGGAACCGGTAGCGCACGAGCACCCACGCCACCAGGAGTCCGAAGACGACATTGGCCAGCGCCGCCGCGAAGGACGCGCCGAAGCTGAGCCGGTACGCGGCGAGGGCCCGGGGCGCGGTCACCGTCTCCCAGAACTGCGGCCATGTGAGGGAGAACGTCTTGAGGAAGAGGCTGGAGAGCGGGATGAGGACGAGCAACCCGACATAGGCCCAGGTGAAGCCCAGCGACAGCTTGAAGCCAGGCAGGACGTGCCGACGCGTTTGAGAAGCCATGGCTCAGCGCGCCTGCGGGACGTAGATGGAATCGAAGACCCCACCGTCGTCGAAGTGAGCCGACTGGGCCTTGCGCCAGCCGCCAAAGACCTCGTCGATGGTGAAGAGCGTCAACTTCGGGAACCGCGCCCCTTCTTTCCGGGCGACCGCCTCGGAGCGCGGGCGGTAGTGGTGCTTGGCCACGAGCCGCTGTCCCTCCTCCGAGTACAGGAACTGGAGGTAGGCCTCCGCCACCGCGCGTGTGCCTCGCTTGTCCACGTTGCGGTCCACGACGGTGACGGGCGGCTCCGCCACGATGCTCGTGGACGGAACGACGATTTCAAACCGCTCCTTGCCCACTTCGTCCGTCAGCAGGAACGCCTCGTTCTCCCAGGCGATGAGCACATCCCCCAGACCTCGCTCCGCGAACGTGGTCGTGGCACCACGAGCCCCCGAGTCCAGCACGGGCACATGGCGGAACAGCGACTCCACGAAGGCGCGCGCGCTCTGCTCCGTCCCTCCTGGCTTGCGCAGCGCGTGCCCCCAGGCCGCCAGGTAGTTCCACCGCGCGCCTCCGGACGTCTTGGGATTGGGGGTGATGACGGCGACTCCGTCTCGCACCAGGTCATCCCAGTCGCGGATGCCCTTGGGGTTCCCCTTCCTCACCACGAAGACGATGGTGGAGGTGTAAGGCGCGCTGTTGTTCGCGAGCCGCTTCTGCCAGCCCTCGGGGATGAGCGAGGCCTTGTCGTGGAGCATGTCCACGTCGTAGGCGAGCGCCAGGGTGACGACGTCCGCGTCGAGCCCATCGATGACGGCCCGCGCCTGCTTGCCGGAGCCCCCATGCGATTGCTTGATGGTGACCTTCTGCTGGTGGGTGGCCTCCCAGTGCCTCGAGAAGGCCGCGTTGAGGTCCACGTACAACTCACGCGTGGGGTCATACGAGACGTTGAGCAACGTGACGGCGCCGGAGGCCGAGCCTTCGCCCCCCGCCTTCGAGCACCCCACGAAGGCGACCAGGATGAGCGGGAACAGCCAGGAACGGGTACGCATGGACGGGCCTCTCACCAGCTCACCTGGAAGCGGGACATGATGACGGACTCGGGGATGCGGTCTCCGTCGACGGCGCCCCCCTTGAACGTCGTGTGGTCATACGAGGCGGCGACGCGGACGTTGCCGTTGAGGTACCAGTTGGCGACGGCCCCCCACCCCTTCGCCTTGCGCGCGGAGACCGAGGGGTCCGCGAAGATGGGGAACGCATCCGAGTCGACATCGAGCTCCGAGTAGCGGCCTCCCAACTCCACCGCGCCCCACCCTCCTCCCGACTCGGGACCGAACGGGTCCGTCGGCTTGACGCCCTCGTAGGACGCCTTGCCTCCAAAGAGCACCCAGGTCGCCGTGGCCTGCCACGCCTCGAAGCGCAGGCGCGCGTGCTGCTCGCCCAGGTTCACCTCCTGCGTGGAGTTCACATACTCGGCCAGCGCCCCCAGGGGACCGGCGTAGAAGTAACCCTGTGGCGAGACGCGGGTGTGCTCGCCGTGGGCCATCACCGTCTGCCCCGCTCCCGTCCCGGTGCGGAAGATGAAGAACGTCTGCTGCCCCATGGTGCGCAGCGGCGCTTCGCCCGTGGTAGACGCCGAACCGAACTGGTTGCCGCGCGAGGCGGCGACACCCAGCCCCAATCCGGAGAGCAGCTGAAGGTTCGTGGCGCGGAAGGGATGGGCGAACACACGCCCCGCCAGGTCGAAGCTGTCGTCGATGTTGCTGTCGGCGTTCGCGCCATCCGCCGTGCCGTTGAAGCCGCCCACCGCGTAGGCGAGCACTCCGCCCAGCAGCTCACCGTGCACCATCACCCCCACGTCCCGGTTGGGCACCAGGTCCGTGGGCAGCGCGCGCTCGATGAAGGGGACATTGAGCGCGGATTGGTTTCGCTCCAACCCCACGGGCGGACGGAACCGGCCCGCCCGCACGCGCACCGCCTTGCTCGGGCGGAACTCCAGATACGCATCCCAGAGCGGCGGCACGTTGGGCGCGAAGTCCGCCATCAGCCGGAAGTCGAACAGACGAAAGAGCGTCCCTTCGACGATGGGCCGCGCGCGCCGCATGAGGAACGTGGTGGCGCCGGGGCGGTCCGCCTTGCTCTCGAAGAAGCGGCCATCCACCTGGAGGTAGCCGCGCAGCTTCAGCACGAACGCCTTGTCGGCGGAGGCGATGGAGAAGCCCTCGGGGGTCGCCTTGATGACGGCGCCCTCCGAGGAGGCGGGTGGAGGTGTTGGAACGGGTGTTGTCTGTGCCGCGGCGAGCGGCGACAGGAACAACGCCAGCCCCGCGGCGAAGGTGGAGAGTCGATGATGCGGTGAGGGACGTGCCATGCGGTTCCTCGACTGCGAGAGGGGCGCGATGGACGTGGTTTCGGGACCTAAAAAAGCCGAAAGCCCACCTCCTCGCGGATGGTGGGCTCTTCGAACCAGCTCTTCCCGGGGTTTCAGGCCACGGGTCGACAGGCGCCCACCGCTGGTGCGTCACAGCAGCAACAGGCGTGGGGGGTCGAAAGATGGCTCATGAAAGTGTCCGCACGATGCACGGCCCCATCCTGCTTGTCAACGCACCCTCTCATGGGACGCTCCCTCGCCTCCCTCACTTCCCGGGGCTTCCATTCACGCGGCGACAATCACACACCCCCTGCCACCCTGGATGGCCTCACTCTCACGCGCGCTGGAGCCGGAAGGGAGCCTCGGGCGTCACCGCGGCATGCTCTCGCGTCAGGACTTCCCGCACCTCTTCGGGCAGCGGGAACCAGCGCAGACGTTCGGCCGCCGGTGAGAGCGAAGTGTCCGCTCCCGCGCCTTCAGCCGAGTCCTGGAGCACTCGCGTGACGATGCTCCGCGCCCACGTCACATACGAAGGGAGCTCCGACTCCGGCGCGGAAGGGCCCGGTGCGGGCGACTGGCTCACGCCCGTCTCATAGGAGAGGTCACTCAAGCGCCGCAGCACCCGCTGGTGGCCGCGATGCCGCCACTGCCCCGTCACCGGATCCAACGCGTAATGCGGGAGGAACTTCCATCCCTCGGCGGAGATGAAGTCCACCGCGTCGAGCAGGAAGTCGAACGTCGTCTCGGAGAGGAAGTAGTTGAAGCCCAGCCGCACCCAGCCGGGCTTCACGCCATCGGTGCCCTGCACGATGACATCCTGGAAGCGGTGGCTGGTGATGGGGTCGATTCCCAACAGGCGATGGCCATATGGCCCCGCACACGAACAGCCGCCGCGCGCCTGGATGCCAAACAAGTCATTGAGCAGGGCCACCACGAAGTTGTGGTGGAGATAGGCATCCCCGTGGCGCACGAGGAAGCTCACGATGGGCAGCCGCCGCAGCGATGGATTGCCCAGGATGCGCAGCGCCGGATTGCCGCCCCAGTGCGCGAGCGCGCGACGGACGAACCCCTGCTCGAGCTCGTCGATGGTCTCCACGCTCACCGCTTCGCGAAGCTGGAAGACGAGCCCCGCGCGGATGGAGTCGACGATGGCCGGTGTGCCGCCCTCCTCGCGGTGCACGGGGTCGCGCTGATAGATGTGCTCGCTGCCGCTCACGTACGACACCGTGCCGCCGCCGGGCACCGTGGGGATGCGGTTGCCCAGCAGCTTGCGCTTGACGACGAGCACCCCGGTGGTGCCCGGTCCACCGATGAACTTGTGCGGGGACAGGAACGCGGCGTCCTTCTCCACGCGCGGGCCACCCTCCCGTCCGTTCATCTCGACGCGGATGTAGGGACCCGCCGCGGCGAAGTCCCAGAAGGAGAGGGCTCCGTACCGGCTCAGCAGCGCGCCAATGCCCTCCTGGTCGCTGAGGATGCCGGTGACGTTGCTGGCGGCGGAGAAGCTGCCGATGCGCAGCGGGCGGTGCTGGTAGCGCTCCAGCTCCCGCTCCAGGTGTGCCTGGTCGATGCGCCCGTCCGCGTCCTCTTCGATGGTGACGACCTCGGCGATGGATTCGCGCCAGGGCAAGTCATTGCTGTGGTGCTCGTAGGGCCCCACGAAGACCACGGGACGCTGCGCGGGCGGAATGCGCGAGCGCAGGTCGAAGCGCTCGTCGAGGTCCGCGGGGATGCGCAGGTTCAGGATGTCGATGAGCTTGCAGACCGCGCCCGTCGCGCCGGAGCCGCAGAAGAGCACGACGTCGTCGGGACCGCCTCCCACCGCCTGGTGGATGACGTCGCGGGCGTCCTCGCGAAAGCGCGTGGTCTGCGCGCCCGTACCGGACGTCTCCGAGTGGGTGTTGGCGTAGAGCGGGAGCACGTGGTCCCGGATGAAGTCCTCGATGAAGGCCAGCGAGCGCCCGGACGCGGCATGGTCCGCGTAGGTGAGCCGCCGCGGACCATAAGGCCCGTCCAGCACGCGTCCTTCGCCCAGCACGGAACCTCGGATGGACTCAATCAGCCTCGCACGGCTCTCTTCCATCACACGCCCCCCGGCAGTCTGTCGTGAGGTGAGGATTTCGCTTCAGGCCGCTGGCTGTCCAGCCTCGGGGCCGCGTCATGCGCATGGCGGAGCGCGTCAGCCCATGACGGACCGCGCCGTCATTGCGCGGCCTCGTGTTAGCCTGAGCACACTTCATGAACTTTCGCTTTCAATGTTGGGTGCAACGGCATGCCAGCGGCCGAGTGACGCTGACGCCCTTGTCCCTGCCCCACCTCGCCGTGCACGCGGACACGGTGGAGAAGGCCACGGAGGAGTTGACGCTGGCGTTGGATGACCAGCTCACTCGCATCCATCCACGCCGGGTCCCGGAGTTCATCGCCGCGACGGGCGCCACCGCGCGTCCGCTGACGGTGCCCGCCATTCCCGTCTGGGGCGAGCTGCAGAACTCCCTGGCCCCCCTCACCTTCCTGGCCTCCGTCGCGCCCGCGCATCAGTCGTACGTGGGGCTCTACACGCCCAGGCTGGAGACCCATTGGTGGTTCCAGGGCAAGACGGTGCCCGACGAGGCCCTGGACCGGCTGCGCGAACAGCTGGCGAACCATTCCGATGCGAGGCTGTTGGCGCTGCGCTCGGATGGCCCCGAGAGCTTGATGGACGTGGAGGTCCAGGCCACGCCCACGCGTCTGTCGGCGCTCACGCCTCGTCAGCTCCGCATGGACATCCGCCCGCCTCCGCGCCCGCCGGACGCACCGAGCGAGCCGGGGACCTCGAGAGCGGAGGACCCCGAGGACTCGCTCGAGGAGGACTCGTGGGAGCCCCGCAAGCGCACGTCGCGGAACGACTCGGGCGCGAAGCCCGCGAAGCCGCCCCCCACGCCCACCCTGGACCGCATCGGAGTGCCCTGGCATCGGCTCGCGGCCGATGGACAGCTGGACCCGGCCTACGAGCAACACACCCTGGTGGCGCTGCTCCGCGCGAGGCTGGCCGAGAAGGAAGCCCCGGCGCTGGTGCTCGTGGGCCCCTCGGGGGTGGGCAAGTCAGCCCTCCTGCATGCGCTCGCGGACGCGCTTCGAGCCCGCACCGCCACCGCCGAGGAGCGCACGCGTCCCTTCTTCTTCGTGGATGGCAGCCGCCTCATCGCCGGTGAAGGAATGTGGGGCGACTGGCAGCAGCAGGTGCTGAAGTCCGTGCGCGAAGCCAACGCGTCGCGCGCCATCCTCGCCCTGGGCCATGTCATCGACCTGCTCGACGCGGGCAAGAGCGCGCACAGCGACCAGAACGTGGCGCAGCTGCTGCTCCCGCTCTTGGCCACTCGCGAAGTCTCCGTGGTGGCCGAGTCCACGCCCGAGGCCTGGGCCCTGGTCGAGCGGCGCAACGCCAGCTTCGCGCGCCTGTTCTCCGTCATCCGAGTGGAGGAGCCTTCCACGGAGGCGCTGGGCACCATCCTCTCGCTCGTGGCGAAGGAGACACCGGGCAACACGCCCATGGACGTGTTGCCCGAAGCGCTGGACGAGTGCCGCTTCCTGTGCCGGCGCTTCCTGCCGTACGGCGCGCAAGTGGGCAACGCGGTGGCGTTCCTCCGCCGGCTGCTCTCCTCCTGTGCCCACGCGGCCCAACCGCGAGTCACGCGCTGGGACGCCGTGCGGCAGTTCGCGTCCGAGTCCGGCATCCCCGAGTCCCTCCTGCGTGACGACATGCCGCTGGAGCCCGCGCATGTCCGCGACTTCCTCTCCACGCGAGTGTTGGGCCAGCAGACCGCGGTGGAGCGCGTGGCCTCCGTCGTGTCCGTGCTCAAGTCGGGGCTGGCGGACACCCGCAAGCCGCTGGGAGTCCTGCTCTTCGTGGGCCCCACGGGCGTGGGAAAGACGGAGCTGTCCAAGGCGCTGGCGGAGCTGCTCTTCGGCTCGCGCGAGCGGATGATCCGCCTGGACATGGGCGAGTACGCGGGCCCCGACGCGCTGATACGCCTGCTGGGAGACGCGTCGACGCCTGGGCATCTCACGGCCACCGTGCGCCGTCAGCCCTTCAGCGTGGTGCTGTTGGATGAAATCGAGAAGGCCCACCCCGCCGTCCACGACTCGCTCCTGGGCGTGCTGGGCGAGGGACGCCTCACGGACGCGTCGGGCCGCTTCACCGACTTCCGCAACACCGTCATCGTGCTCACCAGCAACCTGGGCGCGGACACCTGGCGCGCGCGCGTGGGCTTCGACTCACTGGGCGGGACTCCCGACACCGCGGCCCTGCGCACCCACTACCTGGCGGAGGTGCAGCGCTTCTTCCGCCCGGAGTTGTTCAACCGCCTGGACGACACCATCGTCTTCTCTCCCCTCTCGGCGGAGCTGCTGCGGAGGCTGGTGGTGCGCGAGGTGGACGCCATCCGCAAGCGCTCGGGCCTGTCCCGCCATGACGCGATGCTGGAGGTCTCCGAGGCGGCGCTGGACTGGCTGTCCGCGCGCGGGTTCGACCCTCGCTACGGCGCGCGTCCCCTCAAGCGGGCCCTGGAGCGGGAGCTGGTGGTGCCCGTGGCGGCCTGGCTCGCGGAGCATCCCCGTGGAGGACCGGTGTGTCTGCACATCGAGGCCGACACGGACCGCCTCACGCTGCGCGCGGAGGGCATGGGCGGAGAGACGGAGGGCCTGGGCCGGCAGCCCATCGAACAGGTGCTGGAGGACGCGGCCGCCCTGCGCGCCGAGGTGCAGCGATGGAGCCGCTCGCCGCCCATGGTGGCGCTGCGCCAGGAACTGGCGGTCTTCGACAAGATGTCCCGCCAGAAGTCTTTCTGGGAGGAGCGGACGCTCGCGGAGGATGTGGCGAGGAAGTCCGGAGACGCCCGGGAGCTGGACAAGATCTTCCGCGAGTGCGCCCAGCAGACGGAGGCCATCGAGGACCTGTTGTTCGAGGCCCATCTGTCGCGCGCGGCGGACCAGGCCGACGTGCTCGCGCGCGAGGTGGCCACGCTGCGCAAGGGCTTCCTCCCGCTTCGAGAGCGGCTGTACTCCAGCCTCTACGAGTACGCGCGAGGCGCCACGCTGATCCTCGTCCCAGGCCGTGGGGCGTGGGGCCGGGCCTGCTTCCTCGCGGGAGCCTATGAGCGTTGGAGCCAGAGACACTCGCTCACCGTCCGGCGCTACGTCCTGCGCAAGCCCACGCCCAAGGAGGGCGAGAAGGTGTCCAAGGCCCGCGTGAACGAAGTCTGGGTCGAGGAGAAGGAGCCAGACAAGCTGGCGGAGCTCAAGCCCGTGCCGCTCGCGTATGCCGTGCGCATCTCCGGGCCGGCCCTGCCCATGCTCCTCGCGTCGGAGCACGGGGTGCACCGCTTCGTGGAAGGCAGCCAGGCCTCGCTGGTGAAGGTGCACTTCACCCCGCATCCTCGCGAGGTGGCGTCCGCGCTGCCCGAGCTCAGCGAGTTGGAGAAGAAGCTTCCCCGCCAGGAGATTCGGCGGATACGCCCGGGCTCGACGGAGACCTCGGGCGGCTCCGTGGAGGACCTGCGCACCCAGACCCGTGTGCGCTACGCCACCGGGCTGGACATGGAGGGTTTGTTGGAGAGCTGGATGAACTGGCGCGTGTTCAGCGCCGCGGAGAAGGACTGACGCCATGGAACTCAAGCTCCCCCTGGTCGTCGCCTCCATGGGAGGCCGGCTCGTCGAGGCCTGGGTCCCCACCCTCACGCCGCGCATCCACTTCGTGGGCACCAGCCTGTCCTCGCTCCGCGATGACCTGGCGCTCGCCGTGATGGAGCGCTTCGAGAAGGAACCCCCGTCGAGCGTCAGCGGCTACCAACTGCCACCCCACCTGTCGCTGCGGCACGTGGAGGTCGACACCGAGACCCGAGACGCCGAGAAGAACCTGCACGTCGTCCTCAAGGGGCGAATGGGCGTGCTGCTGGAGAAGTGGCCACGGGATGAGTTCTGGGTCGTGACGCCCACCCGGCTCCCCGAGGCCCGCTTCGCGATAGCGGACCCGGACGACCTCCCCCGCGCGCTCGCCCGGAGGCTGTGCGCCTGGTGCGTGGAGCACGACCGGAAGGAGCTCCCCGGCATCTGGACCGAGGTCCGGGAACGGCTGGAGCTGCTCGAGGTGGATGCGTATGCGCCCTCCATCCTGCCCCGGACGCCCCCGCGCCCTCCGGCTCCGCCCCGCCGACGCCGGCCCCAGGGAGACGAGCCCCAGGAGACCCAGACGCCGCCCGAGACACCCGAGCAGAAGGAGGCCCGCCGCAACCGGCGGAGGCTCACGCTCACGGAGCTGCGGGCCGTGGCGCGCAACCTGAGTCATGCGGCGCGCGACGACGAGCTCGAGCGCTGCTTCGGCCGCGAGTCGCTGGTCCGCGAGGTGGTGGACGCGTTCGAGGGGCGCGAGGGCGCCGCGGTGGTCCTGGTGGGGCCGCCGGGCTCGGGCAAGACGGCGCTGGTGCACGAGGTGGTGCGCCGACTCACCGTCCGTCAGGACGCCGCGGGGCAGCGCCGGGACCTGTGGCGCGTGGACGGCAACCAGTTCATCGCGGGCATGAGCTACGTGGGCCAGTGGGAAGCCCGCGCGCGCGGCGTGGTGCAGGAGCTGGTCGAGGTCGGCGACATCCTCTACGTGGATGACCTGGCCTCACTCGTCTACGCGGGCCGCACGTCCAACGAGCGAACCAACGTCGCGCAGTTCCTGGAGCCGCACCTGGCGCGCGGCGAGCTGACCGTGCTGGCCGAGTCCACGCCGGAGCGCTTCGAGCGCGTGCGGGAAGAAGCCCCCACGCTCGCCTCGCTGTTCCGAGTGGTGCAGGTGCCGGCCATGGAGCCTCGCGCGACGCTGCCCGCGTTGCTGGGCACACTGCGCCACGTCGAGAGCCTGGGAGGCGAAGGCCCCGCGCCCCGCCTGTCCCCGCTGGCGCTGGAGACGCTGCTGGACCTTCAGGAACGCTTCGTCGCGCACGAGGCGTTTCCTGGCAAGGCGGTGCGACTGCTGCGGCGGGTGCTCGCGAGGCCTGGCACCGTCGAGAACAACGTGCGCCGCTTCACGGAAGAGGACGTCTTCGCCGCGATGCGCGCCCAGACGGGCCTGCCGGACTTCGTGCTGGGAAGCGCGCCCCCCAAGCCCCGGGAGGTCCTCTCTCGCGAACTGTCCTCGCAGGTGGCCGGGCAGCCGGAGGCCGTCGCCGCCGTGGTGGATGCCATCCTCACGCTCCAGCGTTCGCTCCAACCTCCCGACAAGCCGTTGGCCACCTACCTCTTCGTGGGGCCCACCGGCGTGGGCAAGACGGAGACGGCCAAGGCGCTGGCCCGCACCCTCTTCGGCAGCGAGGAGCGGATGGTGCGCTTCGACATGTCGGAGTTCGTGTCCTCCTCCAGCATCACCCGGCTGCTGGGATTGCCTGGTGCGCCGGACGGCGAGCTGACCACGGCGCTGCGCACCCAGCCCTTCTGCGTGGTGTTGTTCGACGAGGTGGAGAAGGCCCATCCCCGCGTCTTCGATGCCCTGCTCCAGTTCCTGGGCGAAGGACGCCTCACGGATGGCGCGGGCCGCACCGTGGACGCGCGCCAGGCGGTGGTGGTCCTCACCTCCAACCTGGGAGTGCGCGAGGCCGCCGCCCGCACGGGCTTCCAGCGCGCCACCGAGGACGCGGAGGCCCACTACCTCTCCGCCGTCCGCGCCTTCTTCCGTCCGGAGTTCTTCAACCGGCTGGACCGCGTGGTGCCCTTCCGCTCGCTGACGCCCTCCGCGCTGCGTGTCGTCGTCGAGCATGCGCTCGAATCGCTGCTCTCGCGCCGGGGCATCCGCCGCGGCAACGTGGTGGTGGAGGTGGAGTCGCAGCTGCTCGACCTGCTGGTGGAGCAGGCCTATGACCCGCGCTACGGCGCGCGGCCCTTGAAGCGCGCCCTGGAGCGCCGTCTCACGGTGCCCCTGGCCCATCACCTCGTCCGGCGCGGTGGCGAGGAGCTGGCCCGCGTGGAGCTGTTCCGCCATGCCGATGACATGGGTCTGTCGGTGGAGCTGCTCACGCGCGTGCCCGCGTGGGCCCCTGAACAGGCGCCCACCACCTGGAAGCTGTCCGAGGTATTCCGTCTGCTGAACCAGGTGACCACGCGCGTGGACACGCTCCTCGAGTCACTCGCCTCCCCCGCGACGGGCTCGGAAGCGGCGGGGCAGGCAGAGGTCCTGGTGCTGGGTGAACACCTGGAGCGGTTGTCCGCCGAGGCCGCGGACCTCCGCGACCACGAGCTCTCGCATCGGGAGTACCTCGACACGGTGGAGCCCGTCGCACGGGATGTTCGCGCGGGCTACGAGTCCATGCTGGGACGGGCCAAGGGACGCGGCGGTCTGCGGCCTCGCCCGTTCGTCGCCACCGAGCCCATGCCCGTGTCCGCCGAGGAACGGCTGCGCCGGCACCTCCCCAAGGTGGTGAAGCTGCGCGATGAAGTGGAGTGGCTCGCGCATCAACTGGCGCACCGGGAGGCCGGCGTGCAGACCCGCACGCTGCTCGTGGAGGGGCTCGCGGACACGCCGGCCACGGCGCTGGCGGCAGTGGTGAAGGCGCTGCCCCACGGGCTGGGCCGCGTCGTGATTCACGAGGAGCGCTTGGACCCCGATGGAAGCCTCGCCTGGGTGGCGCACGAGACGCCTCTTCCAGCGAGAGCACGCGTCCGTCGCCATGTGGTGAGCATCACGGCGATGGGACTGAGCGACGTCCTCCAGACGTTGATGGGCTATGCATTGGTGAACGTCCCACGAGAGGACGGCGTGCGGCCCTCGCTGGTCCGCGTGGAGCTGTTGCCGGGCGAACCCGACGCGACGGTGGAGGTCTCACGGATGGTGGCGGCGCACGACGAGGCGAACCGGCGGGAGCGGGAGGCCCGTCGTGCCCACGAGTCACCTGAACAAGCCCTGGGGCGGGTCGTCCTGGAAGGCAACCTCGAGAGGATGGTCCATCTGGAAAGTGGGCAGTCCCCCTCGGACTCCATCGCCTGGGTGGCGCGGGTGCTGCGCGGCCAGCCCCGGGGAGGGCACTGACATGGACAAGCATTTTCACCTCTTCGTGCGCAACTACCCCGGGCTCGGCGTGGCGGCCCATGTGTTGACGCATCCCCATATCGCCACGTTCGCCCCGGACCTCGCGACCGCGCGCATCGACGTGGCGGAGGTGCTGCGCAGGCTGCTCAAGCGCGGCGAGCTCCAGCAGGCAGAGACGCACTGGCCGGACCTTCGCACGAAGAAGATGAACCTCACCGTGCGCGCCGTGCAGCACGGACGCCTGTTGCCCGTCCCCCTCAAGCTCACGGTGGTGACCCGGGGCCGGGGCAAGCCCGAGCGCGGCGCCAAGAAGGCCAGCGCGGCGCCCAGGGGCAACATGCATGTCTGGGTGCCTCGGCTGGACGTGGAGGGCTCGCTGCACGACGCCTCGGACCTGGAGGTCTACGTAGAGGAGCTCGTCCGGCACGAGCTCTACATGGCCCCGCTGGAGAAGCTGCACTCGCTGGCCTACCTGGGGGACGAAACCGTCGAGACGATGTCCGTGGCGATCAAGACCCGGGAGCCGGTTCGCGCCCTCGTCCCCGCCGAGCACAAGGCAGGCCCCTACCGCCCGCCGCCCCCGCCAGGGCTGTCCGAAGCGAGCCGCTGTCTCAACGAGGAGGCCCGCGCGGGCTTGCTGGAGCGAGCCTGGGAGCGAACCGCGGAGGTGACGATGCTCATGGAGGCCGTCACGTCCACCTCGCGCGGCAGCGTGCTGCTCGTGGGGCCGCCTTCCGTGGGGAAGACCGCGGTGGTCCACGAGCTGGTGCACCGGGCGGAGGCCTCGGGCTCGGGCAGTCCACTCCACGGGCTCGACGTCTTCAGCACGTCGGGTGGCCGCATCATGGCCGGCATGCGCTACCTGGGACAGTGGCAGGCGCGAGTGCAGAACATGATTGAGGAGCTGCGGGTGCGGCGCGCGGTGCTGCACATGGACAGCCTCGCGGAGCTGCTCTCCCTCGGCGGCGGGGACACGGGCCTGGACGTCGCGCGCCATCTGCTGCCCGCCATCGAGGGCGGCGAGGTGACGCTGGTGCTGGAGGCCACGCCCGAGGACGTCGCCCGCGCGGAGCGCACCCACGGCGCCTTCCTCCAGGCCTTGCGTCACATCACGGTGCCGCCCCTTTCTCCCGCGGCCGCGCGCGCCGCCGTGTTCCATGCGTCTCAGCGCGTCGCGAAGTCCCGCAAGGTTCGCTTCACCCCGGAGTCCCTGGAGCGCGCGGCGGAGCTCACGGAGCGCTTCGGCGAAGGCCCTCCTCCCGGTGGCGCGGTGTCCCTGCTTCGCGCCGCCACGGCCCAGGCCGCATCCAGCAAGGAAGTGGACGCGAGCGCGGTGACCCAGGCGTTCTGCACCCGCACCGGATATCCCCGCGAGCTGGTGGACTCCTCGATTCGACTGGACCCGGATGCCCTGCTGCGCCGCTTCCGCGAGCGCATCGTCGGACAGGACGAAGCGACGCTGCTCCTGCGCAACCTCATCGTCACCCTGAAGACGGGGCTGGCGGACCCGTCGCGCCCCCTTGGCGCGTTCCTGCTGCTGGGGCCCACGGGCGTTGGCAAGACGGAGTCCGCGCTGGCGCTGGCCGAGTACCTCTTTGGCGACGTCGCCCGTCTGGCCCGCTTCGACATGGCCGAGTATGCCGCACCCGGAAGCGCGGCACGGCTCGTGGGCGAAGTGGGCGGACAGCAGGGTGGACTCGCCCGGCGCGTGCGCGAGCAGCCCTTCGGCGTGGTGCTCCTGGACGAAGTGGAGAAGGCGGACTCGGGTGTGCATGACCTGTTGCTCCAGGTCCTCGGTGAAGGCCGCCTCACGGACGGCACGGGCCACACCGTCAGCTTCCGCAACACCGTGGTGCTGCTCACCAGCAACCTGGGCGCGGACTCCGCGGCACGCTCGCTGGGCTTCAGCGGCGACGGTCCCCGCAACATGGAAGCGCACTATCTGGGCGCGGCCACGGCCTTCTTCCGCCCGGAGCTCCTCAACCGGTTGGACCAGGTGGTCCCCTATCGCGCGCTCGGCCCGGACATCATCCGGACGCTCGTGCGGCGGACGCTGGAGACCGCGCTGAGCCGCGAGGGACTCACGCGCCGCGGGGTGAAGGTGACCTTCGGCGACGACCTGGTGGACTTCCTCGCGGAGACAGGCTTCGACGCACGCTACGGCGCCCGGCCCCTCAAGCGCGCGGTGGAACAGCACGCGGTGGTCCCCCTGGCGCAGTGGCTCGCCTCCCACGCCCACACGCCGCACCCGCACGTGGTGCTGCGCGTGGGCGCCGACCGCCGAGTGGAGCTGGCGCCCGCGCCCTGACGACGTGGCCCGCGCATGCCGCGCGCGGGCTCTCTGCTATCCTCACCTCCCCCACTCCCTCTCCCTCGAGACGGGCCCCTTCATGCGTTGCGTCGACGAGACTGTCTTCATGAAGTTGTTGTTGGGCGAGCTGCCGCCCGAGGAACGCGCCGGGGTGGATGCCCACCTCGACACGTGTGCCTCATGCCGGATGCTCGTGGCCGAAGGGCTGCGCGCGCAGAGCCCCGACACGGCCACCGACCGGAGCCTCTCCAGCGACGAGCCCGCCGCCCTGCCCCTCCGGCGCGAGGACGCGGCCTTGGAGAAGGGCACGGCGGTGGGCCGCTACCTCGTGCTCGAGTTGCTGGGCGTGGGGGCCATGGGCGTCGTGTATGGCGCGTATGACCCGGAGCTGGACCGCCGCGTCGCCCTCAAGCTGTTGCGCACCGGCGCCCTCGGCCTGGACGCGGACAAGGAGCGCGCGCACCTGCTTCGCGAGGCGCAGGCCATGGCCCGCGTCTCCCACCCCAACGTGGTGGCCGTCTACGACGTGGGCACCTTCGGCGAGCACGTCTTCCTGGCCATGGAGCGGCTGGAGACCCAGACGCTGAACGAGTGGCTGAAGGCCGAGCCGCGGCCCTGGCGAAAGGTGCTGGACCTCTTCCTCGACGCGGGCCGGGGGCTCGAAGCCGCGCATGCCGCGGGCGTGGTTCACGGCGACTTCAAGCCCGCCAACCTCCTGGTCGGCGGCAACGGCGGCGTCCACGTCACCGACTTCGGCCTCGCGCGACTGGGCGCATCCACCACGCTGGAAGGTCCGCCACCAGGGCATGAGACTCCGTCCCGCCCCAAGGTGATGGAGCGCTCGGTGATGGGCGGAACGCCGGCGTACATGGCGCCCGAGCAACTCCTGGGCGAAACACGGGCGGGCGAGGCGGGAGACCAGTTCTCCTTCTGCGTCGCGCTCCACGAGGCACTCTATGGCGCGCGCCCTTTCGAGGGCACCACGCTGGCGGAGCTAGCGACCCAGGTGTCATCGGGGCAAGTGCGGCCCCCTCCCGCGGGCACCCGCGTCCCTCCGTGGGTCCGCCGCGTGCTGCTGCGTGGCCTCTCCCGCCGCCCCGAGGACCGGTACTCGAGCATCTCCGTACTGCTCGACGCGCTCCAGAAGGACCCCGCCATCCGCTGGAAGCGAGGGCTCCAGCTCGCCAGCGCCGTGGCGATACTGGCCGCTGCGGTGGGGCTGACGCACGCGGCGCACACGCGAGGCGCGCGGGCCTGCGCGGCGGCCTCCGAGGAGATGATGGCGGTCTGGGGTCCGGAGCAGCACGCCGCCATCCAGACCGCGTTCGCCGCCACTGGCCGCCCCTATGCCACGGCGGCCTGGGAGCGCGTGCGCCGGGAGCTGGATGCCTACACCGCCGCGTGGACGACCACGCGCATCACCGCGTGCGAGGCCACGCGCGTCCGGGGCAATCAACCGGAAGAGGTGATGGCGTGGCGCATGCGCTGCCTCGACAACCGGTTGGCGGACGTCTCCGCCCTCACCCGCTTGTTGACCCAGGCGGACCCCAGGACGGTGGACGAAGCGCACCGCGCGGTGAAGGGACTCTCTCCGCTCTCGGGCTGCTCGGAGGCACTGGCGCCCGGTGGGGCCACGACGCCGGAGGGCCCCGAGGCACGGGAGCAACACGCCGCGCTCCGAGCCACCCTCGCGCGAGGCCGCGCGCTGCTCGCCACCGGGCGCTACGCGGAAGGCGTCACGTTGGTGGAGCCCACGGCCAAGGCCGCGAAGCGGGCCGGCAACCGGCACGACAGCGCTGAAATCTCTCTCCTTCTGGGCGAACTGCGCGAGGGCGCGGGCAACTGGCGCGGCGCGGAGGAGTCCCTCTTCGACGCACTCAACGCGGCGGAGGCCACGCGCCAGGACGCCATCGCGGCCCGCGCCTGGATGCTGCTGGTGCGAGTGTCCTGCATCGGCCTCGACGAATACGACCTGGCCTCGCGATGGAAGGATCGCGCCACGGCCGCGCTCGAACGGCTGGGCGGCGGCAACGAACTGGCCCGCGTCAACCTCCTCACCTACTCCGGCACGCTGCTGCGAAAGCAGCGGCGGTACGAGGAGGCGGTGGCGATACAGATGCAGGCGCTCGTACTCGCGGAGAGCACCTTCGGCCCCGACAGCCTGGAGGTGGCGGATGTGCTGTTGGAGTTGGGTTCGACGCAGTGGGTCCACCCCCGATTGGACGAGGCCCGCATCCACCTGGAGCGCGCCGCCACCATCACCGAACAGGCGCTCGGCGCCGAGCACCCCGAAGTGGCGCGCGTCCGGTTGGCGCTGGTCCCCGTGCTCAGGGACCAGGATGAACTGGCCCTGGGGGAGAAGCTGGCCCGCGAGGCGCTGGGGGTCTTCGAGCGCACGCTCGGACCGGAGCATCCCCGGGTCTACGACGCCCTCAACGACCTGGCCTCCACGCTCTTGATGGAGTCGCGCATGGACGAGGCCCTCCCGCTTTATGAGCGCGGACTCGCGGTCGTCGCGAAGACGGATGGGCCGGAGAGCATGGGCGCGGCCGTCATCCACGCCAACATGGGCGTGCTCTTCTTCCAGCAGGGGAAACACGACCTCGCGATGGAGCGCTTCAAGCGAAGCCTCGCCATCAAGGAGAAGACGCAAGGCAACTGGAGCGCGACCCTGGTGATTCCGCTGCGCCTCATCGCTCGAATCCTGTCGATGAAGGAGCTCTACGAGGAAGCCCTTCCCTATGCGCAGCGGGCCGTGGACGTCCAGGTCGTCCAGCCCACGGACCCGGAAGGCCAGTGGATGTTGACCCTCCGCGACCTGGGCGCCCTGTACCTCAAGCTGAAGCGCCCCGCGGACGCCATCGCGCCCCTGGAGCGAGCCGTCACCGGCTGGGAGAAGGCCTTGCCAGGGCCGGGGCACAAGACGGATGTGCGGTTCCTGCTCGCCAAGGCGCTGTGGGAGTCAGGCAGGGACCGCGAGCGGGCCCTGCGCCTCGCCAACGAGGCGAGGACCATGGCGATGACCACGGACCCCGCCAAGAAGACGCTCCCCAACATCAACGCCTGGCTCGAGGAGCGGAAGACCCGCTGAGACCGCGCCCGCTCAGCGCGCGGCGGGTGACGCCTGGCGCTCCGCCGGGCGTCCGCGCTTGCCGGACTCCCATTCGTCCCAGACGTTGAAGGAGCGCATCTGCGCGGGGAGGTCCGTCGCCTTCATGAGGGCCTCCACCTCCGCGCGGCTCTGCCGGGGCAGCCGCTCATCCTGCGTCGCGAAGCCCCAGGCCAGGGCGCCCACCACCGCGGCGTTGTTGCGCAGCGTGCGCGCGTCGCACTGCTCGAACTCGTCCGAGCGCGAGTGGTAGTTGGGCCCATACGTCGCGGACTCCTGATTGGCGATGAGATTGGCCACGCCGCTCAGCAAGAAGTCCAGGTTGTCAGTGCCCACCACGGGCACGTCCACCTGGGTGAAGGGCCCCAGCCCCGCCACCGGCCCGAGCACCCGGTCCACCAGCGGCACCAGCGGCGGACGCCCGTTGGTGAAGAAGCCGTTGATGCGGCCACAGCCGATATCCACGGACAGCGCCATGACATGCCCATCCAGCTCCGACGCGTGTGAGCGCACATAACCCGCGGAGCCGTACATGCCCTGCTCCTCGCCGTTCCACAGCGCGAAGCGGATGGTGCGCGCGGGCTTCAGGCCCAGCCGCTGCATCTGCCTGGCCAGGTCGATGAGCATCGCCACGTTGGCGCCGTTGTCCAGCGCGCCGCCGCCCAGGTCCCAGCTGTCCAGGTGCGCGCCCAGCACCACGACCTCGTCTGGACGCGAGGCGCCGCGAATCTCGCCGATGACGTTGCGCGACTCGTAGGGCCCGCCCGTCTTCAAGTCCAGCACGGCGCTCAGCGAGAGGCCCGTGCCCGCGCGCAAGAGCCGCATCGCCCGCTTCGCCGCGTCGCGCTCCATCACCATCATCGGCTTCGTGTTCTTCGGTCCCGAGGACACATTGTGCCGATAGAGGTGATTGCCGGGACGGCTGCCCATGTAGACCAGGCCCACCGCGCCCGAGGCCACCGCGCGCGCCTCGATTCCCACCGCTTCGTTGTACTCGCGGAAGAGGTCATCCACGTTCTGCAGCTCGTCCGTCTCCACCAGCACGAACGCGCCCTTGGCCTTGGCGCCCACGCGCGTGAAATCCGCCTCCGTGCCACGGCCGACCTCGACCAGCGGCGCGGTGACTCCCGCCTTGGGCGTCGCGGTGGAGAAGGGCATCGCAGCGATTCGAGGCGTGAAGCGCACACCGCGGCCCTGCACCGTCGCGCTGGCGCTCTGCTCCAACCACAGCGCGGGCATCTGGAAGGGCTCGGCCGCCGCTGTCACTCCCGCCTTGCGGAAGCGCTCCAGGGCCCACTCCACCGAGCGGCGGTTCGCCTCCGAGCCCGTGGCCCGTCCGCCCACCTCGTCCACCAGGGAGCGCAGGTCCTCCAACATGGGCGTGGGGCCCAACATCGCCCCCGTCAGCAGCATCACCTCCCGCTCACGGGCGGAAGGCGCGGGCTCATCGGCCTCCACCGTCGGGGAGAACAACAGGCCTCCACACAGCAACGCGGCGCTCCATTTCATCCCGCCACACTCCCAATCCCGCGCGGAATCTTCAAGGCGCGCGGCGCCATGGGCTTTCCCTCTGAACACCTGGCTACAGATGCAACTACACTCCCTCGCGCAAACCCCGGGGGACCGCGGCGCGAACCCGCCGCGACGCCCTCCTTCAGACACGAGGCAGAACCGATGCACCGCAACCGGAAGCACGCCGCGCTGTGGATGTTGCCGCTGGCCCTCCTGAGCGCCTGTGGTGGCGCGCCTGAGTCAGACGCCACCTCCGAAGACACCGCGTTGGAGGAGAGCCACCGCTCGCTCATCGCCGCGCCGCCCGCGCCTCCCAGCGGAAACATCGCCGACAGCACCATGCTCCAGGGCGTGCTCCCCGTCGACGGCGCGGTGGCGGGCTACCCCGGTCCGCTCCCCGGCTACTACGGCTACACCCTCCAGACCACCGCGGGCGCGCAGCTCCAGTTGGAAGTCACCCACCTGGGCAGCTCCATGTACCTGGACACCGGGCTGTTCCTCTACGGCCCCAAGGACGCCAACGGCAGCTACGGCACCCAGCTGCATGCCCAGGATGACGACTCCGGCTATGGGACGCTGAGCAAGGTGAAGCTCGTCACCGTGCCCAAGGCGGGTGAGTACCTGGTGGTGGTGGGCTTCGTGAACGGGGCGGAGAAGCAGTTCCGTCTCCAGTCCTCATGCATCGGCGGCACCTGCCTCAGCAATCCCCAGCCCGCGCCCACGGGCTATGCGCTCACGCTCCAGGAGCAGCCCGTCACCGCGGAGCTCCAGTCCACGCTCGACACCGGCAACGCCCAGTACGAGATGATGACGTCCTACCTGCGCCGGCTCGACTACGCGTGGCCCTTCTCCGGAGAGGCCTCGCTCCAGCAGGCCACGGCGGCGGTGCTCGCCCAGGGCCGCTACATCGGCTACCGGAACGACCCGACGACGCTCGAGCTGACGTTGCCAGAGATGAACAGCGCCATGTACTGGCAGTTCCAGCCGCTGCTGCCGCTCATCCTCTCCACCTATGGTGACGGCATGGAGACGGTGCGGGTGAAGCGCTACTCGCGCACCTTCTCCACGGGCCCCAACGGAGACAACTGGCGCAGCCTCTACATCATGCTCTTCCCCCGGTCCTACAAGGTCGTCGTCTACGAGCAGACGGCCCACGAAATCTAGGACCGAGGGAGGGCACGTCAGACGGCGAGCGTCTGGACGATGGGCAAGTCTCTGACGCGAGTGCCCGTGAGCGCGAAGAGCGCGTTGGCGATGGCGGGAGCCACGGGGGGAACCCCTGGCTCTCCCACGCCTCCCGACGGGGACTCGCTCTGGATGATGTCCACGTGGATGGCCCGGGGGGCCTCGGCGACACGCACCAGCCGGAAGTCGCGGAAGTTCGACTGCTGCGTCGCGCCCCCCTTCATGGTGATGGAGCCATACAGCGCCAGGCTCATCCCGAAGATGACCGAGCCCTCCATCTGCGAGCGGACCCGGTCCGGATTGACGACCAGCCCCGCGTCCACCACCACCCACGCCTCATCCACGCGCGCCTTGCCAGCGCCGTCCTTCTTCACCGACACCACCACGCCCACGTAGCTCAGGAAGCTGCGGTGCGCCGCGAGCCCCAGCGTGCGTCCGTTCTTCTCCCGCTCGCTCCAGCCCGACAACTCCGTCACCCGCTCGATGACCCGGCGCAGCCGTCCCGCGTCGACGGGATACTCCTCCAGCGTCCCGCCGTAGTTGGGCACCGCGGGAACACCCAGCTCCGCCAGCGAGGCATGGCGCGCGGGTCCAATCACCTCGAGCAGGTTGTCACGCGGGTCCATCCCCCGCGCATGGGCCAGCTCATCCATGAACGAGCCCACCGCGAACGCATGGAAGATGTTGTTCACGGAGCGCAGCCAACCGATGCGCACCTTCGCGAGCGCCTGGCCCATCTCCGCGCGCACGTTGGGGATGCTGAGCGGCAGGTCCAACACGCCCAGGCTCAAGTCCCAGGGGCCCGGTCCCGTCACGTCATTCGAGAACGTGGAGCGGATGGCCGGGAAGGACGTGCGATGCAGCCAGGCCGTCGGCTTGCCCGACGCGTCGAGCCCCGCGCTGAGCCGCTGCGCACTGGCCGAGTGATAGTAGTCGTGGCGCAGGTCATCCTCACGCGTCCACTGCACCCGCACCGGCACACCCGCCGCCTTCGCGAGAAAGACCGCCTCCGCGACGAAGTCCGCCTTGGACTTTCGCCCGAAGCCGCCACCCAGCAGCGTGACGTGCACCGTCACCTTGTCCTCGGTGAGGCCCGCGACCCGAGCCGCCTCCGTGCGTGCCGCCTGGGGATGTTGCGTGGGCGCCCACACCTCGCACGTGCCGCCGTCCACCCGGGCCAGGGCGACAGGAGGCTCCATGGGCGCATGCGGCAGATGGGGCGCGTAGTACTCGGCCTCGACCACGCGCGGGGCCTGGGCCAGCGCCTTGTCCACATCTCCCACGGAGCGCGCGGGCGTGCCGGGAATCCGCACCGACTCCAGTAGCGCCTGTCGGTACTGCGCCGAGTCGTAGGATTCGTTCGGCCCGTTCTCCCACGTGATGTCCAGGGCCGCGCGGCCACGCATGGCGGCCCACGTGTTCTCCGCGAGCACCGCCACGCCGCCCCACCCCTGGAACAGATAGGGCCGCTGCGGCTCGGGCAGCTCCAGCACCTGCTTCACGCCGGGAATCGCGAGCGCCTTCGCCGCATCGAAACGCACCACCTTGCCGCCCACCACGGGAGGCCGGGCCACCACGGCGATGAGCATGCCCGGCAGACGCACGTCCGCGCCGAAGACGGCGGTTCCCGTCACGAAGGCGGGCCCATCGAGCAGCGGCAGCTCCCGGCCCACATGGCGCAGCTCCGAGCGGGGCTTCAATTGCACGGCCTCGGGCTTGGGCACGGGCAGCTTCGCCGCTTCCGCGACCAGCTCACCGAATCCCAATGAGCGCGTGCCGCCGCGATGGAAGACCGCGTGGTCACGCGCCTCGCAGTCCGCGGGCTTCACCTTCCAGCGCTTCGCCGCGGCGGCCACCAACATGGTGCGCGCGGTGGCCCCCGTGCGGCGCAGCGCCGTATAGACGCCGTTGCGGATGCTGCTGGAGCCATCCGTGTTCTGATCTCCATAGGCGGCATCGCCATCCGCCTGGACGACCTTCACACGCGCCATGTCCGCGCCCAGCTCGTCCGCGATGACCACCGGCAACGAGCTGCGGATGCCCTGCCCCATCTCCGAGCGGTGACACGCGATGGTGACGAGTCCATCCGCGGCGATGTGCACGAAGACGTTGGGCCGAAGCTCCGCGGGCTTCGCGCGGGTCCCCGGCTCCGCCGCCTCGGACGTCACGGAGGGGACCAGCCCCAGGGCCAGACCTCCCACGGAGAGATTGAGCCCTTCGAGAAAGGAACGGCGGGTCAACACCACGGGCTGCTGGCTCATCGCGTCCTCCTCACTTCGCCTCGGGCACGCCCGCAGCCTTCTTCACGGCCGAGCGGATGCGCGTATAGGTTCCACAGCGGCAGAGGTTGCCCGCCATCGAATGGTCGATGTCCGCGTCCGTGGGCTGGGGCGTCTTCGCCAGCAGCGCCGCGGCGCACATGAGCTGCCCCGACTGGCAGAACCCGCACTGCGGCACGCCCAGCTCCACCCACGCACGCTGGAGCGGGTGGTTCCCGTCCGGAGACAATCCCTCGATGGTGGTGACGGCGCGGCCGTCCGCGCGGCGGATGGGCGTCACGCACGCGCGCACCACCTGGCCATCCAGGTGCACGCTGCACGCGCCACACAGCGCCTCGCCACAGCCGTACTTCGTCCCCGTCAACCCCAGGACGTCGCGCAGCGCCCACAACAACGGCATCTCCGGGTCGACATCCAGCTCCCGCTCCTCACCATTGACGCGCACTCGAATGCTCACGGCCGTGCCTCCTCGCTGGGGCACTCGGCACCGGTGGCCACCCAGGCCGCGACGAGCTCCCCGAATCGCGCCTGCGTCCCGGGCGCCGGTTTCCTCCCGGAGCCCGGAGCCCATCCCCACGCCACCAGGGAGTCATGCTTGTTGTGCTCGACCAGTTGCTCCAACGTCTTGCCTCCGTTCCGCGCGGGGTCCTTGAGCTGCTCGCACAACGCCCGAGCGCTCTTGCCCGTCCAGGCCATGGAGCGCGGGGCCAGATGCCAGTTCGGAGCCCCGGGCACCCGCGCGAACTCCAGGTTGCGGTCCTGGTGGCACCCCTCGCAGGTCATCCCCACGACGCCCCGGTCCTCGGGGCCTCGTGTCACCGGCGGGTTGTGGAGCGTCATCCCCGTCTCTTGAAACGGGCTGTCTCCGTTGGGGTGACAGTTCGAGCAGCGAGGGTGGAAGTAGACGCGGCTGGTCTCGAGGAACAGCGCGCGCGAACGCTGCGCCGGGTCCTCGATGCGCTGGAACATGTCCAGGGAGCGCAGCTCGTGGGCATCCACGCGCGGCAATGACTCCCATTGCGCCGCCTCGGATTCGGGCTGGCGCCGACACCCTCCGGCGCTCGCGAGGAAGACCACGGCGGCCATGACCGGCAGTGAAGGCTTCATCGCCGCAAGGTTCCGGCAAGTCGCCCGGCGCCTCAAGCTGAATGTACGGGGCTCCCGCTGTTCATCCCACGGCGGGGTGGGAGTCACGCGCATCTTTCCCGCATCAACGGAAGGACCTCAGAAGCCTCGGAACAGGGAACGGCCATGGGGCAGCCCGGGCCAGGGAATCGCGAGCACGACGAGGACCATCGCCAACAACAACCCCAGGGCCCAGGCGCGGTGGCGCGGCACCGGCCGCTGCGCGCGTTGACTCAGCGCGGACGCCGCATGCACACAGACGAGCGCCAACAACATCGTGGCGGGATGCTCGAAGCTGAAGAACCAGAGCGTCGGAATCGCGCGGCTGGCGAGGAACCCTCCGTCCAACGCGTGGGGCGTGAAGGGGCTCAGGACGAAATAGAGCACCATCCCCAACAGCATCTGCGTGTCGAACGCGGACACGGTGAGCAGTTGGAGCCGCTGGTCCGCACGCGTCCACTCCCTCCCTCCAAGCCAGCCCACCAGCGCCTTGCCCATCGCGAGCAGGCAGAGCACCACCACCGCCCATCGCCCCCAGGAGTGCAGGACCAGCACCACCGGATAGGCCATGGCCTTCACTTCTCCTGGGGGCTCGGCAAGGACTCAATCCACCGCTGGACCAGCGCGACGCCTTCCTTGTCCACGACGTGGGTCCCCAGCGGAGGCATCTGCACGGGGAGCCCCCGCGCATTCATGCGGTGCAGCATCGTGCTGCGCTTCACATCCCCCGGTGCCACACGCGGCACGGAGTCCCCGAACAAGCCCGTGGTGCGGAAGAACGAGCGCACACCCACCGACGTCTTCCACGCATCCGTCTGCTCCACGCCCCCCAACTCCGCTGTCTCCAGACGCAGCATCAACCCGGACGCACCGCCCAGCGCCAACGGGTTGGTGTTGTGACAGGACACGCCGCAGTTCATGTGCAGGTAGCCCAGCGCCGCCTGGTCCAGCGCGCTTCCAGGGACACTCGGCGCCTTCTCGGGAGGCTGGGTCAGCAGACCTTCCTCGACCAGCTTCGCCAGCGTCAGGCCCTTCGCGGACTCCCTCGCGAGCGACACCGCCTCGAACCCGAGCACCTCGTCCTCGCGCCCGCCATGACACGCGACACAGTCCGTCTGGATCGGGATTTCATGGCCCGGAGTGCCCGTATCGGGGACCTTCTTCTCGCCATCGGTGAGCTCGGTCGCGCGCTTGCCGTCGTCGCTCCACCGGTACGTGGTGCGCAGCCATGTGCCATCCGGCCGCTTCCACAGCAGCCGCGTCTCGATGGGGCGCCCCTTCCAGCGGAACTCCTTCCAGAACTTCGTCCCCGCCGGGAAGCGCCACTCATCCGGCTTCGACGTGTCCACGCGAGCCCCCGGTGGCAGATAGACGTAGCGAGCCTTCTCCAGGCCGTCACTCCACAGCTGGAACCCGGGCTCATAGGCGCGCACCTCGCGCGCCACCGTCTTCGCACTCCAGCCCTTGCCACCTTCGCCATACAGCCCCGTGCAGGCGAGATGCTGGAGCCCGCCGCCCTCACAGACGATGCCGCCGTCCACGGCCTTCCAGCCCGTCCCCTCCGACGAGGAGCGGCGCTCACAACCCGAGGCCACCCCGACCAGGATGAGCAGCGGGACCACACGACCCAAGGACATCGAACCTCCAACGCCTCTCACCCTAACGAAGAGGGAGAGGCGGTTTGTGCGTCTTGGTGACGCACCCCGGTGTCACTGCCGCACCGGATGCTTGGACAGCTTGCGCTGAAGACTCCTGCGCTGGATGCGCAACAGCCGCGCCGCCTGGGAGATGTTGCCGCCACAGTCCGCGAGCACGCGCTGGATGTGCTCCCACTCCGCGCGGGCCAATGAAGGGACTTGATGCTCCAGCGACGCCGCTTCCCCCGCGGGCAACGTCGCCCCCGCGAAGGCCAGCAGGATGTCGTCCACGTCCGCGGGCTTGGAGAGGTAGTGCGTGGCCCCTCGGCGCACGGCCTCCACCGCGGTGGCGATGCTCCCATATCCGGTGAGGACCACCATCATGGTCCGCGCATCCATCGCCTTCAGGTCGCGCACCAGGTCCAGCCCGGACCCATCCGGAAGGCGCAGGTCGATGACGGCGTAACCCGGGCGCAGCTCGGCCGCGCGCACCAGGGCCTGCTTCGCGCTGTCCGCGCCATGCGCCGTGAAGCCCTTGCGGCCGAAGGCTCGAATCAGCCGCTCTCGAAAGGCCTCGTCGTCGTCGATGACGAGCACCAGGGGAGACACCTCAGGCGGCTGCATGGCTGGGCCCCTTCCGGTACGGCAGCTCCAGCGTCGCGCGAGTCCCCACCCCCTCCTCCGAGGCCAACTCCAGCCTTCCACCGCACAGCTCGGCGAAGGTCTGCGCCAGGAACAAGCCCAGCCCCATGCCTTGTCCCGCGGGCTTGGTGGTGAAGAACGGCTCCCCCACCCTCTCCAGCACTTCGCGCGGGATGCCCGTGCCCCGGTCCTCCACCACGAAGCGCGTGCGCCCTCCGTCTCCTCGCACGCTCAAGGTGACGGGCGACTGCGAGGCATCACTCGCGTGCAAGGCGTTGCGCACCAGGTTGACCAGCACCTGGACCAAACCTCGTGGGGGGAAATAGAGCGACACCTCGGCGCCCTCCTCGATTCGCAGGCGCGAAAGCTCTCCAGCGGTGAGCTCTTCTCGCAGACGCTCGAGCACCGCGTTCGTCGTCGTCTGCTCGGGGGCCTCGCCATACGTCTGCCCCGCCCGAGCGCTCATGCGCTCCAGGATGTCCCGGCACCGCTCCACCTGGTCCCGGATGAGGCGCGCATCCTCGAGCGCCTCCTGTGGCGCCTCCTGGATGAGCACGTCCAGCTCATTGGCCGCGATGGCGATGGTCCCCAAAGGAGTGCCCAACTCATGCGCCGCGCCCGCGGCCAGCGTGCTCAACGACGCCAGCTTCTCCGCGCGCGAGGCCAACAACTGCGCACGCACCAGCGCCTCCTGCCGGTCCCTCAGCGCCGCGGACACCCGCGCCACCATCCACGCGATGCTCATCACCGTGAGCGAGAAGGCCACCCACGTCCCCACCATGCGCCCCGGGCCCGTGAGCACCGAACCCGTGCCATCACCGAACTCGCGCAGGGGAATGTGGAACTGGAACAGGAGCACGGGCCCCACCACGGACAGCAGCGCCAGGGAGAGTGTCCATCGGGGCCCCAGCACGAGCGCCGCCATCGCCACGTGGACCAGGTACAGCATGGCGAACGGGTTGTCAGGCCCTCCCGACAGAGACAACAGCCCCGTCAGAAGGAGCGTGTCGAGCGCGAGCACCGCGCCCAGGTGATGGGACTTCACCACCGGGTGGTGGCGAAGCCAGTGCGTCAGCAGCAGGTTGGACGCGCCCGTCAACACCACCAACGCGAGGAGCGGAACCACGGGGAGGTCCAGCCGCAAGCCGCGCGCGGCCACCGCCACCGTCAAGGCGGTGCCGACAACGGCATGCCAGCGCAGACGCACCAGCCATCGCAGCGCGATGGCGCTGGACGACAGCAGGTCCACGACCTCCTGGGCTGCATGGTAGTACGCGGAGCGCGGCGGCTGCGGCCTCGAACCCGGGGAGCCGCGCGGAGCCGGCTGCGATTCGGAGGGCGGGCGGAACACGCCCCTTCATACCTTGGGAGTCCCCAGCCCGCGAGCGCGTCAAGTTGACGCAGGGCCCGTGAGCACTCCGGCCAGGGAGCCGAGCCATCAGGCCCTGACTCCCCGGCCGGCACAGCCGGTGGGACTAGATGTAGCCCATCAGCTCACCACGGTCCAAGGCCTCGCCCTTCGAGGTGTACGACGAGTACCAGGAGGTGTTCTTGGTGCCGTACTGGTCCTTCTGGAAGTGAGAGTGCGGCCCGGTGGAGTTGCCCGTGCCGCCCAGGTTGCCCACCTGGCAGCGGTTGCACGTGCGGTCATACGAGTCGCTCGTCTTGATCCAATGCCACTGACGGAAGGACCAACCGCTGCCGAGGTTGAGCAGCGCCTCGTTCTGGTTGCCACTGCCGTTGCCATTGCAGACCACGCCCGTGGTGCGGACCGTCACGTTCCAGTACACGGTGGCGGAGACGCCCGTCTGCGCGCCCCAGTAGTTGCAGGTCCCGTTCGCGACGTCCACGGCACCGTGATACGTGCCGCTCGAGTAGTACGTGGTGGCCGTCACCGTGCTGGGGAACGGCGCGACGGCGGTGTAGGCGAGCGCGGCCGAGGGAATGCACACCAGGGCCGCGAGCGCCGTGAGGCGCGACTTGGAGCTACGCATCGTTGTTCCTTTCGGGCCGGATGTACGGCCCTCCGAGGGACTGCTGCTCAATGAGCCTGCCGCAATCGCTGCTTCTCCCTCAGGAGCAGGCTCCACTCCTGAAGACCGGTACTCAAGGCGCGAATCCACGCGTCCACCTCTGGGACAAGCCGAGTGTCGACCTGGCGCAGCGATTGGAGCTCCGGCACCGCGCTGGCGAACCCCAGCCGCGCGATGCTCTGGAGAATCGCGGTGCGGACATTCACGTCCGTCTCGGAGCGGTACATCGCCCCCAACGTCTGTCGCGCTTTCGCCATCTCCGTCGCGGGCACACCGCCCATCGCCGTCGCCGCCCCCGCGCGAACCTCCGCGCTCTCATTTCCAAGCAGCGAGTGGAGTGTGCTGGCCGACTCAGGACTGATGGCCGCCGTGGAGATGTTCCCCAGAATCCTCGCCGTCACCTTCGCGTCGGAGGACGCCGCGGCGGCCGCCACCGCCGTGTCCGACGCGGGCCCGTGGTAGCCCGCGTAGACATAGCGGTTGTCCTCGATGAGGTTCGTCGCGGCCTCCATCCGGACCTCCGGCGAGGCATCCCTCACCAGGCGCGAGTACATGTCGCCGGTGTGCTCCTCCGCGCTGGTGCGGCGAAGCGCGCGCGTGGCGGCGGCGCGTACGGCCGGGTCCGCGTCATCGAGCGCCCGCTTCGCCACCACCTGCATCGTCGAAGGGCTCTCGCCCCGGTCCGTCTTCGCCGCCAGCGCCGCGGCCAGATGCTCCACCATGAGGGGCTCTGTCTCGCGCTCGAAGGCGGCGCGAAGCTGCTCTTCGGGAAGCGTGACGGCGGACTCCTTCAACAATTCGCGCAGGTAGCGCCGGTACGCCGGTGACTTCGACTGAAGCCCCCGGCGGATGGAGTCCATCAGCCCCTCGACGGAGCACGTCTCCGGCTGGAGCGAGGGATGCTCGGCGAAGGCCACCAGCGGCGTCAGGAGGAATGACAGCCCGAGCAGGCACAGCGCCCGGACCCGGATGGGAGTGCGTGTCATGGGGAGCTCAGTCGCGATGGAGGCAGCCGTAGGGGTCCTGGTCCGGGAGCGCGAGCCACACGCGCTCGAAGTCGACGACACCGCTGGCGTAGATGCGCTCGAAGGCTTGGTACATGGGCTGGAAGCGAGGGTCGATGAGCGCCATCTTGGCCATCACGGGCAAGGCGTCCCGGCCCGCCGCGCGCGCGGAGAAGCGGAACAGGGCCCAGCGCACGCACACGTCCTGCTCGGGCTCGAAGGCGCGAGAGAAGGTCTCCATCACCTTGGCCGGGTCCGACGACAACGCCAGGTTGTGCGCCGCGGCTCCGCGTCCATCGGGGCTTCCCTCGGAGGTGAGGACCTTCGAGTACCCGTCGATGGAGCGGGCATCCAACACGGGCGCCGTCTCCATGGGTGTCGACAGCGCCATGTACCGGACGTGCTCGTCGAGCGACTGGCTGCCGATGGTCAGCAGCTTGTCCAGGTACGGCGCCGCGTTGGCCGTCCGCTCATGGTCGTTCTTCATCACCCTCGCGATGGTCCGAGCGGCGGCCCAACCGCCTTCTCCCGAGGCCGGGTCCTTGGCGAAGTCCGAGAGGCGAGTCAGGACCTCGGGCGAGAGCTGCTTCTGGGTGTCCAGCGTCGAGAGCAGTCCCGCGCGGCGCTCCGTATCCAGCTCCGCGTCCAATCCCATCTCCACGAGTCGGCGCGCCACGTCCGGATGGTGAACCGCCTCCGAGTCCTTCAGCGCCATCGCGAAGACCTTGAACTCCTTCGGCCCCGCCTCGCGCGTCCACTCCAACACCTGGCCCGCCCGGCCCGCGTCATTGCCAATGAGCTCCGTCAGCCGCTCCTTCAAGTACATGCGGACCAGCGGATCCCTCGAGGACAACAGCGGCGCGGCCCAGTCCCGGAACGTCTCCAGGCTCACGCCCTCGTTGAACCGCTCCAGGTCCCGCCAGCAGGTCGTGGCGTCGTAGTGGGGCGCCCGAGCCTCGGCCTCCTCCACGGACCCCTCCGCAACGGTGCCACCGGACGCACGTGGCGTGCGAGATGGCGCCGCTTGCGCCCCTGCGCTGGCTGCCGTGGGACCGGTCAACACAGCACCTTCGCCCCCCTGGCGAATCAGGAGCCCCACCGCCAGCACCAGGAGGATGGCCCCCAGCAACACCGGACCCCTGCGACGAAGAGTGCGCCAGGGCCCGCTCGCGAGTGTCGGACGAGATGAGGATTCGGGTTGCATGCCCCTCAGACCCTACCGGGAACAAAGGGACTTGTCCTCAAAGTCTTATAGTTCAGAAAAATCCAGTCGTGATGGACCCAGGGGCTGATGTATGCCCCTTTGTGTGGAGTGCGCCTCGAGCGCGAGCGGAGGCAGGGGCCAGGAAGGTGCGTGGCACCACACTCTGGGTGGAAGTGGCGGCACCTCACCGCGAAGGCGTGCTCCCCCGCGCGGGTTCGCCATTGGGAGGAACATCAACGCAAGAGCGACCTGGCCTTCACGCACGGCGCGACTCCCGGTGCGGGGCTTCATTTGGAGTGGCCCGGTCGTGGCGGGTGCCGCAGCATGCGCCGCATGGAGACCTCTTCGTCCGTGCCGACGGCGCTCACCATTGCTGGCTCTGACAGCGGCGGAGGCGCCGGCATCCAGGCCGACCTGAACACGTTTTCGTATCACCGAGTGCACGGCACCACCGCGCTCACCGCCATCACCGCGCAGAACACCCGGGGCGTCACCCGAGTGGACGTGATGCCCGCGGCCGCCGTGGCCGCTCAGATGGACGCCGTCGCGGAGGACCTGGGCGTGGGCGCGGTGAAGACGGGCATGCTCGTCAACGCGGAGATCATCTCCATCGTCGCGTGGCGTCTGAAGGCGTTGAAGCTGGGCTCGCTCGTGGTGGACCCGGTCATGGTGTCGCGCGCGGGTGCACGCCTCATCGACGACTCCGCCGTCGGAGCCTTGAAGCAACACCTGCTGCCCCTGGCGGACATCGTCACGCCCAACCGCCATGAGGCGGAGCTGCTCGCGGGGATGGAGCTGCGCACGCTGGACGACATGAAAGAGGCCGCGCGGCGCATCCACCAGCTCGGCCCGCGCGCGGTGCTCGTCAAGGGCGGCGGAATGGCGGGGGAGCTCCGAGGCCTGGACGTCTGGTTCGACGGGGAGCGGATGGAGACGCTGTTCCTTCGCGCGGTGAAGACGCAGAACACCCACGGTACCGGCTGCACCCTCTCCGCGGCCATCGCCGCCGGGCTCGCGCTGGGACATGACGCGCGGGAGGCCACGCGGCGCGCCAAGGAGTTCGTCACCGCGGCGCTCGAGCACCCGCTGCCGCTGGGACAGGGCCATGGCCCGTTCAGCCACTTCTCGCCGCTGAGCCGGCCCACCTGAGGCGTCCCGCCGGACAAAAAATCCCGGCCGGAATTCCCTGTCGATTCCCGCCCCCACTCGTTCGATTCGTGGATGGGAGACTGTTCTCCCCAGACATCGTGAGGCCCGACCCATGAAGTATCTGCTGATGATCTACGAGAACGAGAAGATCTGGGAGTCGCTCTCCCAGGAGGAGACCCAGCAGATCCTGGGCGAGTACGCCGTCTTCACCGAGTCCATCGAGAAGAGCGGCAACTACATCGCGGGGGAGGCCCTGGAGCCGACGCCCACTGCGACCACGGTGCGCATCCGCGAGGGCAAGCGGCTGACGACGGACGGCCCGTTCGCGGAGACGCGCGAGCAGCTCGGGGGCTTCTATCTGGTGGAGGCGAAGGACCTCGATGAGGCCATCGCCATGGCCTCGCGGATTCCGAACGCGAGGACCGGCTCCATCGAGGTTCGACCCATCATGGACTACTCCAAGAACATGGGTTGAGAAGGAGCCTCGGGCCCGGGGCATGAATCCTGGGCCCAGGCCCCGCCGCGCCCATGGCCCCCTTGCCGTCCATCCTCGAGCAGACCTATCGCGCGGACTATGGCCGCATCGTGGCCACGCTCATCCGGGTCATGGGTGGAGACTTCGCGTCAGCGGAAGAAGTGGTGCAGGAAGCCTTCGAGGCGGCGCTCCAGCAATGGCCACGTGACGGGGTGCCCACCGAGCCCCGAGCGTGGCTGCTCCGCGCCGCGCGCAACAAGGCCGTGGACCGGGTGCGGCGTGGCGTGCGGCTCGGCGCCAAGGTGGAGGAGATGGAGATCGTGGCCCGGCTTGAACAAGAGCTCGCCACGGCCCCCGATGGCGCCGACTGGCAGGCCCATCCAGACGACACCCTCCGGCTGCTCTTCACCTGTTGTCACCCCGCGCTGGCGGAGGACATCCAGGTGGCGCTCTCGCTGCGGACGTTGTGTGGATTGACCACGGAGGAAGTGGCGCGCGCGTTCCTGGTGCCGCCGGCGACGATGGCGCAACGGTTGGTGCGAGCGCAGCGCAAGATTCGCGACGCAGGCATCCCCTATGTCATTCCCCAGATGGACGCGCTGACCGAGCGCACCCGTGGGGTGTTGCACGCCATCTACCTCTTGTTCTCGGAGGGCTATGCCGCGACGGAGGGTGACGCCCTGTTGCGCGTGGACCTGTGCGCGGAGGCGTTGCGGCTGGCGCGTCTGACCCGCGCGCTCCTTCCCCGCCACGGCGAGGTGGCCGCGCTCCTGTCAATGCTGCTCCTGCACCACTCCCGCCACCGGGCACGAGTGACAGAGGATGGAGGACTGGTGCTGCTCGACCGGCAGGACCGGAGCAAGTGGGACGCCGCGGAGATTGCGGAGGGGGTGGCGCAGCTCGATGCCGCGCTCGCACTGGGCTCGTTTGGCCCCTACACGCTCCAAGCGGCCATCGCCGCGCTCCACGCCCAGGCCCGGAGTCCCGAAGAGACCGACTGGGAGCAGATCGCCGCGCTCTATCAACGGTTGTCCAAGCTGTCCCCCGGCCCCGTGGTGGAGCTCAACCACGCGGCGGCGGTGGCGATGGCGAAGGGGCCCGAGCACGGACTCGCGCTGGTCGATGACCTGGAGGCATCCGGGAGGCTCACGTCGTATCACCTGCTGCCCGCGGCGCGGGCGGAGCTGTTGCGCAGGCTGGGACGCTGGGAGGAATCCGCGACGGCCTATCGCCGGGCCCTGGCGCTGGTGCGGACCGAACCCGAGCGGCGCTTCCTGCAAGAGCGCCTGCACGAAGTCCTCGCGGGCACGCCCACCACGGATTGATCAATTCGAACAGGCCCGGCGTCCAAGGGGCACAACACGACGCCGCCTGTTTCCTTCCATTGCCATCCAGGGAACCAGGCCGGCACATCCACAGGTCCACACCATGCGGAAGCCCCGCCTGTCGACACCCGTCTGTCTTTTGACTTCCCTCCTGGCCCTCGGAGGCTGCGCCGACTCGACGCGGTCGGAACCCGCGCCACAGGAGGCCAGGCCCCAACGCATCCCCCATCGATACATCGTCATGCTTCGCCCCTCGACGGGCACGAGCAGCGCCAAGGGCATGGCCACCCAAGAGAAGGTGATGGGACTCGCGAGCAAATATGGGGCGAAGGTCGGTCAAACCTATTCACATGCACTCCAAGGCTTCGTGGCGGAGCTGGATGACACGCGTTTGGAGGCCCTTCGCGCGGACCCGAGCGTCGCGAGCGTCGAGCAGGACGCCAAGGTCCGGCTCCATCAAGTCCAAGGAATGACACCGTGGAACCTGGACCGCGTGGACCAGAAGGACCTGCCGCTCGATGGCCGCTACCAGCCCCAGCGGAGCGGAGCGGGAGTCCACGCGTACGTCGTCGATACCGGCATCCGCTCGACACACTCGGAGTTCCAGGGGCGGCTGGGGAACGGCTTCGACGTGATGACGCCTGGAGGCACCGCGGAAGACTGCCACGGCCATGGAACCCACGTGGCGGGCTCCTTGGGAGGGACGACCTGGGGTGTGGCCAAGGCGGTGACGTTGCATCCCGTGCGAGCCATTGATTGTGAAGGGGAAGGCACCCTCTCGAGCATCATCGCGGCCCTCGATTGGATCATCGCGAATCACCAGGCCCCCGCTGTCGCCAACTTGAGCCTGGGCTTCGAGGTCTCCGATGCCCTGGACCAGGCAGTCGCCAACGCCGTGGCCGCGGGCATCACCACCGTTGTGGCCGCCGGCAATGACACACTGGATGCCTGCGGTGCGTCTCCCGCTCGCGCCGCGGAAGCCATCACCGTGGGAGCCTCGAACAAGGACGACAACAAGGCAGGCTTTTCCAACTACGGTCCCTGCGTCGACCTGTTCGCGCCCGGACAGGACATCGAGTCCGCGGGCATCGCGGATGACACGGCGACGGAGTTCAACTCGGGAACGTCCATGGCCACGCCCCATGTCGCGGGCGCCGCGGCACTTTTCCTGGAGACCCACCCTTCCGCCACCCCCTCGCAGGTCCGCGACGCGCTCATCGCCGCGGCCGTGCCGGGGCGGGTGGCGAACGGGGTGAGGACCTCGCCCAACCTGTTGCTCCAGACGGACCTCACCACCCCGGAGGGCGACCATCATCAACCGTGGGCCCACATCCTCACGCCCTTCCCGAAGAGCACGGTCCGGGATACCTCTCGGGTCCATGTGCTGGCATTGGATGACGCCGGCATCCGGCGCGTGGACCTCTGGGTCAACGGGCTGCTCCGCGCGAGCGACGACACCTTCCCGTACGAGTTCGCCTGGGACACCCTCCAGGAGCTCAACGGCCCCGCGGTGCTGGAGGTCCGCGCGTATGACACGAGCCTCAATGGCCACAAATCCACCCCCGTGGCCGTGACGGTGCGCAACCGAGGCATCGCCGACTTCGACCCGGAGTTCCTCGCGCCCCGGTGCATGGCCCTGTCGTCCTCGTGTGGGACGGGCCTGCTCGTGGAGGGAATGGGGACCACGGGTCCCGAGCGCAACCAGCCCAACACGTTGGGCGCTTCGTGCCCGGATGGCTCCGGCGCCTACCACCTCAGCACCACGTTGGAGGGACTGCGTATCACCAGCCAGGATGGAGGCCCCCTCACGGCGGGCCGCGCGGTGACCGTCACCGCGAAGATCGCGGGCGTCGAGAGCTGGCTGAACCCCGTGGACCTCTTCCACGCGGCCGACGCGCACAACCCGAACTGGACCTATCTCGGTCAGCTCCCCTTCCCCGAGGCAGGGGTCTTCGAGCTCTCCACCACCTTCATCCTGCCCGAGGGCGGGCTGCAGGCGATTCGAGGCGTCGCGGGCTTCAATCCCATGCAGGCGAGCTGCACCCCGGAAGGCTGGGCGGACCACGACGACCTGGTCTTCCCGGTGGCGAATCAGCCCCACTGAACGGTCGACGCAGCATTCATGTCGATTCTGCTCCCCCGAAATTCGCCCACCAGAGGCCCGCCAGGCCATCGCCGTGCGACGAAGGGACCCGGGGGAGCACCGCGATGGGAGTACCTCTCGCGCCGAATGACAGCGAGGCCACCCCGGCATCCAGCCTCGCTGTTTCATGAGAGGTGTCTGGCCTTGCCGCCTTCGCGCCGGATTCGCGGCGGACCGATGTCATCAATTGGGTTTCGCCCGAGAGGGAAGTCTGCATAATCGAGCCACACCCTGATTGGTGACTCGAGGCGGTGCGCGTCCACGAACGGACGGGCACCGCGTGGCGCTCGTGTGCCAATGGGTGCACAGGAAAGGACACCCATCCATGGCGACGAGCGACGGCGCGGACAAGGCCTTGGCGGAGCGGCTGCAACGGGAGGAATACTTCGCGAACGAGACCTTCGAGGGTGTCGACCTCCAGGGGCTCGAGCTGCGCGACAAGGAGTTCTACCGGTGCACCTTCGAGAACTGCCAGCTCCAGGAGAGCCGCTGGAGTCGAACCGTCTTCGAATCCTGTGTGGTCCGAGGCAGCAACGTCACACGAGCCCGGTTCCAGGCCACCGGGCTCCGGGAGGTGCGCTTCGAAAATTCGAAGTTGATTGGCATCGACTGGAGCGATGTCTCATCGAACCCCGAGCTGAGCTTCATGGAGTGTGGCCTGTCGTATTGCTCGTTCGTGGGACTCAGCTTGAGGAAGACGCCGTTCCTCAAGTGTGTCGCCCGTGAGTCGAACTTCTACGACCTGGACCTGACGGACTCGGCCTTCGCGGGGACGGACCTCAGCGGCAGCAACTTCCGAGGCTGCATGCTGATTCGAACGGACTTCTCCGACACGACGGGCGCCTTCCTGGACCCGTCGGTCAACAAGCTCAAGGACACGCGGGTCCCCATCGAGACAGCCGTCGGGCTCGCCCGGAACCTGGGCATGCTCGTCATGGGCTTTCACGATGAGGCCCCCAAGCGCGCGGGACGAAAGCCGCGTCCATCTCCATGAGTCAAGGGAGCGCGGCCGTCAGGCGGAGCGCCTCCTCGAGGATGCGGTCCGTGCCCGCGGCGATGCTCGCGCAATCAAGAGGCACGGCCACATCGGTGGGAACGCCCACGCTCTCATACATCTTGCCGTCTGGAGCGAAGTACTGCTCGACGGACAGGCCGAACGACCAGCCATTCGGGAGCTGACGGGTGGGCGTATCCGAGTGGGCGCCTATCGAGCGCTCGCCGACGAGCGTCACGTTGGGGAGCGGGCTCATGGCCATGGTGAAGATTTCGGCCGCACTCGCGGAGAGGCCGCTCTGCAACACGTAGACGGGCTTGGTGAACTGGCGAGGCCCCGCCGGCCCGAAGCGCAGTTCCCTCAAGGGGGTGAAGCCGTCCCGTGTGCGGCCCTTCTTGGAGATGCCGAGCCGCTCCGTGGAGGTGAAACGGCTCGCGAGCGCCAGGGCCACCGAGTCATAGCCTCCCCCATTGAAGCGCACATCGATGATGAGCGCGTCCT
The DNA here is from genome assembly GCF_037414475.1 of Myxococcus stipitatus. The sequence continues at coordinate 7,965,949 of NZ_CP147913.1, read as the reverse complement.
TGTCACCCAGCGCGGCCAGTGCCTCGTCGATGGCCTTGCCCGCGGCGGCCACCTCGGAGGCGGAGTCGGACTGCTCGCTGAACCTGATCATGTTGAAGATGACGATGTAGCCCACCCGTGCGTTGAGGGACTGGTAGGACAGACGGCCGCGTCCCGTCAGGGTGACTCCGGGCCCCTTCATGAGACGCTGGTCGATGTACTGAATGACCGCATCGCGGTTCTCATAGAAGTCCGCCGGGAAGGGCTTCGGGGAGAAGTGGCGCTGCCCTGCTGACAGGTTGATGTGGCCGTCACGCAGGGGCGTGAGCATCTCCGACATGAGGGAGAAGAGCTCGTCGTCCGTCGTGGTGGCGGAGACGCGGGGCCGGAACTGCTGGTAGCGGGCGCGCCAGTCGACGCCGTAGAGGTCGAAGAGGGCGTACTGCTCGTTGAAGGTGTTCCAGAACGTCTCGAAGTTGAGAACCGGGTCCTTCGGTGAAGGGGGAGGATGGGAGCAGTCGTCGGGCGCGGGTGCGCGCTTGCCCCGGATGTAGAGCGTCCCCGAGTCCTCGATGACGAGTGCGTCACCATCGAGGCGGAAACGCATGTCCAACTCGGGCAGGCGTCCGTCCGTCAGCTCACCTGACGCGAGCGGAAGGCAGCTCACATCGGTCCGCTCGAAGAGTTCGACATGAGTGCCGTGGAGCTTCACCACCAGGCCAAAGGTCTCGGTGGTCCAATCGCCCTCCACGCTCCGAGGAGGGTCATCATTCCCACAAGCGGACAGGGACAGGAGAAACGCCAACGGCAGGGCCTTGAGACTCCAGTGCATGTGTTCCTCGAGATGAACGAGAGTCTCGTTGGAACACCGCCCGGGGACGCCCCTGTCACCAGAAAATGACGCTCAAGAAACTTTTGCAATCATGTGGCATATGACCACTTCCGAGGGCCCCGGCAGTCCAGAGAACTCTCTTCCGAGGGGTGAGCGGGGGGCTCGAGGAGAAACAGGTTGACGCACAGAGACCCCCTCAAAAATACTCTGAGTACCAATCACCATCACTCAGGACAACCGCATGGGACTCGCAGAGCGCCGTCGCATCGCCACCATCAAGGACGCGCACATTCCCCGATTCCAGTCGGAGTTGAACACGGCCGTCGGGTTCACGCTGCCCTTTGACATCGACGTGGCGAGCTTCCCCGAAGACAAGGCCATCCTCGACTGCTACGACTCCTACTACGAGTCGTATGGCCCCGGGCTCGTCGTCAAGGTGTTGAAGGAGATCTGCAAGGACGACATGGGGCGCGACGCCGTCAAGGCGAAGTTCAACAAGGTCGTCTTCCAGAATGTCGCCAAGAGCGTCGATAACTCGGGCGACAAGAGCTTCGAAATCAAAGACCAGACCCTCTTCGTCCGTGAGAGCTTCTACGGCTACTCAGACAAGCTCTACGGAGAGGATGAGTTTCAGTCCGCGCTCGAGGCGGTCCTCTAGCAATCCAGAGGAAGGCGGCGCCTCGACGTAGCTCGTCAGAGGCGCGCGCAACGAGTGGCGCTGGCAGCAGTTCGTAGGACGCGGAAAAGAGAAAAGCCCCCGTCGCACGAGGCGACGAGGGCTTCTCAAAAAGAATCCGGCAGCGACCTACTCTCCCACGCGGTTTCCCGCGGAGTACCATCGGCTCTGGAGGGCTTAACTTCCGTGTTCGGGATGGGAACGGGTGTGACCCCTCCGACATTGCCACCGGAAAACAAGAGACAGTGCATACGAAGGGTAAGTTGCAGCATTCTGCGAGTACAAGCCTCGCTGTGCGCTAAGTGTTTCTTCCGGGGGAATGCCTTGGTGGCATTCCAGCCTCGGCCTTGGCCCCGAGTCCCTTACTCCCCTTGAGGGGGCGCGCAAGAGATAGGGGGAAGTAAGCCTCTCGACCAATTAGTACCGGTTAGCTCAACGCGTTACCGCGCTTACACACCCGGCCTATCAACGTCGTAGTCTTCGACGGGTCTTCAGGGGCTTGCGCCCGGGATACCTGGTCTTGAGGTCGGTTTCCCGCTTAGATGCTTTCAGCGGTTATCCAATCGGCACATGGCTACCCAGCGATGCCTCTGGCGAGACAACTGGTACACCAGCGGTGCCTCCAACCCGGTCCTCTCGTACTAAGGTCAGAGCCTCTCAAGTATCCTACGCCCACAGCAGATAGGGACCAAACTGTCTCACGACGTTTTGAACCCAGCTCGCGTACCGCTTTAATTGGCGAACAGCCAAACCCTTGGGACCTGCTCCAGCCCCAGGATGCGATGAGCCGACATCGAGGTGCCAAACCTCCCCGTCGATGTGAACTCTTGGGGGAGATAAGCCTGTTATCCCCGGAGTACCTTTTATCCGTTGAGCGATGGCCCTTCCATTCAGGACCACCGGATCACTATGACCTGCTTTCGCACCTGCTCGACGTGTCCGTCTCGCAGTCAAGCTCCCTTATGCCATTGCACTCGCCGCCCGGTTTCCAATCGGGCTGAGGGAACCATCGCGCGCCTCCGTTACTCTTTGGGAGGCGACCGCCCCAGTCAAACTACCCACCAGACAGTGTCCCAATCCCGGCTAACGGGACATGGTTAGACACCAGAAATCAACAGGGTGGTATTTCACCGTTGCCTCCACCGAACCTAGCGGCCCGGCTTCAAAGGCTCCCACCTATCCTACACAGTCAATCCCTAGTGTCACTGTCAAGTTATAGTAAAGGTTCACGGGGTCTTTCCGTCTTGCTGCGGGTAAACTGCATCGGCACAGCTATTTCAATTTCGCTGAGTCCCTCTCCGAGACAGCGCGGAAGTCGTTACTCCATTCGTGCAGGTCGGAACTTACCCGACAAGGAATTTCGCTACCTTAGGACCGTTATAGTTACGGCCGCCGTTTACTGGGGCTTCGGATCATCGCTTCGCCTTGCGGCTGACGAATCCCCTTAACCTTCCAGCACCGGGCAGGAGTCAGACCCTATACGTCGGCTTGTCGCCTTCGCAGAGTCCTGTGTTTTTGGTAAACAGTCGCTACCGCCATTTCTCTGCAACCTCTTTCAGCTCCGGCTGTACGCCTTCACCTACCAGAGGCCCACCTTCTTCCGAAGTTACGGTGGAAATTTGCCTAGTTCCTTGGAGGAGAGTTCTCTCAAGCGCCTTAGGATTTTCTCCTCACCCACCTGTGTCGGTTTACGGTACGGACACCCTGCAAGCTCCCTACGGGACTTTTCTTGGAAGCAGAGCATCGACGACTTACCCCTTACGGGGCGCCATAAGGTCTCGAGGATAGCTGCCGCGCCTTTATTCGTACGCGACACCCCTACGCCTTTAGACTGACACAACCGCCGGTCAGCTCGTCTAGCTTTCTCCGTCCTCCCTTAGTTCAACGCTTGCAAGATGGCGCGGGAATATTAACCCGCTTTCCATCATCTACGCCTTTCGGCCTCGACTTAGGTTCCGGCTA
>NZ_CP147913.1:7710000-7957500 GCF_037414475.1 Myxococcus stipitatus | reverse complement strand
CCCCAAGCGCCAATGAATGACACGACCGAGCACGACGCCCGAGCCTTACTTGTAGTCGGCCCACTGCCTGTCATTCGGCGACGTGTTGGTCGAGCGCGTGAACGTCGCGCTCTTCCCCACCGCAGCCGCGTAGCCGATGGTCCGGTCCAGTGTGCAGCGAAGCGCGTCGCTACCGTCCACCTTGAGGCCTTGGCAGGTCATCACGTCGCCAAGTCTCAACGAGCCTCCACTGACACTCCAAGCGCCGGTGCGCTTGAACATGCGGGAGGGAGGAATCTCGGCGGTGTAGCCATTGGAACGCACGGTCCCCGCGCCCTCGGCGTAGTAGAGGATGAAGCTCTTGTCCTGCTTCAGGTAGACGGTCGCGGCGAACAGGTTAATGCCATCCTGCTGGGCAGGGAACTCAACCGCGCCCCCCGGGGCGCCAGCATATTTCTCGTAGGCGAACTGTGCGTAGTACTCGCTCGCGGGCCTGCCATTCACCGTCGTTTCCGTCGAGGGCTCCTCCCCTCCATTTCCCTCTCCGTTCGGCTTGGAGGGCTCCGAATCGCCTCCACACGCCACGAGAAGGACCCCGAGAGAGAGACCTGCAAGCACACACGAGCAACGACCAAACGACGTCTTCACAGAATGATTCCTTTGATTCGAGGGTTTGCTCTCGCGTGTCGAGGCTCTGAACTCGCGGCCCCAACAGCGCAAAGATGCCGACGAGCACCTGCGTGCACCGTCGTCCCGCTGGGACCGCACAGGCGGCGCGTTAATTCACGCGAATCCCGCCCGTGCACGACTTCACACTTTGAGAATCTGGGGAGGTGACCACCGCATGAACTCGATGCGGTGTTTGCGCCCCTCGCGCAATCACGGAATCCGTATTCATTGACATGGTGTCAGCGAACATCACAGCTGACGCACCCCAAGCCGAAGGACCCACGCAATGACGAAGATTGCCGTCGCACAGGTCGCGGTGGGTGGCGGTCTCCGTTCTTGACCGGCCGATTACTCAGGCATGCGACATACGTGCAACACAGCAGGAGGTCGTTGCCAGCCACCGGTAATTACCGGTCCAATCCATGCACGAGCCGGGAATCGAACCCGGACGACCCTTTCGGGCCAGCGGATTTTAAGTCCGCTGCGTCTGCCTGTTCCGCCACTCGTGCCCAGCAATATTAGGACCTTAGCGGTCCCCCGTGGCCCCCTATGGTAGGGAGATAGTAGGAACGAAACCCCTCCTACAACGCCCCTCCCCTCTCCGGTCACTACCCCACACTTCTATCCCACATGAAGCCGTACCCCAAGCGCGCTGGCAAGGGACCCACGCACCTGGCAAGAGGGGCCGAGCGACAGGAAACCCGGCCCCTCTTACTTCCTACGGCTGCGCCTGGAGCGGCTTCAAGAGCCCCGCTCGGTCCAGCAGCTCTCGCACTCGTTCAGCCAGCGCCACATGTTCCGGGTTGCTGGCCGTGAAGCGCTCAGGAGTGAGGACAATCAGGGTGCCCTTACCCTCCACGGGCTCGATGCGCACCGGAGCAGGGAGAGGGGGCACACCGCCTATGCGATTCGAGAGGTACGTGACCCACCCCAAGGAGAAAGGGTCGGACGCGGCCTTCCTGTTCTCTTGGTAGTAGTCATACGACGTCGCGAACGCCCAATCCGGCTCCCACGGAGACACCATGGCGCGCACTATCGCAGCAAGTGCCTGAGCTGTGAGCAGACGCTCGGCGTTCTGCCCCTTCCTAGGGAGTGTCAAGACACAGGAGTTTGGTACGGCGTCCGAGTAGCCGCCGCAATGAATCCTCAGCTCTGCGACGTCCCCATCTGGGCCGCCGTTGTCGAACCAGAATCCGAACCCAAGACGTTCAATGACACCTCCTGCATCCGCACGATTTACGCCAGCGCTGAACAGCTCAGCGAGCGCTGCCAAGTCCGGCGGCATCAGGCGGTACTTGCGCGCATCCTTGAGTGACTTGGCGGGTTTAAACCACTCAGCCAGAAAGGAGTCATACCGGCTAAGGGCGTCAAGGAAGGTGGCTGTCCGGCGGGCGCACTCTTCGGCGGTCTCCTTCCGGGGCCCCCAATAGGCACCTGCATAGTACGACTCGACTCTCGCCTTTGTTGTCATGGCACCTTTCAGCATCAGGGAAGTGGCAGCGTATGGACGACTTCGATTCCCGAGATTCCCGCCCCATCCAGAAGCTTCCGGATGGCATCCGCAGCATCGACTTCCGCCACATGCCACCGGATTGGGATGCCCTTTCCTCGGATGGAATCAAGCTGCCGACGTGCCTGATCAATCAGACCCTTGGCCCCCGAGTTCCGAAACCAGCGCTTGGGTTCAAGATCGTCAAAGAATCTGGCATAGCCCGGTCCCTTCGCTTCCAGCAGCACGCCCTTCTCGAAGCCATCGAACTTCACTCCTCCGCTGTTCTTCCCTACTCCACCGACCCAGTATGCCTCGTCCGCGGAGTGTCCTGTGACTTGTTCCTGGTAGCGCCGAGCGCGGGGCTTCATGGCCTCGTTGGCGGGTCCCCACTCGCCGGGGCCCTTGGCCGGTCCACCCTGCTTGGCTGCCGTGCTCGCCCGCTGAAGGATGATGGCCGCTCCGGGCCCACCACTCAGCACCGCCGCAGCCCGTCCTACCGGCACGGCCACGCGCTCCAGGGCTAGCGCGCCTTGGGCTGACACCGAGAGCACCGGGACTTCCGCCGTGGCCAGCGTGGCCCCCTGCAACGTGCGCGTCGTGGTGGATGCGGCCCCCCATGTGGCAATCAGGTTCGTGACCATCTTCGAGACGGCCTGAATCTGCTCGCCGCGCATCATGTAGCGGAATCGCTCCAGGTACTCGGGCGACGACTTGATGAGAGCCACCACAGCAGCGGGCATCTGTCGGAACGCTTCGAGGTTCTCCTCTGGCGAGGTTGAGAAGAACTTCCCCACCGCGAGGGCCAACCCCACGAACGCCTCTTCAGCCCCATCCAGTGAGCGGCTGACGACATCGGCATCGTCATGTACATCCGCGTAAGCCCCGCCGCGCAGCTCCTCCAGCGACGAGCCCATCTCACGGAAGACGCCACTCTTGCCCGAGTAGAAGCCCCCCAGTTGGAACGAGCCCACGCGGAAGGCCCCGTCCTTCCACTCGACCTCTCCGACTCGCTGTTGCGTCCGACCCGACAACACCCATGCAAGACATCCGTCAGGCCGCAGCACTGCGACGCGAGCGAAGCGGTTGACACGCCGCACCAGCTCGGCCCGCGACACCTCTCCCGTTTCCAGGACTTCGCGCAGCATGAAGCCCACCGCGACGCGCGAGGGAAACTGACCCAACGTCACGTCCTTGCCCAACAGCACGTTCAGCAGCCGTGCCGCATGTGTCGGGGTGAGCGAGCTACCCGCAACGGGGCGCGCGTCGTGCTCTTCCAACCCCGCGGATGTCAGTAGCGCTTCCCAGGTGTCCGCTCCGGAGGCATCACGCGTGACCTTGTTCCCCAACGAGCTGCTCGAATCGTCGCCCCGCTCGTGTCGGAATCCTCGCTGGTGCCGCTTCCGCTCCTCGTCGTCGGAGGATGGCGCCCTCACACGGGGAGGTGCATTGTGTCGGAACTCCTTTGGACGCTCCCCATGGGCCACGCGTGACGCGAGGCTCAGGGTTCCACCATGCCCGGGAGCGCCCGCCACCGAAGCGCATCCCGTGGCGAGCAGGACCAAGGTCAGCAACAGGGCGTTAGCGCGCATTGTCCACCCCCAGGCCCACCGAGGCGAACGCGCCAGGCCGCAACGTCCCTTCAGCCGTGGGGAAGAGCAGCGTGCCCCCCGTCCCCATCGCATAGAGCCCGCCACCGAGAGGCCGCCACCGGACTTCCGCCGCACCGAGGTAGCGCGCTCCGGGCTTCCCCGCTCCAACCGCGAGCCCCTTCAACGTCAGCTCCAAGCTGCGCTCGAAGAGCTGCACCGCCACACGTCCGTCAACATCAGCGCGTCCCCATGAGAAGACCTCGGCGCCCAATGAGAGCTTCAGGTGTGCTCTCGGGCCTCCATAGGACACCGCATCCCAGCCAACTTCCGCGTCACCGGAGAGTGAGTAGCCATCCGGGAACGGTGCATCCGCAATCGGCACGGGACTGGGCCCCGCCGCCTCGAAGCGTGCCAGTTCGTAATCCGCCCCGAAGAAACCTTGCCGGAAGCCCCCTCGCTGGTTCCTCGCTTCGAGGCGCAAGACCATGTCCAGAGTGGACGTCTCGGCATCCACACCGACACCCGCCACTGCCCCCCATGCGCCACCCATGCCGGGCCTTCCACCCCAGCCCGCGAAGACGTGCGCCTCGAACTCAGGCCGAATCACCAGCACGGCCACCGCATCCAGGTGCGCGAGCGTCACCGAGGCCGTGCGACCACCAGCACGCCCCCAGTCGTGGACAACGGACGTCGCCAACGTGTAACGGGACTTCTTCTCGGGCTTGCCGAAGAGGATGTGCTCCAGGTCCAGCTCCACCTCCGCTCCCATGAGACGAGCGCCCAAGATGTCGGAAGTGAATGCCTCGACATAGACGGGCCCGAGGGTTCCGGTCAGGACGCCCGCCGCGGGGTGGTAGTTGGGGTTCGCTCGGTGGGCGTAGCGTCGGACGAGATGCCCAGAGAGCAGGGTGTAGCTGTCTATCTGTCCGAACCACACGCCCAACGGGGAATTGTCCGAGCCCAGCTTGAGCGCGCGAACCACTTGCCCCCAGTCCGAAAGCTCGTCCCAGTCCTCGCGCCGGACAATCCCACCGCCCTTGGGTCCCCACATGCGCAGCCGCAGCGGAGTCCCAAGGTCGACGCCAAACTCTTTGCCACGCTCAAAGATGATGGTGGGCTCGACCTGGAAGTAGCCTTCCTTCGTTCCCACTCCGGCACGGGGCAAGAGTGCCCACGTCGTGGCCTCGACGCGGAACAGGTTCCGCCACCTTTCGTCAGGCTCGACCCCCGGCGCTTCTTCCTCCAGCTCCTCGGGCAAGGACTCTTCGTCGGGCTCCTGTGCCCATGCGACTCCAGGCAGCAACAGCAGCAACGCGGCAATCCAACTCAGCTTCCTTTGCATACACGTCTCCCATGCGCGCCCCGGAATGAGGCACGAAGAACACACGTCTCCCGGTCAGCTCAGCGACTTGAGTCGGGCCGGTGGTGAATCAGGTTGAGTGAAAGGGATTAGGTGCCGACGTCAGGCGGTCGGCGGCGCCTTGCCAACGCGACGGAACTCCGGGGCCGGGTCCGTCGTCTGCTCGTCTTCGTTGCACGTCTCGGGCGGTGTCCCGGCGTCAGACTCTCGCGGGAGCCAACAGACAGGAGAAAACCCACCCTCGTCATCGCTGAAGTTCAACTCATCCATTGCATTGCCCGCATCGAAGAGGGCTTGCTCAATCTCCATGACCGCATCAGGCGGGCCATAGGGCAGCAGTTCAGCCATTCTTGCGCGCAACGCCACTACCAACTCGTCAGCCGATGCGAACCGCTCCGACGGCAGTCTTTGGAGGAGCTTCCGCAGGATGACCTGAAGTCCTTCGGGTAGCCCCTGCGCTGCGAAATCTACATCTGAGGGGCGAAACGCCATGGCCCAGTGAATGGCGTCTTCCCCCACCGACGTCAGCCCTGCATCCATGCTCCGGACGGCGGCTTTCAGGACACGCCTGCCCTCTTCCTCTGTCATGCGAGCTTCGAGGTCAGTCACCTTTGCATTGCCCGGGTCGAACAGGTGTCTCCCCGTGGCGAACTCCAACATTGTCAGGCCCAATGAGAAGAGGTCCGCGCGCCCGTCGACCTCCTCACCCAGCAGCAGTTCCGGAGCGGAGTAGACGACATCTCCTTTGGGGCGAGGGAGTGACGTCGCCACACGACCCGCCAGCCGAGAGAGTGCCACTCCAAAATCGGTCAGCTTCACGCCGCCTCGTGGCACGAGACGAATTCGCGTTGGGTTCACATCACGGTTGACGATTCCCAGCGGGATTCCAGCATCGTCCGTTCGTGAATGTGCGTAGGCCAGGGCTGCCGCAACCTCCGCAAGCACGTACAGGATGAAGGGCTCAGAGAAGTAGCGCCCTCGCATCTGCGCAATGCCAAGTAGCGAGTCGAGCGTGAATCCACCAACGCATTCACTGGCAACATAGAGCGCGTTCTTCCGCTCGAAGAGGCCATGCACGCGCGCAATGTTGGGATGGTTGAGGAACCTGGCCAGCCGGACTTCTTCTTCCAGCCGTGAACGCGCGCGTTGCTGCCTCTCTGACGGTGCTCCCCCGTCACTGAGAGCCACGTACTTGACCAACACCTTGCCCTGAATCCCCGCTGGAGTGCGGGGCCGCGCGTAGAGGGTTCGCTCCCCATTGGGGCCTTCACCTAGGAGTTGGAAAAGCTCATACGAAGTGTCCCCATTGGAAAAGAGGACCAATCCCTCGGAAAGCCGAGAGTCGGAATCATCAGACATGACGGGAGTCTCCTGAATGCCCTCCGCGAGTGCTCTTGCGTGAAGGCAAACAGAAGGTAATCCCAGTCGGGTCCGAGGTGAACGACGCTATAGGTCGTGAGCAGCACGAAGCCATGACCCGGTAAAAACTACAGCCACCGTAAACGGTCTTTACAAAGAGAGCCTATGGCCACTCTTTTACAGCGTATCCATACATGCTCCGATTGAACGAGACCGTCCCAGGTCGTGGTCCGGGTTCGGCAGGCTCGGCCCCACGCTCACCAATCGCTATGCAAACAGGGTACGTGTCTCCACTGGGGAGACGCGCTTCAGTGTAGCGAGCCAGAAGAGCATTTCCTCCCGTCCACACACGCCCAATGAGCACCGTGCCCGTCGGCAACTCATCACTCCCGTCACTAACAATACCTCGCACCGGACCATCCGCATAAATGCCAGCCTCACTCATGAAACCGGGCTGGCGCCTGTCGATGGTAATCACAACAGAGTCATTCACCTGCAAGCGAAGGACCTCGAACATTGCCTCGCGCGCTTCATCGGGGCAATCACTCGGGCCGGGACGTACCTGGGAACTGCTCGGGCACCCCATCTGCAATGCGACCGCGGCAGAGGCGATGGCGCACTTCTTGAGGAACTCCGCTCGTCCGCCATTTGATGCAGGGGTCTTCGGGGCCTGGGGCTCGGACGTACTGGCGACGACAGGGGCACGCTTCACGGCGGGTTCTTCCTTCTGGACTTGGGCTTGAGGCGGCAACGCTACCCCAAGGGGCGATGTTTCAGGCGCAAGAGATGCGACAGCGGGGCTCGGGGACATACCGGCATCCTCATGGGAGGCAACGGCTCGCTGGAGGGCTTCGGCCAGTCCTCCAGCGTCTCGCTGCACGGCGGGTTCATCTGAAGTCATCGTGTTCGACACATGCCCCTCTTGCCGCGACATGAAGAGGCTCGCGAGGGCCACGACGGCGAGCATCCCCACCACGCCCCCCACGACGAATCCACGACGCGGACGGGCCTTGTTAGCGCCCTTACCCGTCCCGGTCGCTGGAGCGAGAACGGGCTGTGCTGTGGCGGTGTGCAGAGGGGATAGCCACTCTGGCCCCGACTCCTTCGCGAGCGCCTCTAGCTCACGCCGCATCGTTTCTGCCGATGGCGGACGGTGCTCGGGGCGGCGCGCGATGAACCTCATCACCGCATCACTCAATCCGCCGGGCACACGCTCGTTCAGCAATCGAGGGTCGGGCGGCATCGTTTTTCCCTCGATGGGCGTCTTTACTGTTTCGCTAGCAGGTCGAGGGGCCGTCAGCACGTCAAACAGGCACACGCCTAATGCATAGACATCATCTGTGGCCTTGAACTCGTAGCGTGCGTTCCGGTCTTCGCCATTCTCTCGAAGGAATTTGGACGCTTCGGGAGAGCGGTAGCGCTTGGTGCCGGGAGGAAGAGGGGCGTCCGTCAGGTCTTCAGCATGGGTGTAATCCCCGGCGCTGAAATCAATCACAAACGGCTCGCCATCCCGAGCGCGCACCATGACATTGTTCAGCTTCAAGTCTCGGTGGAAGACACCACGACCATGCATGTAGTCCACAGCAGCAGCGAGTTTCGAGAAGAGCCGGACGACCTCTTGCGGCGTCGGGTGAACCTTCTCAACCCATTCCGCTAGCGTGTAACCGTCCACATAGTCGAGCACGACATAGAGCCAGCCGGACTCAAGGTCAGGCCAGCGGCCATATGCTCGCGACGCGATGATGTTTGGGTGCCTGAGAAAGACAAGACAGCCCAGTTCACGACGAAGGCGTGCATCCGCCTTTCCATCGTCGCCGCTCGTAGAACGGTGCATCGCGACTTTCATCGCGTAGTGCTTTCCGTTCATCTCCACCTTGTAGACCGCACCGTAGGCCCCCGCGCCGACGAGCTTCACGACCCGCCAGCCGTGGACTGTATAGCCGGGAGGAAACTGTGCAGGGTGATGAATGACTGTCAACATGGCGCATCCACTAGAACACGATTCCTGAGACGGACGTCAGGGGAGTCCCATTGCTGTCGAGAAACTCCAGTCGACACAATTCCCCCGAGGGCCACGAGGGCACGTCAGTTTCAATCACCACGACCCCGGTCTCGCCCGGCCCAATCTGAGGCAAATCGGATTGTACTCCAAGCACTCTCACGACCGTTCCGCTCTTCAAGCTTACGACACGAGCCGCACTTGGTATCCATGGTGTCGTTCCATTGTTGAATACCTTGACACCAATGGCAGCCCATTTTGGCGCGCGAAAACTTGTGGCGGAAACAACCTTGAGAGGCGCCGCAAAACCTCTCTCTGTTGCTACCTTGGCACGGAATCCGCGCACGCCTCTGTAGTCCAGCATGCCCGACATGATGAGCCCAACCGGTCGACTCGCATTTCGCACCTCCCGGAGCTTTTGATTCTCTTCTGTCTGGGCTTTGAGCTGCGCGCGCAGGTCCACCAACTCAGCTCGCAAGAGGTCGACCGAGTCGTTGCGTCGAAAGACCTCAACGCGAGTGTCCACCTCTGACGCATGGGTGGTGAGGGTGAAGCCAGCCTGTTCTGGAGTGGCACTACCCGCATATCGAACACGTAGCCCGAGCCGTTCACCCGGTCCAAGGTCCAGAGCAGGCTCCAGCACGAGCGCGCGGTCACCTGCATCCACCAGCCGGAAGCGCTCGCGTCCCTCTAGCACCAACGAGCCACGGTCGAGCGGGGCATCAAAGACAAGGAGCGTTGCGACCCCAGCCGCAACACGCAGCTCGGGGACCGGGTTGGCAGGGCCACTTGAAAGGGCCACACGCCGCTCCTGACGCTCTCTGGGCGCGGATGAGGGCTGCGCCGAAGCGGCGACGCCCAACAGGACGGACAGTAGGGCAAAGGGTCGAAGCAACGCGAAGTCTCCGTTGCGGACCCTAGCAAAGCGGAAACCCCAACTGATCCGGAAATCCTCCCAAGCCAAGCACGCCAGGTAGGTGCCGAAGAGGGGCCCAGTTGCCCCACTGGGAGACCTGTGATTAGTCCCGCCTGGGCGGCTGTGGTGAGTGCCGCAGTTTCACGGCGTAGCGAGGTCCCAGACCAACCGCGCCGATTCCACAGCCGCCCGTTCCTACTTCGCGAGCTGCGCCACCGCGAAGCCCAGCCCTACCCCCAGGCCGAGCGCCACGAGCACCTTCACCAGCGGCACATCACCTGCCTGCTCGCGCAGGGCCTCGTTCTCAGCCTGGAGGCGGCGCACCTCGCGGGCCGTCCCTATGCACCTCGCCGCGGACAACCAGCAGCCCTCGCCCACGTCCACCGTCCGCCCATCCTGAAGCGTCACGGTGGCGCGGGCCACATCCAGCACCTCGTCCTCTGCGCGCACCGGCCCCGATGCAACCAAGGCCAGCGCCAGGACCAGGCACCTCACGGCTTGCGGCCCTTGTGGAGTTGCGCCAGCACGGCCACCGCCGCCGCCTTGCCAGCAATCTCCCCAGCAGCCACCTCGCCCGCCGCCTCGGCCTTCTTCACCGCCGAGTCACCGAAGAGGAGCGCCTTCAGTACGGAGAAGCCGCCCGCCGCACCCAGGCCGATGCCCAGCGCCTTGAGCAGAAGGCCCCAGGTGAAGGGCGTCCCCGCGAGGAGCGCGTTTCCCAGCGCGCCCGCTACGGACACGAGCAAGGCCAGCACCGCCCCTGCCCGCGAGGAGGCAATCCACGGGATGCGCGTGCCGCCGAAGCGGCGCAGCGCGTACACCACCGCCACCACCGCGAGGGATGCGACAAGGGCCCAGTTGCGCGACGTCACAGCGTCGAAGACCAGCCGCGCGAACTCCTCAACCCGGCTCGGGTCCGGTATGCCGGGCGCCTCGGCGGCCAACGCGGGCGACGCGAGCATGAGGCATGACGCCAGGAGGAACGAAGGACGAAGCATGGAGAGCCTTTCGCGCGGGACGCGCGGCGGCATGCCGCACGTCTCCCGCTCTCCTTCTTCAATGGGGACACTTTCTGGGCGTGGCACATGCTCCCGCGGCTACAGCTCGGCGCGGAACCGCACGCCGTCCAGGCTCACCCACAAGGCGCCTTCCGGCACGGAGTACACTTGCACGCGTCCATCCGGGTCGACGTGCCCCTGGGCAATGCCATTCGTGGCGGGCATCGGGAAGATGCGCGCGCTACTGGGCCGGTAGCCCACCGGGAATTGAAAGAGCGTCACGTAGCCCACCGTCCCCGGGCGCACCAGGCCACGCATGGACACCTCGTTGTCGCTGTTCTTGTAGTACCCCAGCGGGAAGTGAGCCGTGTTCCACGCGCTCCAGCCGTTCTCAAGGTCGGTGATTTGCTCCGAGCGAATCGCCGCCCACCGCTCGACGATGCCCCCAACTCGCTCCAGGCGCACTGAATCGACGTGGACCCATGGAGTCCCGGGCACGTAGGGCACGCGGAGGCGCACCTGCACGTAGCGCGTCCCACTTGGAGCCGTCTGGATGCCCCTGACAGAGCGCCACTCACCAGGGGACAAGAAGTCGCTGATGGTGGAGACAGACACCTCGTTGAAGGCGCCGCCCAGCCAGACGAGTTGGATGGTCAGGCTCGACCCAGACTGCGTCGACTTCACCAACGCGTCCACGCTGTACCTGTCCCCGGGACGGGCAATCATCGCTTGCGAGTCGAGGCGAGTGTAGTTCGCCATCAAACGCACCGCGCGCTTCCCGGTGAAGGCGTCCTCCGTCACCTGGGCATGTCCTCCCCACAGCCCTTCGCCCATCACCCACGCGTCCGGCGGCGAGGACTCCACGCTCCACGCCTCGAAGTCCGGGTTGGGTGGAGACTCTCCGAAGGCCACTCCCGGCAACATCGCGCCGGGCGTCACGTAGGCCGAGGTGACGGACACCGCCTCGGAGGGCGCCCCCACGTTGCCCTTCACGTCCCGCCCCACCACTCGGCAGAAGTACGTCACGCCCGGCTTCAAGTCGGACACCTGAAACGAAGTCCGCTTCCCTCTTTCCTTGAAGGTGTCTCGCGAGGGCGTGAAGCCTGCATCCCGGGAGACATGCAGCTCATACTCCTCCCAGCGAGGGCCGGACGGCGCGGGTGTCCACGTCACGGTGAAGCCGTTGACGATGGGCATGGCTCTCACACCCTGGGGCGCGGCAGGCCCCGTGAATGGCGCGCTCGGAGCGATGCCGGGCCGCGCGTCGCGCTCCAGCCACTCACGCACTGACGTCGAGGGCTGCCCGCGCAGCACCAGTTTCATGCGCGCCACGCCATCCGTGGAGCACGAGTGCTCAATCTCCTGGACGGCGAGGAGCTGCGCCGTGTCCAGGCGGATGCCGTCCGGCACCACCCGCACCAGGTCTCCAAGCTCCATGCCCGGGTGCGGGTCCACCGTCAGCCCCACCGTGAGGGGCGAAACGGAGAGGTCCGCCACCGCCGCGTCCGCGAGCCGCTGGGCCTCCGCCTGGCTGTCAATGTTGCTGGTGTCCTCCTCCACGAGCTGCATCCACCGCCGCCCCACCTGCGCCCGCACCGTGGGGTTGCTCGCCGTGACGCGCTTGCGCCTGGGCACGCCGGAGGCATCCAGGTCCGCCCTGTCGGAATAGACGACCTCGACGTCCGTGCGAATGTCCGTGAGCTGGCGTGTCACGGAGTCGGGCTCGCCGTACTCGTCCGGGCCATAGGCCCACTCCTCGGCAGTTTGCAGCCGGTCCGGCGCATAGAGCGTCAGCGCATACGCCCCGGCACTGGGCCGCCACTTCATCCGGCAGTCCCAACCGATTCGCTGGGCGAGGGTACGCACCGCGTCCAGCACCGGCTCCACCTTCTGCTTGTACTTGCCCCGTTGGGAGAGCGGGTCCACCGGCACGTAGAGGCCGAAGCTGGACAGGCCGTTGTCGCTACAGATGGCCTGGATGATGTGCTGCACCGGAACGCCCGCGGAGTCGTCTCCATACTCGCGCTCCACCTCGATGAAGGTGTCCTGGAGGAGCCCGGCCAAGTCACGCCCCACCACCTTCAGCTCCTCGGCCCCCGGGTCCACCTCGTCAATGCGGCCACGGAAGACCTCGAAGTAGTCCTCCTCCTTGGGCACCTGGCCCGGCGCCGCCAGCCCCAGCTCGACGCGGAAGTAGGCCGCCTCGGCCAGCAACGGGGCGAATGCGCCTCCCGTGGTGTTGATGAGCGACTGCACCACCAACGGCGAGAGGGACATACGCGTCCCACCGGGGCCACTGCGCGCCAGCGTCACCTCGGCCTCGGCCACGGGGGCGTCCAGCTTCTCGCTGATGCGCACCCCCAGCACCCAGTCGGAGTCAAAGAGGGAATTGAGCTTGAGCCAGAATCCTCTCGCGTCCCTCACCCAGACGCGCGGGTGCGTCGAGTAACCGGTGGGACTGGTGAGGAGGGCCGCCTGAAACGAAGACAACGGACGCATGCTCAACGCTCCTGCAACTCGAAGTCGAACTCCTGGCCCAGCACGAAACCGCCGTCCTGCCACCACTGCACCGCTCGCCCCTGGCCCACTCGTCCCAACACCACGCGCGGCTCGAACAGCGCGCGGCCCGAGGCCACGTGGTACGGGTACGGAGCACCGAAGGGCTGGCCCGCGTTGAACCAGGGCAACAGCCACGAGGACGGCATCACCCACGGCAGGACGACGACGTCGTCCACCAGCAAGGCCGCGTTGTTGGGATTGAAGAGGCCACCAGCGGCGCGCGGGAGGATTCGCAGCGTCACATCCCCACCGGGCAGGGCTCCCATGTCGTCCAGCACCAGGGCCCCTTCCGTGGAAGGGAATGCGTCGTCCTGGCCGTTGCTCGCGATGAGGTGGCCTGGCCGGTGGACGAAGTGAGTCCAGTGGGCCATCCCTTCCAGCTTCCACCAGTAGGCCACCGTCCACTTCGGCCCGAGCGCCACGGGAAGCGTGAGACTGGAGTTGACGGACATGCGCAGGCACGCGCCAAACCGCCCGCCCGCCAAGACGCTCATGGTCCCAACGGTGTTGCTCGGGTTGAGGAAGGTGCTGCCTCGCATCCCCACATCGAAGTTCCAGACGTGCCCCTCGCCCTTGAGGAGCCCCCGGAACGCGCGGGCCTCTTCCTGGGACAGCGGGCCCGTGTTCCCCGCGTAGGTGAGCACTTCGCGCCTCTCGCTGGTGCGCAGCCACCCGGAGAATGCGCGGCGGTGCTCGCCCGGCAACGTGGGCGTGTACGTCAGCCCCCGGTCAGCGAGGGCGGGCAAAGGAATCCCAGAGAGGGTGAGCGCGGGCATGAAGAGTCCTCAGACGGGTGAGTAGCGGGTCGACGGACGGATGCGGGTGCCACTGGTGCGAAGGCTCGCGCGTTGCTGGCGCAGCTCCTCGTCCCGGCGCGTCTGCGCCATGGCCTCGTCAATGTCGTAGCCGACAATGTTGTAGGTGATGGGAACCAGGCGCCCCGCTTCGCTCATGCGCATCCCCACCATGCGCAACATCCGGTCCATGGTGGCAATCAGCTCCGGAGGAATGCGGTCCCCTACACTCTGAATGGGCGTGGCGCGATGCTCATCCTCGTCCGGCACGTCCACATCCTCGGGCATGGTGCTCTTCGGTGGCGTCCGTGTCGGGGGACGCGTGGGTCCCTCTTGCGCGTTCTCGGACTCGAAGGTGCGCAGCGCTCGCTTCCACGCGGACGGGACATTGGTCATCGCCTCCGTGGCGCGCGTCACCGCGTCCGTGTGCTCGCGCACCCGCGCCGCCTCCTCGGCCCGCGCCATGGCCGACTCCCACGTCATGTCTTGCAGCGCATCGAAGGACGCGCGCATGGCGTCCGTGTCCACGCGCAGACTGTCGAGGCTCCGAGCGAAGCGCGCCAACCCATCGAAGCCCGTCCACGAGACAAGGCTGCTCAACATGCGGATGACTTTCTGCACCGCACCGACGATGAGGTTCCACACCCAGCCAATCGCCCGCGCCACGGCGAGGATGACCATGGCCACGAACTTCAGGACTCCAAACAGCGCCTTCATCACCGGCCCCACAAGCTGGCTCAGCGGGTCATGAATCAACATGAACACCTTGCCCAACTGCGCGAAGAGCGGCGCGAGGCCCTCTAGCAACTGCCCGATGAGGGCGAGCGGCGCCGCCAGCGGCTCCACCGCGTTCGCCAGCATCTCGAAGAGAGGCGTCAGGCTGGAGAAGAAGGCGTCAATGATGAGGGAGATGGCGCCCAGCAAGGGCTGGAGCGGCTCCAGCAGCGTCCCGAGCGCATCCGCCACTTGCTGAATGATGCCGTTGGTGACCTCGATGACATCCTTGAAGCCCTTGGACTGCATGAGCAGCTCCGCCGCCACGGCGGCAATCGCCCCGTAGGCTCCTCCCGCCTGGAAGCCCTGGAGCCCCGCGTTGATGAGGTCCGCCAACTGCCCCAGCCCGCCCAGGAAGCGATTCACGAGGGCGTCTCGGGCGGCCTGCATGGCCTCGCTGGCCTTCCGCATCGCGTCCTTGGCGGCATCGGCCAGGGCCTCGGCTTCACGTCGCATCAACGCGAAGGAGGCGGCCCCCGCGGCCTCGTCCGCGCGGACGCTGGCGACGAATTCGCGGTGCGACTCCTCGGCGGCCTGGCGCTGGAGATTCGCCAGCTCCCGCTCTCGCGCGGCCTCCTCGCGTGCGGCATCGGCCAAGGCCGCCTTGTCCGTGGGCTCGCGGATGCGCGCCTTGCCTGAACCCGAGAAGAGGCCGGTGAGCCGCTCCACGAGGGCCTCCATGGACTCGGTGACGCGGTCCAGGTTGAGCGCTTGGGCAAGGTCCGCGCCCAGGCGCTTGGCCCCATCCGCGCTGGAGCTCAATCCAAAGACCGTGCCCTCGGCCAGCGTCCTCCCGGCATCGGCCACCGCCGAGCCCACCACGCCCGCCACGTCCTTCGCACCCGTCCAAAGCACCTGGATGCCCTGACCCAACGTGTCGAGGAGCTGCTTGCCCGTGAGGGTGGACACCGACGCGAAGGCGTCCGCCAGCTCATGCAGTCCCGCCGCCCTGGCCACCGGCTCCAAGAGGCGCGAGACACCGCGCACCAGGGCCGCTACGCGCTCCAGCATGAAGGCGGCGGCGCGCTGGAGGAACTCCCCGAGAGCGAAGAAGGCACGGGCGAAGGCGTCCGCAATGCGCGAGGCCAGCCGCCCCAGCTTCTCCCCGAGGTCCCGGAAGAAGTCCGCGAGGCCCGTGCTCGAATCCTGCCAGGCCGCGTAGACAGCACCTGCCAGCAGCACCACGCCCGTCATGGCGGCGGCCACGGCAGCGAGCGGCACCAGCAACGTCCCGAAGGACAGTGCCAGGCGCGCGAGGCTGCCTTTCACGTTGGGCGCGCTGGCCACTAGGCCGCCCATGGCCTGCGTCACCTTGTCCATGGTGCCCGCGAGCGAGGCGAGCGCCACGGACTTGTTCATCGCGTTGATGGCCGACAGCAGCAAGCCGAAACCAGCGGCCGCGGCTTCCACGCCACCGGCCACCTTCGACATGGCCATCAGGGCGAGGCCCGCGCCGCCTACCCAGACAGCCAGGTCCATGGCATTGGCCTGCACCTCGGGCGAGAGCGACTGGAAGCTGGCCACCATCCGCTCCAGCCCATCGGCCACCCGCTTCACCACCGGCATCAGCGCGTCGCCAATGTCAGCGGCCAGCGTGTAGAGCAGCGAGGTAATCCGCTCCACCTCCTCGGCCATGGCGCTGTTGGACTGGGACGCGGCGACCACGGCCCCCGCGAGCCCAGCCGCCACCACCGCGCCAATCTCCCCGAGGTCCCCCGCCTTCTCCTTCACTTCCTTGGCGGCCTTCTCCACGCCTTCCACCAGCTTGGCGAGGTTGGCCATGGCCCCGCCAATGGAGGCAGTCACGGACACATAGAGGTCACCTACTTTGAGTCCGCCGCCAGACATGCCTCACCTCTTCGGACGCTTCCGATACACCGTCACCTGGGGGTCTCCCGCTCGCGCGCTCACGTGAGGACGGCCCGCGCGCAGCTCCTCGGCCTCCATGTCGCAAAGTGCGAGCAGGTGGACGACGTCGTCCCATGCCCACCCGCGCACTGAGTCCGGAGACTGGCCCGTCAGTTTCACCACCCCATGCAGGGCCTTCAGCTCGGGGTGGTCTCGGAGTTTCCCTTCGCCGTCTCCAGCGTCGGGCCCGCGAAGGCCGAGGCCAGCTCGCCCTGGACTTCCTCCAGCCAGGGCTCGTTCTTCACCGCTGGCACGTCCACCTCGGTGAAGACGCGCGTCGCGGTGCCCGGGAAGTACAGGCAGCACGCGGCGATGCGCGCAATCATCATCATCCCCGCGGCCTCATCCACGGGCTGGCGGTTGTCGCCCATCTCCCCGGCGGCGCGAGAGGCGGACAACACATCCATCTTCTCGCCCAGCGTGGGGCGGCAGATGTCGAACTCGGCGCCATCCAGGGTGACGCGCTTGTGGAGGGCTCGGCGGGTGCCAAGGGGCTTGCGGTGCATGACAGGTGCGGACATGGGAGTCTCCTCGAAAGTGTGGAAGCGAAGGCCCGCTACACCGCGACGGGTGCGCCCTGGCCGGTGAGGGTGGCGGAGAAGGTGACGACGTCCGTGGAGCTGCGCCCCTCCTCGTAGGACGTCACCGTCACGGGGTAGCGGTAGCCCTGGCTGCCCTGGGGCGCCGTCTCGTCCTCGATGATGGTGAAGAACACCGTGGCATCGGACTCGAAGGAGTCGCGGAGAACCTTCTGGGGCGCGCTCCCCTGGAAGACGTGTCCCGACAGGGGGATGGTGAAGGACTTGAGGGTGCCCTTGCTGCGCTTGTACCCGTCCCCTCCAAAGTAGTTGGCGTCGACGGTGTCCTTGGCGCGATTGACGGGCGCCTCCGTGACACCGTCCAGGGCATCAACCTCGGTGGGCGCGGTGTTGGTGGCGCGGATGTAGAGCTTGTCGAAGAATGCCTCTCGGGGTTGGGTCATGGATGTGTCTCCTTTCAGCGGGAGGGAAAACGACGGGCGAGAAAGTCCTCGAGGACGGCGGCAACGCGGCGGCGCGCTCGCCCGCGGGCACGCCGGAAGGACTTGCGCAGGAAGTGGGAAGGCGGATTGAAAATCTGCTCGCCCCAGTGCCAGCCCTCATGAATGGGACCGGCGGACGGGTGCGCGTATCCCGCAGTCCAGGTGGTGGAGAGAGGGGGCCCCAGGTTGTAGCGAGGGCCATCCAGGAAGGCCGTATCGCGGAGGTGTCCGTCAGTCCCGTCCTTGCCCACCGGCACCAGGAACAGGGAGTAGTCGAGCGCGAGGCGAGCGATGTCCCGGCACGGCACGTCCAACGCGCGCAGCACCTCGGAGGGCGTGCGGCGCAGACGCGCCAGCTTCACAACATCCACTTTGACTCGAACGGGCATCCCACTACTTCTTTATGGGGACACTTTCCGCGAGTGGCTCAGGGTTAGGATCGGCATTCAGCCTCAGCCTCCCTGCGTGACTGCAAAATCTGCACGGACGGCACGCTCCCCCGCAGGTCTAGTATCCACGTCACTGGAATGTCGGCTATCCTCGGAATTCGATGAGCCACGCCGATTTCGACAAGTCCATTCAAGCGCTCCGGCAAAAGTACCTGCACGACAGTGCGGACCTTCGCCCAAACTTAGGGAGCAAAACGACAGACGAACTCCGCGAACTGCTTGGTGACCTGGACCAGGAAAGAAAAATAATCCACAAGTATCGTCAACGGGATCCTAGCCCAACCATCCAGGCCCAAGCCGCAGCAATGCTCGACTTCGTTGAGCGACAAGAGCGCCATGCAACTGACGAAATTGCGACACGCACGCAAGTAAGCACTCGACGCGAAAACCGCTGGCTCACAGGCGTAAACATTGTGCTGGCCACTCTTGCCACACTCTTCGTAGTGCTCGACTATTTCGGCATCAAACCTCGCTGTGCCAATCCAGAGTCCTCGATCACCAAATCAGCGCAGACAGCAGACAAAGACCCACTTCTCGAAACGAAGGAGCCATCATCCCGAAGTAACTCCCCCAAAGACACCCCACAACTCACCTGCCACTAGTCCAACGCTCCCCTCAGACAGCAAAGCCAGCCCCTCACCCTACGCCGCATGACTGATTAAGCATGCCCATGGGCGTAGCCGAGGCCCACGTTCAACACCCAGCGGTGTCGGTCCGCTCCGTCTGTCCCTAGATACACCGGGGCGCTCTCCTCTGCATGAACGGCAACGCCCCGCAAATCAGGTGTCTGGTTGAGGACCGAGAAGATGGCGAGCGCGAGAGCCTGCCCACCCTGGAAGTCCTCGCGTGCCGAGCGGATACGCGCTTGGCACCCGGGCGACAGGTACGCGGCCCGTCCCAATCCCAGGTACGGCAAGGGCCCAGCACCGCCCGTCACCACCAACGCAACGGCCCTATCCGGCACACCGCCATCCACCTCGGGCATTGGGGCCGTGAAGAGATTGGCGCCAGGAGCAGGCGGACGCGACAGCCCAAGGCCCGACGCCTCCAGCACCGCCGCCAGCTCTCCGGCAAGGTCTCGCGTCACAGCCACACCTTGCGAAAGCGCACCACTCCCTCTCCATCCACCAGCTCGTCCACTCCGATGGGGCGCCGCGCCCGGTTGAAGTCGGCCACCTCCTCGCCCGGTAGCCAGAGACGGTGTTGCAGCCCCAATAGCGCCTCCGTGTAGATGACATGCGAGGCGAGATGTTCGTTGCCACTCGCATCACGGATGAGTCTTCGGCTCGGCTGGACACGAGCCCGCGCCGAGGACACCGGCCCCAACGAGGGCTTGCCGTGCGCGTCCCGTCCCAGCACCAGGGCGAAGAAGATGCGCTGACGGAACCTGTCCGAAGGCGAAGCCATCAACTCACCCGATAGAGGACATAGCGCGCGAGGAGAGCCTGCGCCGCTCCAGGGATGGGACTCTTCCCCTCGGCCTTCGCCGCGAAGTAGCTGACGCTCCAATCCCCGATGGACTCACTGGCCACCATCGCGTCCACTCCACGCGAGCGGTAGAGCTGAACCGCCGTGAGGACGGCCGCCTCCTGCACGTCCTCGGGGAGCGTCACGGCCAGGGAAGCGTCGAGCGCGTGTTGTCCCGGCGTGACATAGCCCCCGGCATAGACGACACGGATTCCATCCTCACGCCCCTCGAAGTCGCCAAGCGCCCCCGACACTCCGCCGCCCCCGCGCATCGTCGCCCGCCACACGCCGTGCCGCCGCCGCAACATGCCCGACGCGGCCAGCCCTCCGGCAATCTCGTACTCCTCCGGGGGAACCAGGTGGCCGCCCTCCCAGACGCCCGACACGGACACGATGGGAGGGCGCTCCAACAGCAGCAGCGGGCGCCCGTAGCCCGCCGGGTACTCCACGAGACCCGAGCCCCACTCGAAGGCTCGGCCGCAGTAGCCCGCCACGGCGCGGCTCGCCGCCGTGACGAGCGACTCCACGCGCGGCGACAAGGGGATGCCCAAGTCGTCCGCCACCACCGAGGCAAGGCACAGGTCCGCAGGAGAGGCCATGGTTCACCGCACGGGGAACTCGTCAGCACCGCCCAGCACCAGGGCCGCGCCCCATTGCGCGGTGTCCGTGCTCGCCGCCGACAAGTCGGGAGTCAGCCGCATACGTAGGAAGCGCTTGCGGTTGGCGACGCGCAGGTCCACCCGGAAGCAGAAGCTCTGAGGCGCGGCGCCACCGGCGACCACCGTCACGGCATTCGCCAGCGTCTCGTCCGCGCCGAACGTCGTTCCGTCCTCGGACTCGGCCACCTTCACGGTCGCCTTGAGCGTCTGGCCCGCCGCGCAGTTGGTGGCCCCCGTGAAGAGGAGCTGCGCGGAGTCGAAGCCGTTGCGGTCCACCGCGCCGCTCGTCACCTCAACGGCATCGCCCGCCCCGCCCGCCGTGAGCCCGCCACCAGCAACCCCAACGGCCTTGTAGAAGACTTGGAAGTCCTGCGTATTCGCATGCATGTCGTGTCTCCTGGTGAGGCTGCCGTCTCAGTAGCCCTTGCGCTCCGAAAACGCCTTGTCGTGCCGCAGCTTGAAGTCCCCGCGGCAGATGCCCCGGAGCGTCGTTTCGTCGTACTCGGCCCGGGTGTCGTGCTCGGACAGCACAAACTCCGTGTCCACGCCGTAGAGCAGTTGGTCCCACGTCCCGAAGAGGATGCGGCTCGAAGCAATGCGCGTGGACGCCTTGTAAGGGAAGCCGCGTAGGGTGCCCTTGGTCAGCATCTCGTCACGGAAAATCCAGGTGCCGCCATCCCGCAGACCGAGCAGCTCCGTTTCGCGGGTCGGGTGCAGCAGGAAGCCGGGGCGCCGCAGCTTGATGTTCGCCTTGAGGACGTCCTCCACCATTCCATCCACGTCCGCGATGTAATCTTTCGCACTCGTCCCGCTCCGGGCCTTCGAGTGCGAGGAGTCCATCTGCGCGAGGACGCCCTTGGGGTTGGGGCCCTGGCCATCTCCGTTGATGGCCGAATCGTCCATGCCGTCCGCCGCCGCTTCGCGGACGTCCTCGGCCACCCCCGCGTCTCCCACCATCGGGTTGCGCAGAAGGTCGTTCGAGATGTCCGCGAGAATCATGGCCTTGTGGGCCTTGAGGACCACCTTCCCGTGGGAGGGCTGGGACTTCTCCACCTTCTCGCCCTCACCAATCCACTTGAAGGTGGTGCTCCCGGTCTTCTTGCCGTAGTGCAGCTCCCCCTTGAAGGGCACCGCGCGTGCCCCCAGCGCCAGGACAACGGAGTCAGGCCGGAGGAACTCAATCATCTCCTCCGCCTCCTGCACCGGCACCAGCACGCCCGCGGAGCTGAAGACGCTCTCCTGCACCGCCTTCTGGACGTCGGTGTCACCGAAGCGCTTGGCCTGCTCCAGCACCGCCTCGCGCGTGGGGTTGCGGCCCGCGTTCACCACGGCCTTCAGGTACGCACCGAAGTGGTTCATGTTCTGGAGGATGCCGGGCACCTGGCTGTCCTCGGGCTTGGACTTCGCACCGAGCAGGCCCGCCAGCCCGTCACGCTGGCCCTTGGCCTGCTCCATGAGCTGCGCGGCCACGAGGGGCCCCAGGGACTTCGCCACTTCCTGCATCTGCTCGGGGGTCATCGGTGCGTCTCCAAGGTGAGGTGCTGCAAGAGGGACTCGGCCGTGTGCCTGGCCAGTGCGTTGACGTCGGGGACAGGGGGCGGAGCGGCCTTGCCGCGCTCGCGCACGTCGAGGGCGGCCACCACCGCCTTGGCCACGTCCTGGATGAAGGCGGCGCGCTCGTCGGCCAGCTCCTTCACCCTCACCGCGCGCTGGTTGCCTGGAATCGTGACAATGGAGATTTCGAGTAGCTCTTGCTGCTCGCAATCGAAGCCGCCGCGCTCGTTCTCGTGGTAGCGGTGCATGAGGTAACGCACCGACACGGCATTCAGGATGCCGCGCGCCACCTTGCTCTCGACCTTGCGCGCGAAGTCGTCTTCCTGGTCGAACTCGATGTCCACCAGGAGGGCATCTCCCTGGACGTAGGCGCGACCCTTCCCGATGGGCAGGACGTCCTTGCGTCCCGTGCCGAAGAAGCCCCCGGAACCGTCATCGTGGTTGAATAGGACGACGGGGTTGGCGTTGAACGCGTCGAGCATCCAGCCCTGGACGCTCAGCCTGTCGTTGTAGCGGTCGAAGTCCCCGTCATTGGCGCGGAAGGTGTAACCCCTCGGCGCCCCCTCAACGGTGGCAGGAGCGTCCTTCTGGACGGTGAAGAGGCGGGCCCTGGAAAGAGGTGCAAGCATTCACCTCTCTCTTATGGGGACACTTTCTGCGACTGGTTCATCAAGGAGCACGTAGGCGGACACCATCCGCGAATCGCAGGCTCGCCAAGCAACTCCAGCACGACAACAAGATTTCACCCCTGGAACCCAAGACGGTCCGCTTGCGCGCAAAAAAGGAACGGTTAGGTTGGGCCATTGGCCACACCAGAAAGGCGGACAACATGACTACAGACAAGAAGTACTGGGACCTCGGCGCACATCGACTCTTGGCCGACTATGTCGGGCAAAGCTACGATCATGCCAGCGCGCGAAAAGAAGCAGCAAGAGAACTTCTGCAGCAGTTCTTGGTCCTTGCAGGCAAGTACGGACTGCCGATTGGCAGGGCAGATGACGATGCCATCTACCTGCGACTGAGCACGCTCAAGCAAGCCTTCATTGCAATTGAAGCCAATGGAACGCTGGCGTTCCGCCGAGAGGGGCATAATTCGACCCCGATCCCGCTCAAGTTTGACCCCGTTTCGAAAATGTTTGAGGGGGCGGCGACCGACCCCGACAGGGTGCCAGAGCCCGGAGGAATCGTGCCAAGGCAAAGTGCGCTCTCAGTGCTTGCAGACGAAGCGATACGGGCACTCTCCCGAAAGCCATAGAGAACAAAGGATGGGACATAGACTATGTTGTCCTATCCCCATGAACTCGACTCAGCGGAATCGCCACCTATCTCTGTAGGCGATTGTTCACCCACTGATTGTCCCGGCAAAGGCAACGGATACCCCTGCCGGTTCGGGTCTGGACGAAGACCCGCCAACTCTCGCCACTCATCATAGCTAAATGCCTCCGGCATGGCCCCCATGACGCGGAGCTGGTGCTCACGGTCAGCGGGCACGGGGCTGTCGTAATCGAGGATTGCCCCCTCATCGCCCAGCAGCGTCATCAGCCGCATCTGGTACTCGGTGCGGAGAAACTCCATGCGCGGCAAGGTCGCCTGCTCGGCAAGGTTTTCCCTCGCCGCGAAGGCAGTGGCCTTGTTCGAGCTGGAGATGTCTCCGACGATTTCAGGGGGCACCCTGAACGTCATGCGGACGAAGTCCATGAGGAAGCGGCGCAGCTCCACCAACTGCATGTCCTTGAAGCTCGTGTCCAGGCGAGCAAACGTCACCTTCCCGCTGGTGATGAGGAGCTTCCCCGCCTTGTCCGGCCCCTGGTGCTCTCGGGCCAGTGATTCCTTGAAGGTACGCGCGCCCGCGCTATTCGCATCGGACAGGCCCTCAATTGAGGCGATGGCGGGCGGCAGCATGTTGTTCCAGAAGGACGTCTTGAGGAACCGAGCCACGTACTCGTCCGTGTCCAGCTCATCCCCCAACGCATAGGCGGGGCCGATGCCGCGTCCCAGCGGGTCCTCGGGGTCCAGGTTGCGCAGGTGCAACACGTCGCTGGCCGGGATGTCTCGCGACAACTTACCCACCGTCACGGTGTACGTGCGCTGCTCTCGGGGCACGTCCAGCGCGGGCAACCTCGTGACGGTGCTCGGAGGCACCGGCCAGAAACCCACCGGCACGCCGCCCACGCGCTCCAGCACCAGGAACGCCTCGCCCACCAGGTCCAGGGACACCTGAACGAGCTTCGTCACACTGCGCCCGGTGAGATGGTCGTTCGGGTCCGAGAGCAGCTTGAGGACAGGATGGTCCGGAACCTCTTGCGCCTCGCCCGCCTCCAGCATCGCCTTCAACCGCCCGGCACGGACCTCGCGCGTCGCACTTCGGAGCGCGTAGTCCTTCACAGGCTGCCCATCCCTCTGCACACGGCGATAGACGCGCCATTGAACGCCCGCCACCGAGTCGGCCACGACATCAACACAAGCGCGCAACCACGGCATCTCGCGGTACGCGGCGAGGAGCTGCGCGGTTCCCCGGCGCGGCGGCGCCTGTTGCCAGCGCGCCAGCTCCAGCCCTGTCCCCTTGCGAGGCTCGCGACTCACCGCTGCCTTCATCCGGTCCCAGAAACCCATCGCCACCCTCACAGACAGAAGAAGGAATCCGCGAACACCAACTCGTGGACGCCCCACAGCAGGGCATCCACGCGGTCATCGCGGCGGCCGTTCACGCCGCTGAACTTCGAGAGCTGGAGCTCGAGCTTGGGGAAGGTGCCCACAAACTCGATGCGCCCCGTCTCGGCCAACGCGCTCACTGGCTCGGCACGTTTGCTCTTGGCCTCGCGGGCACGCACCGGCTTCACGTTGACGTGGACGCCCATCTCCGCGGCCACCGTCTGAATCGTCGTCTCCACCATCTCCCCGCCCGAATTCACCTCGGCCACCAGGGCGTCACACTCGAAGGCGAGGTACTCACGGATTGCGGCGGCAGCCCACTCGCGTGGCGAGCCCCGGAGGCTCGCGTCCTTGAGCACCGAGACACGTTTCAGCGGCGAGCCATCCGTCCCAAGGAGCGGACTGCTTCTCACTCCCTGGACGACGATGCCCGTCTCGTCCGAGCCCGTCTCACTGGTGGGCGCGGGGTCCACTGACACAATCCGCCGGTCCAGCGCTCGCGCGTACTCATGGGCATCCGCATCCACGCGCCCCCACCGCGCCGAGCCAAAGATGGCGCCTGGCACATCCATCAGCAGCTTGCCGAGCACCTCCTGTTGCCCCCAGCGCGTGTTCATCAGCGCGCGCATGGTGGCCACGGCACTGGGCGCCAGGTTGGCGCGGTTGGCCAGTGACGAGCCCGTGCGCAGCACCACCCCGGGCCGGAGGGTCTTCGCTTCCGCGTCGGAGAAGAGCAGCTCCTCCAGCTTCCGCAACGGGCGAGGTGTCCCCGTCAGGAGGAGCTGGGGCGGGTTCGCAGCGGAGCCAATGCGCAGCACCATCGGGAGCTGGTCCAGCGCCGCCATTTCATGCTTCCAGGACGCGGGCTCATCACCCCAGGCCCAGCCGCAGTTAGGCCCGCGCAACCGGTCCGGCTTATCCGCCGAGTAGCAGATGGCGTAGACGCCGTTGGGCCACGTGACGCGCCGCTTGCTGGGCTCGTACACCGGCATGAACCACGGGGGCGACAGGGCAAGGATGCCGCTGGAGCCGCGAATCATGGTGTCTCGCACGTCCGCCGCAGTGGGGCCGATGAGCGCGCCAATCGTCTTCGCCTCGCGGGCCTTCTGAATCACCCACCGAGCGCCCGACCAGGTCTTGCCGAAACCCCGGCCCGCCATGATGAAACACGTGGCGAACGAGGCTGGCGGCATCTGTTCGCGACGCGCCCAGAAGTCCAGGTCGTGAACGAGCGTCTCCACCTCGGGATGGGTCAGCCGCCCGAAGAGACGCGCGAGTCCCTGGCGAGTGCGAGCCTGTTTCACCAGGAAGCTGGCCGGGGACTCATCCGGGGAGAGCTGGTCCACCAGCACCGAGAAACGCGAGCATCGCGTGTCACGAGCCATGACCGTCCTCCTGTTCCGTGCTCATGGTGCTGGCCGCGCTCGCCTCGGGCTCGGGCTCGTCCGGCAGGAAGCGGCCAAGGCGCTCCATCAGCAGCTCGCGCAGGGCTTGCTCATCGGCGGCCTTGTCCTCGGGGGCCTGGGCCTCGACGTTGTCCCTTCTCCCGTAGAGGTCAGGGAAGCGACGAGAGAGGAGCCACTGGACGTGCTTGGGATTGTGCGAAGCGGCGGACTGGAGCATGTCCGTAGCCCCAGCCATGAACTTCGCCTCGGCCGCGTTCACCGCCAGGTAGAAGTCGCGATACAGGCCGCGCTCCTCTCCCGCGCCTCGGTGATACCACTGGGAGAGAGTGTGCTCCTCAATGCCAGTGAGACCAGCCGCCGCACGGCGGAACAAGCCGCGTTCCAGATGCGCGCAGATTTCGGACTGACGCTCAGGGGTGAGCTTCGTTGGACGAGCCATACATCCCCTTCAATGGGGACGCGTTCCGCGACTGGTCCGCCGCACCTTCAGAATCCTGTGGGCGGCATGAAGGAAACCTGAGAGGGGGCCCCTGGTTTTTCTCAAAGTTTTTTGAACGTGGGGGGCCGCCGAGCAAGACAGGAATTGGGCCCACGCCCAAAATCCGGACCCGGGGGGCTCGCTAAGTCCAGCCACAGGTTTTGGGATGTAGGACAAGATCTCACCGAGCCACCCGGTCGAGCCGCTCGTTGCAGGCCGCGACATCCGAGCAGGACACCCGCCAGACGCGCGAGAAGGCCCCGCCCTCGCACGTTTCCGTCACGTCCAGCCTCCCGCGCCCCTTACGCACCAGGAAGCCGCAGAGGGCGCACCGGGCCGCGAACCTGTTGCGGCGCAGCTCCGGTGACTTGTCCTCACACGCGAGGTGACGCGCTCCCGTCTCCAGTGTGTAGACGATGCGCTCGCCCTCCAAGATGGGCGCGCCACATGCCGCGCATGGCCCGCCCTGTCTGGAGACGAGCACCGGCATCAGCCCAGCCTCGCGCGCAACAGCTCCCGCAGCTCGTCGTGGGCCTGTGCCAGCAGCTCCTCGACGCGATGCCGCGGCATGCGCCACCGGATGGCCACAGCGCGTGTGCCTTCTTGCGGCCTGCCAATGCCGTACAGGCACGAGAGCAGCTCCGCCAACTGGGGCTCCAACTCCGCCAGCGCGCGTTGCACCAGCACGCATCGCTCATGCGCGATGAGGAGGGCCTCCAGCCCATCCGCCTCTTGCGCCCGAGCGTCGTCATGCTTCCGAGTCGCGGACCAGCCGAGTGCCTGCGAGGGCTCATCGCGGCTGATGAGGTCCACGGACCGCTGGCACTTCCCCTTGCCACGCTGGGCCCGGTCCGGCAGACACACGTCCGCTCGGTGATGCCTGATTTGGTCCATGATGGCGCGCCGGGCCCGCCACTTCACCCACATCCTGAAGCTCTGCTCCCCGCGTTTCGCGCGCTGATACGTCTCAACGGCCTTGATGGCCTCCATCGCCGCGACTTGGACGAGGTCTTCTCGCGACAGAGAACCGCGCGACTTCTCGAACTCACCCGCGAGCCTGCGCAACTGGGGCATCAGCATGTCCATCAACTGGGCCGACAGCTCGCGCTCGGACTTGGCATCGCCCTCGATTCGGCATGCACGAATCGCCAGGACCAGCGTGTCAATCCACTCCCGAGACTCGCGGGTGACACCACGCCCAGACACTCCGCTGCCTTGCACCACCGGCTCACAACCGCACTGCATCACTTCCCCCTCTGCATTGACTCACCGTGAAACACGCACGAAACACCGAACCGGAGGGCAACAGCATCACCAAGCAAAGTGTCTGCCATTTCACGCAGAGAACAGAGAGCCGCGCCGCGAGCGATACCAAGGCGAGCGCCTGCATACGCGGCATCTCGCCCTCGGCTTCGAGGCGGTCTCGCGTGACGAGATGTAGCAACTGAAACTGACAAGAAGTCTCACCCATGCCGGTGAGGACAAAGGCTCCGGGCCCAAAATCGGGGACATCACTTTTTTGCGTGGCCCTCCCCCGACGCGTGGAGGAGCGGCACGGCCCCTGGGGCCGAGAAGAGGCCACGGGCGACACACGGGGCACCTGCCGCCGACACGGAGTCTCAACCGAGCTGGAGCACACAAGGCCCATGCTCTTACTGATGGGGACACTTTCCGCGAGTGGCGCACGCCCAGCGCCGAAAAGTGGGCCGCGCCCCCTCCTCGGCCAGCAGGAATTAATCCCTCTCCCTATGTCACTCTTCCTTCAAGACTCTATTCAAGAAAGAGAGATGAAGTAGCAGGAGGTAAAATAAGAGCACACACGAGCTAAGCGAGAAGAGGAAAGTCTCGCCCCCTCCCGGGGACATGGTGCCGGGTGCAGCAAGGGGGAACGTGGCCTCAAAAATGGCTCGGAAAATCCCCGCGTGAGCCAGCCGCAGAACGTGTCCCCATAAGGCATGGTGTGGCCCCTTCTCTCTCGCCCTCGCGCCCTCCATCCCCCTCGGCAACGCCCCTCGCTGCCCAGGTACGAACCCTCTTCACCTCACGTCCGAGCGAAGCCCTCACGATTGGCGAAGTCGCCTTTGCATTGGGAGCGGATGAGAAGCAGGCGCGGCCTGTCGTCGAGTGGCTTGCCCAGTCGGGGGAGCTGTCCGTTGACGTGCGGCGTGTCGCGGGCCGCCGAGGGGCTCCGCCTCGCGTCTACGCGCTTCGCACTCCAGCCGGTGAGACGCCATCCGCGGCGGGGGATGGCCGAGTGCGGGTGGCCTTCTTTGACAACGTCTGGGACAAAGTGGCCAAGCCCCACGACGTCACCTGGGATGAGCTGGTTGAGCTGCTCACCACGCATGTGACGACGTCCTGCGCCCCGTGCATCGGCCACAAGTGCCCGGCGAAGAAGGCGCAGCGGTGCTGGGCGCCCGTGGACATGGGCCCTCAGAGGAACGACGACAACGTCTGCGCCGTGACGGTGGCCGTCTTCGATTTGGACGGGGTGTCCAGCGAGCAGATTGCAGCGGCCTCCTCTGGCCTGGAGGGGTACGCGGCCATTTTTCACACGACGCACGGACACCGGCCCGGCCATGCGAGTCTGCGAGTCGTCGTCCGTTTGAGCCGTCCCGTCCTCCCCGATGAATGGAAAGAGGTGCGGGAAGCGGCGGAAAAATTGCTCGCACTGCCAGCGGACCCGAATACAAAAAATCTCTCGCGGATGTATTTGCTGCCAAATAATTCGGGCGAGCATGAATTCATCGCCAATTCCACCGAGGGCCGCCCCCTCGACGTGGACGCCCTCCTGGTGACGGCAGCTCCAGCCCCTCGACCTGTCCCGTCCCGCCCCGGAGCGGCGGACCTCAATGGCCCCACGGACGTCTTCGAGCTGCGCGCCAAGCTGCGCCGCGTCCGCCAGCCCGAGCACGCGGAAATAATTCGGCGCGCGTTGGCCGGTGAGCCGCTGGCCGAACAGGGGATGCAGGACAACACGTTGAACAAGCTCATGTCGTCCGCCGCCTTCGCCCTGCCGCTGGAGACGCCGGAGGAAATCGTCATCGAGCTGTTCCGCGCCTGCTTCGCCGCGACGGATTGGGACGAGGGCACCGAGCACCTGTGCGAACAGGCCACACTCAAGCTGCGCCGCCACCGGGAGCGTCGCCAGAAGCAGAACGTGAAGAGCGTCTCCGACAACGAAGCCCTGTGGTCTTCCCTCGGCACGAAGAAGCCCGCGGCAGCTCCGGCAGAAGACGTGAGCGAGGAGGACTCGGACGCGTGGCGAAAGGAACTCATCACGACGGAAACGCCCACCGGCACGCGCCTGAAGAACTGCGAGGCGAACCTTCACACCGTGCTGACGCGGTCCCCGGAGTGGCGCGGCACCATCCGCTTCAACGCCGTCACGAAGGACTTGGAGTATTCCGGAGGTCCACTGCCCGAGGGGACTCCCGTCGAGGGCATGGATGGGGACATCGCCTTCTGGTTCCAGCGAAGTGAGTACGGGCGCCTGGGCCTGTTCCCTCGCGCGGCGCACGTCCGCGAGGTGCTGCGCCAGGTCGCGATGAAGAACACCTATGACCCGCTGCGCGATTACCTGGAGGGGCTCGTCTGGGACGGTGTTCCTCGCGCGGACACCATGCTGGAGCACTACTTCGGGGCCCAGGGCGACACCGAGCACCTGCGCACCATCAGCGGCAAGTGGCTCATCAGCGCCGTAGCCCGCGCACTCCGGCCCGGGTGCAAGGTGGACACGGTGCTCATCCTCGAAGGTCCCCAAGGACTTCGGAAATCCTCGGCCTTCCGCGTCCTCGCGGGGGAGTGGTTCTGCGACGCCCCCATCAACGTCCGGGACAAGGACAGCGCCGCACTCGCGAGTCGCCACTGGCAAATCGAGATGGCCGAGGTGACGACGCTTCGAGGCTCCGACGCCGAGGAGCTGAAAGCCTACGTCTCGCGCAGCGAGGACACCTACCGCCCTCCCTATGGACGCGTCACAGTGAAGACGCCGCGCCGTTGCGTCCTCGTGGGCACCACGAATTCCGCCGAGTACCTGCGCGCCGACCCGAGCGGCTACCGCCGCTGGTGGCCCGTGCGGTGTACGCGCATCAACATCGACGGTTTGCGAGAGGTTCGGGACCAGTTGTGGGCCGAAGCCGTGGTGCGGTTCAACGCGGGCGAGAAATGGTGGCTGGACGAAGAGGAGTCCGAGCGCGCGGAGCTACAGGCCCAGGAACGGAGCGAGTCCAACGGCGGGCCGGATGACTCGATTCTGCAATGGCTTATGACCCTGCCTCCGGAGAAGCGCACGGAGCTAACCACGGAACAGGTTGCACGGGACGCACTCCTTCTCACAACGCCCGGTCAGATTCCGCGAGCAGTCCGAATCGACGTGGGCCGGGCCCTGCGACGCATCGGGTTCCAACGCGCCCAGCGGCGGATTGCCGGAGTCCAGACCTGGGTCTACCTCGCGCCGGAGAGCATCCGCACCGCACCCCAGCAGACGGGCTCCTCTATTGCACGGTCCTCCGCCGTTCATCTCGTCTCAACACCCAAGGTGGTGAATCCATGAAGCAGCGCGACCGCACAACCGTCATCCATATCCCCAGCCACCTGCCCGAACACGTGAAGGTGCGCGCAGTGCTTGGTCCAGAAGATGATGACCGAACCTCGACGCTGATTGAGCTCCACTTCGAGGGAGGGAATGTGCCCATCGTCGAGACGCCCGAGGGCGCCGATGGACGCCGCATCCGCCTTCTCATCTCCGGGTCGCTTGAACGACAGGGGCTTGTGGCTGCGCTTCACGCATTGGGTATGGAAATGAACAAGGCGTAGCAAAAGTACCACTCGCGGAAACTGTCCCCATTGAAGAGGATGTGGACGCACAATCTTCACAGCAGCCAGAGAGCCCCCGTCGTCGCGCCGTGGACGGGGGCGTCATCAACTTCCTCTCCGTCTCGCAACTGAAGCAATTCAGCCTGTGCCCGCGCCGCTGGTACTTCGCGAAGGTGTTGCGACTGCCCGAGCCTGAGACGAAGGCGCAAGCCTTGGGCGTCGAAGGGCACGCGCAACTGGAACACTACCTACGCACGGGTGAAGACGTCCTGGGCGACATCGCGCGAGCGGGGCGCCATCTGCTTCCGACACCAGGCGCGGACCTTCTGGTTGAAGAGTCCTTCGGCACGCCCTCGCCCCTGTCCGCGGACGGAATCCCTTTCGTCGGACACATTGACCTCATCAACCCGCGCCGCCTCGCGGATGGAGTGCTGCGCGTCACAGACCACAAGTTCTCGTCCAACGTGGCACGCTACGGAGCCACGCCCGCGCAGTTGGTGGACGCGAGCACCGAGTCCGGTTTGCAGATGGTGGGCTACGGCACGTGGGCAGCGCTCTCCGATGCTCGCTTCCCAGGCGTCCGCGTGCTGGAGCTGGAGCACCTCTATTTCCAGACGCGCGGCGCGCGACATGCAGAGAGCGTCCTCGCCAGGACGAGCACCGAGCACGTCACCCGCGAATGGACAGAGAAGGTCGTCCCCATGGTGCGCCGCATGCGCGAAGTGGCCCGAGCCACGCGCAGCGCGGACGCACCTCCCAACTTCGGTGCCTGCGAGAAGTTCGGTGGGTGCCCTTTCAAAGCGAAGTGCCTTTCAGGAGGTCCCACCGTGTCCCTGATGAATCGCCTCATCCTCAAGCCCCAGACCCCCGACGCCGCCGCGCAGCTCCCACTCGCCCCTCCGCCTGCCAACGCCCCCACCGCGTCCCTTGGGACGTGCGACAGGTGCGGCGCGACGCTCACGCCGGAGAACACGAGCAAGCTCCGCTCGGGGGACGTGCTGCATGTGTCCTGCCCTGGCGCCGAAGTGGCCGCCGTGCTCCCCCCCGATGCCCCTGCCGCGTCGCCCACCATCGCCACGGATGCCGCGCCGAAGCGTCGCGGTCGCAAGCCGAAGGCCACCGCCGCGCCCGGCGATCACCGCGAGTCCCCGAGCGGCCCCCCGGCGGCCACAAGCCCCCAGGACGAGCGCCTGCGCCTGTTCGTGGACTGCGTCCCCAACATGCCCGCCGCCTCCCTCGCGGAGTACGTGTCCAAGGTGGCATCCCAGGTGAGCGAGGCCGGTGGCGTCGAGGACCTGCGCTTTGCGGGTGCGGAGAGCGCGCTGGGTTTCGGAAAGTGGAAGGGGGCGCTCGCCATGGCCATCCGCGGCGCGCCTCCCGCGCCGGGCGCGTATGCCGCCCTCGGTCTTGCCCACTCGGAGCTTCTGCAAATCGCGGTGGAGGCGCTGGAGCCCTTGTGCGGCCCGGGTGACTTCGTGCGCGGTGCTCGCTGACGGGGGCTGGGATGCGGCTGCTTGAACGTCTGGGCGTCACCCCTGCCCCTGCGAGCCCGCCGCCCGTGGCGACAGCTCAAGTCTATGGGCGCTCTCCGGTGGGCTACTCGGCGGACCTCGGCCGCATCCTCGCCTTGCCACGGCGAGACCTGGCCGCGTCGTACACGGCGGCGGATGTCGAGGCGCTGGAGGCCGCGCTCCGGTCGCCGTCCCTTCAGTGCAACTGCGCGAGCATGTCTCCGCCGCGTCCGTGCCCGCTGCGATTGCGGCGGGTGCAGGCCCACGCGTTGCTCGAAGCCTCGCGCGTCGGTGGACTCCTCGGCCCCATCGGCACCGGCCACGGGAAGGAGCTGACAACCTTCCTGATGCCCATGGTGATGCCGGGCTGTCGCGTGGCCGTCCTCTTCATCCCCGCTGGCCTCCTTCCCCAGTTCGAGGCCGAGTGGAGCTACTACGGCGCGCACTGGAAGTTGCCGAACCTCGCGGGTGGCCGGTGGTTCCGCGTGGGCCTGCCCGTCCTGCACGTCATCACCTACAACAAGCTCTCCAGCCAGGAAGCCACGGACCTCCTGGAGCGCATTCGCCCGGACCTGGTCATCCTCAACGAAGCACACAACCTCAAGGACCCGAGGACGTCCCGCACGAGCCGCTTCCTCCGCTACTTCGAGAAGCATCCGAGGACTCGGCTGGTGGCCCTGTCTGGCACCTTCGCGTCCAAGAGCATCAAGGACTACGCGCACCTGTCGCGCCTGGCACTGGGCGAGGGCTCTCCCTTGCCGCTCGCTCACCACGTCGTGGAGGAATGGGGGACAGCCCTGGACCCGGGCAAGGTGGTAGCCCCGCCCGGAGCCCTTGAGCGACTGTGCGAGCCAGGAGAGCACGTCCGCGAGGGCTTCCAGCGCCGCCGCAACGCCACGCCCGGCGTGGTGGCCACGGAAGAGAGCGCCCTGGACAAGCCACTCATCATCCGGGAGCGGAAGGTAGGCCCCGTACCCGCGCAGCTATTCGCGCTCATCGAGCTGGCGCACGCGGGCGAGCGTCCGGACGGAGAGCAATTCCAAGAGCAGCTCCAAGCCATAGCGTGTGCGCGGCAGCTCTCGGCGGGCTTCTACCACCGCTGGCGCTACCCCAGGGGCGAGCCGCACGAGCTGATTGAGCAGTGGTTCGCGCGTCGCAAGGCGTGGAACAAAGAGGTCTGGGAAGAACTCAAGGGCAAGCGCCGCGAGCACCTGGACTCACCGGGGCTTCTCACCAAGGCGGCCATCCGCGCTCACATGTCGCCGCCCTACGAAGGGGACAAACCCGTCTGGCACGCGGCGACATGGCCGGAGTGGACGGAGATTCATGCCGCTGTCCAGCCCGAGCCCCAGGCCGTTTGGGTGTCGGACTTTCTGGTGAAGGACGCGGCGGAGTGGGCGCGCTCGCGAGTGGGAATCGTCTGGGTCGAGTACCCGGAGTTGGGGGAGCGCATCGCCAAGGAAGCAGGCGTGCCGTTCTATGGCGGGGGCAAGGCCGCGTCCGAGGACATCCTCCGGGAGACAGGGAGGCGCTCCATTGTGGCGAGCATCAAGGCACACGCCACGGGGAAGAACCTCCAGCAGTTCTCTCGAAACCTCGTGGTGACGCCGCCCTCGGACGGAGCCACCTGGGAGCAGCTCCTCGCGCGCACGCATCGGCCCGGCCAGCAGGCGCCATGCGTCGAGGTGGACGTGTGCCTACATACTCAGGACTACTCCGCCGCGTTCGCGACTGCTCGCGAACGTGCGACGTTCATCCAGCAGACGGACGGACAACCCCAGAAAGTCCTATCCTCAACAGTTCGCGCCTGACTTGCGGCCACGAACTCCCGTGATAGTATTTCTATCGCAAATCCATCTTCACAAAGGAGGCAACAATGGCGCTGATTTTTGTGGAAGAGGTGCCCCCAAAGCCACACATTCGCTTTGGAACCAAGGGACTCATCCCCCCCAAGTTTCTTCCGGCGGCCACCGTCAATGTGCTGTTTCGGCAGGGAATGCTGTCCAAGTCGGTCTCGGAGGCTTGGGAGTTTGTCTTCTATGGTCTCCAGAGCGCAGAAGAATCGCAAAGACAATTGGTGTTGCGACGCCTGAATGAGGTCAAAGCAGACGCACCAATTTACTACACCGCCAAACCTTCAGACATCTCAGATGAGTATATTCTGGACTTCTATGTCTAGAGGCAGCTGACACTGCCGGGAAACCAAAGACAACGGCCGCCCGTCTCTTGTCCTTCAGGAGACGGGAGCGAGTTCCGTAGTGGCGAGCATCAAGGCACACGCCACGGGGAAGAACCTCCAGCAGTTCTCTCGAAACCTCGTGGTGACGCCTCCCTCGGACGGCGCCGTCTGGGAGCAGCTCCTCGCACGCACCGGCCAGGCCAGCAGGCGCCATGCGTCGAGGTGGACGTGTGCCTCCATACGCAAGACAACGTGTCAGCGTTCGCCACAGCTCGCGAGCGAGCGAGGTTCATTCAGCAGACGGAAGGCCAACCACAAAAGTTCCTCCTCCAAATTTCAAACCAACCGGCAACACAATGCTCCGCCATCAGTCAATCAGAGGCCTCGCTCCGGAGATATTTCTTCCATCGAAATGTCGACGGGTCGCTGCTTCTGCCTGCTCCCGATCCCACCATCGGCTAGATCAACAAACTTGATATGAATTATCCATCCCTCCGATGAACTAACCGAGGGAGGCGCAGTGACATGCGGGCCAGCACGGCGGAACACCACGAAAAAACCCTCATTGACCTCAGGGTGCGCACCGCGAAGGCGACGAAACGTATCATACATTTGATACATGCCACGAATAATTTTTACACGAGGAGAACGATCATACTGCTTTGCCTCAATATACAGGGCGCCAGGGTCCAGTAAGTCTGGTCGGAGATTCCCAATGCGGGGCTCCGTCACCGGATTCAGTCCCTGATCAAACAACCAAAGCGCCAACTGATCCCGCAATACATCCTCGGGCTTACCCTTTCGCCTCCTGACCTCATCAACGAGCGCGCGCAGCCGAGGGGCATCATGCTGCTCACATCGACTCTGAAACCGATTAAACAACGACGCCAGAGACAACCTTGTACCTACCCGAAAGACCAATCCCTCCCGAAGGGTACAGATATGCGGCTCGATCTGGCGTTTGAGGTCAAGTCCGACTCCAGTCCCCTGCTTTCCATCATAGAGAATCCCCCTCAGCTCGGAGAACACCTGAGCAGGTCGACCTTTTCTTATCTCACCCACCTCTTCGCGCCATGCCCTGACAGCATCACCTATGCGCGGAAGAGGGTTCACCAAGACCAGAAATTCTTTAAGAACAACCAACGCGTACCCAGGATGAGCACTTATTTCATCAACATGCAGCCGCCATGCGTATTCATATGGTTCCTGCAAATTCCGCCAATCGCCCTCCAGCTTCAACAACGCCTCCAGCGAGGCATCCTGCATCTCTTTGGCTCTTGTCAGATTTACACGAAGAAGCGTAAGCAAGCGCCTTGCCAAACTATCGTCACGGTGTTTGGCCATTCCCAGTATCGAAATGTCTTCCCCTTCCACCATGGCATCAAAACACTCTAGCGAGTGCGACCACGCTGGATTCGACTCATCGAAGCCAGTAGGTCTCTTCCCAAAGAGTGACTCAAGGCCCGGAGAAACTTGGCCCAATCTCTTGCGCAATCCAACCATCTGCTGAATCAGTTCGGTGGACATGCTGCTGAATCGCTCGAATACCTGAACAAGATCGTGCTGAATCTCAATTAGATGGGGTGCAACAAGAGGCTCCCTCTCCAATGCATTCAGACAGTGCCGCATCCGGCCCAGCAGCACCTCTTCGCTCCCGTCCAGGACAAACTGAAATTGACGCTCGATAAGACGGATCAAATAATCACTCATAGTGCGATTTTGGCGTCATCCCCGTGCCGTTTCAAGTCAGCACACCCGGTACTCCAAAGTTCCACTTGGGGAACTGCGGTCTCGATTGCCTGCCTAGAGCCTCCACCCGCCAGTGCGCCACTCCCAGAAAGCGTCCCCATTAGGGAAGGTGAGGACGTCCTCTCGACGTCCCGCCACTCGAATGGGAACACGGGACATGAGCAACGCCGCATATGCACGAATCGCCACCGCCCAAGCCGCCGTTGGCGCGCAGTACCTCAAGTCCGGACGCTACCGCCTGGAGGTGCAGTCCATCCGCACCAAGGACGGCTTCAAGGGCCTGTCCGCCATCGCAGAAGTAAAGGTGGTGACGTCGGAGAGGACCCAGACCAACACCGAGCCCACGCGGCCCAGCCTCATCACCAGCTACGTGGAGAACCTCTCCGACACGAAGAAGAACGGTGGCGGGCGCTTCAAGGCGTTCCTCATGGCCCTGGCTGGTGCCGAGGAGAATGAGGTCACGCCCGACTTC
This sequence comes from Myxococcus stipitatus, assembly GCF_037414475.1. The sequence continues at coordinate 7,920,689 of NZ_CP147913.1, read as the reverse complement.
ATCGCCAAGTTCACCGAGGCGAAGCAGGCTGGCGCCTTCCTCCTCGTGGACTGCGAGGTCTTCCCCAAGACGCTCCCCGAGAAGGATGGCCGCCCTGGCAAGGTCATCGAGGGCTACCGCTGGAGCAACGTGAGCCCCACGGACTCGGAGCTGGCCACCATCGAGGCCAAGCGCGCCACCGCGAAGCTCCCGCCGCTCGCCGACGCCCTGGCCTGACGCCTGCACCACCGCACCACTCAACCTCTTGGCGTCCTCTCCAGGGCGCCACGGCTGGCCCACGCCACGGGCCTTTCGGTGTTGTGCCCGTCCTCTTCAGCTTCGACACCGAGACCTATCCGATTCAGCCTGGACTGCTTGCGCCGCCGCTCGTCTGCGCGTCCATCGCCCAGGAATCGCCCGGCAGTGAGCGGCTTCTCTCCGCTGGCCAGGCGCGCACGTGGTTCCGTGAGGCCCTCCGCTCTCCGGATGTCCACGTGACAGGAGCCAATCTCGCCTACGACCTGGGCGTCATGTGCGCGGATGACCCGCGACTGGTGGACGACGTGTTTGCCGCCGCCGAGGCAGGGCGATTCCATGACGTGGCCATCCGCGAAGCCCTCATGGACATCGCCCTGGGACTCCACGGGGTGGACCCAGCAACGGGCAGGCCACTGGGGGACGATGAGGGCGCCCGCTACCCGCTGGCCCTCCTGGTGAAGCGCCACCTTGGCCTCGACATCTCCGCCGACAAGCACGCCCCCGACGCGTGGCGACTTCGCTACGGCGAGCTGGATGGAGTGCCGCTGGAGCGATGGCCAGAAGGGGCCGTGAAGTACCCGCTTCGCGATGCGCGCTACACGCTGGACGTCCACCTGTCCCAAGCACGAGCCGCGTCTAGCGTCGCCAATGGCGGCAACCTCCACGCCGAAGAGGACCAGGTCCGCGCCGCACTCGCACTCCACTTCGCCTCCGTGTGGGGCCTGCGCACGCATGTCGGGCGCGTCGAGGAGCTGCGCAACCGTGTCGAGACGGAGTGGCAAGCCAACCGCGCCCGCTTCCGGGCCGCTGGTATCTTCCGGGCCAGCGGCTCGAAGGACGCCAAGCGCCTCGCCCAACTCGTCACCGCCGCCTACAACGGCGCGCCGCCCGTCACTCCTCCCTCTCCTCGATTCCCCCAGGGGCAGGTGGCCACCGACAGGGACACCCTCTTGGATTCGGGCGATGCGCTGCTTGAGGAGCTGGGCAAGTCCGGCAAGGTGGACAAGTACCGCTCCACGTACATGGACAAGCTGGAGGCAGGCACAGCCGCCCCGCTCAACCCACGCTTCAACGTGTTGGTCAGCACGACTCGCGTTTCGAGTGACTACCAGCAGCTCCCGCAGCGGGGGGGCGTGCGCGAGTGCCACGAGGCTCGCCCTGGCTACGTGTTCTGCTCCGTGGACTACGGCGGCCTGGAGCTGCGCACCATGGCCCAGCGTGCCATCTGGGACGTGGGCTTCTCGCGGATGGGTGATGCTCTACTCGCCAAGGAGGATGTCCACACCTCGGCCGCGGCCACATTCTTGGGGGAGGACTACGACGCCCTCTTGCCCCGCGTGAAGGCCAAGGAGCCCACGGCCACGGCCTTTCGCTCGCTCGCCAAAATCTTCAACTTCGGCAAGGGCGGGGGCCTGGGCGCTGGCGGCATGGCGTACCACGCCCGCGCCAAGGACGGCGTCCGGTTCTGCCTGTTGGCCAAGATTGCGGAGACGTGCGGAGTGGAGCGCGTTCCCGTGCGCGTCCAGGGCAAGGTGAAGATGGTCTGCTCCGCGTGCGTCGAGGTGTCGCGCCACTACGGCAACAGGTGGCTGGATGCGTGGCCCGAGCAGCGCGTCCTCTTCGGCAAGGCCAGTGCCCTCACGCGCAACGGCCAGCTCGTGGACGTCACGATTCCGGGCGCCAATATCCTCCGAGGCGGTTGCAGCTATACCCAGTGGCTCAACACCCCTTTCCAGGGCCTCGGTGCCGTGGGCGCGAAGCTGGCCACGTGGCGAGTGTCGCGGGAGATGTACGCGGACCGCCGCTCACCACTCTGGGGCTCGCGTCTTGTCCTCATGGTGCATGACGAGCTGGTGGCGGAGCTGCGCGCGGACTGCCCCAACCGGCTTCACGATGCCGCCGAGCGCATGGCCGAAATCATGCGGCAAGCCATGCGCGAAGTGACGCCGGACCTGGCGGGCGCCATCGAGGCCGAGCCCGCCCTCGCGCGCATGCTCTCGAAGGACATGGCCACGGTGCGCGACTCCAGTGGACGGCTGGTGGTCTGGGAGCCCGAGGCGAAGGCAGCGTGACCAGTCTCGGAAAGTGTCCCCATCAGGAAAGGTGTGAGCACCTGCCTCCTTCCTAAATCGCCCTCCGAGCAACGCGCCGCGAAGCTCGTCTCCATAGACCCCGGCCTTCGGCATTGCGGTGTCGCCTTGTTTGACATGCCAGGTAGCGGAAGCGCAACGCTCCTGTCCGCCGGATTGCCGAAGAACCCCAATCCTTCGGGCGGGGAGCTGTCCCTGGCCTCGTGGGCATCCATGGCCCTGGCAGTCCACGAGTGGCTCCGTCCCCGCCTGGGCGATGAGCCCCACCAGCTCATCATCGAGCTGCCACGCGTCTACGCCGCCGCATGCCAGAAGGGCGACCAGAACGACCTCATCCAGCTCTCGGGCGTCGTGGGCATGCTCGGTGGCTACCTGCCGAACGTCGCGACGCGGCGGTCTGTCTACCCTCGTGACTGGAAAGGCACACTGGACGCGGGCGCATTCATCGAGCGCATTAAGCAACGCCTCTCACCTGTCGAGCACTTGCGCGTCGAGCTGCTAGGCGCCGCCTCTCTCCATCACAACGTCTGGGACGCTATCGGCATCGGGCTTCACGCCCTCGGGCGCCTCTCGCCCCGGAAGGTCTTCCCCAGATGACCCCGCTTCTTCTCTCGAAGCGACAGGCAGCAAAGATGCTGGGGGTCAGTCGAGGCCGGACACTCGACGAACTGATCAACGCGGGATTCCTCCGCCCTGTTCTGATACTTGGTCGCATGAAGCTTCCGCGAGAAGAGATCGAGAGATTGGCGAGGGAGGGCACTGAACCTATGCCCTCTCCCAACAACACCCCTCGGTCCCGCTCATCTCGACGCCCGCAACCAACAAACGTTGGCGCTGCAATCCGAGCAATCAGACTCGACTAAGATCGCGAACCCAGCCCGGGATCGGGTCCGCATTGTCACTTTGGCGTGGGGCCATATGCTTTCCTGAAGGACTGAAGCAGAGCGAAGTTCGAGTCCGACTCCTTGAGATGAAACTCGTCAGTGAGAGTCCCGTCATCATCCCACCGCCGTTCGCTCATCGTGATGCCGAACTCGCAGACGAACTCCGAGACAAGTACGCCGCTGGAAGTCCACTCGCGTGCGATCCCGTGGACAACGTCCTTGTAGAACTCGGCCTCGTCCATCAACGCTCCTCTCTTGCTCCATTCCCGACAAAGCCCCCAGCGCAACCCCTCCTGATACGACGTCTCGCTTCGCAGTGTCCCATCAGGGTATTCAGCGTATGCAATACCCGTAAATGGCAATCCGTCGCGACAGACCAATCCATCATTGGACTGAGGAACGTCTCTGGCATGGATGCGGGTCGACATAACACCTCGCGTCTCGGGGCTATGGCGACTTAGAGACCCTAACAAAACCAGTGGGAGAGTTCGGCAGCCCCGATAGGCACAGCCACCGGCAAGGTGGCTTTGTTAGAACCTCTTAGAGGGTGTTGAGCCAAGGCGACCGACCCCGACGTGTAGTGTCCGCCCAGCCGACGACCAAGCACAGAATGCCGGGGCAGACCGCTGGAAACAGTCCGCTTGCTCGCTTCTGCTCAACACCCTCTTAGGGACGTTGAGCGATCACGAATTGCGCCTCCTTCTTGCCACCGAACCGGCTCCCGCGCGGCATTCGCCCGATCACATTGACGTACTGGCGCAGGGACGTTTTGGCGTGCTCGTCGAAGCCGACGTAGTTCGGCAACGTGTCTTCTGCGAGGGGCTGCAGCCCCGCCCCCGCGACGAGAGAGGAGATGTTGGCCTGCGTTCGATCATCGCCAAAGCGATCAATGATCAGAAACACTGCGTGCGGGGACGCTCTGACCATCTGTGACAGGAGCCCGGAAACGGCGTCCAGTTCGGCTTGGTCGAGCAATTCGGAAACGACGTAGCTGAATAGAAAGAGATGTCGCTCTTCGAGCGCCCGGGTCTGCGAAGCGACGTCCGGCTTCGACGCGTTCCACGGGAGGAAACTCGTGCTGAACGCCAGCTTCCTCTTTCGACCGAACTGCGACTCAATCGAGTCCTGCAGGGCTTTGCTGGAGGGTGCCCACTGGTCCACCCGGTCCATGTGGAGCACGTCGAGTTCCACCGGGATGTGCGGTAACCACTTTGAGCCGAGGAAGCGGCTGAGCCCAAGCAGCTCCGTGCCCGGTCCGCTGCCGAAGGTGCAGATCCGCAGCCGGTCGGTCTTTTTGAGCAGATTGAGAAGTGCGCTGCCGACCGACACCGGTCGGCCTTTGATGGGGAACTCGCACCGGAGCGCCTCGTCAAGCAGGTGCGCGTTCATTGCGACGTGTGAATAGACATAGGCGAGTTGGAACACCGGGTCGTGATACGGAATCGACGGCGCTCCTTCCCGCTGCCACTCGGCCAGCATCACGTCGATGCTGTTCCCCATCTGCCGGTAGAGTTCCTCAAGACTGAGACCTCGGCTCCTGGCGACTTCCGGCGCGCGCCTGTCGAGGACCTCACGTACGGTGTCGAATAGGTTCATCCGCAACGGTTGCCCCTGGCATGGTTCGTTGTATGGCGACGCTTACGCGGTGCCTTGGCTGGCGGTGAGCGTTTAGAGGTTCTAACAAAGCCATCTTGCCGGTGGCTGTGCCCATCGGGGCTGCCGAACTCTCCCACTGGTTTTGTTAGGGTCTCTTAGAACAAAGTCGGAACCTTCGCCGGAACAGCATGAGTGGCGTAGAACCGCTTCGTGGTCCGCTCACTCTTGTGGTTTAGGAAGGCAGCCACTGCGGCAGGATGCGCACCAGCGTTTATCGCCCACGTTGCAACCGAGTGCCTCATGTGACCGGGTCTAAGGTGCTCTTTCAGCCCAGCCGCTTGACTGGCGCGCCCTAGCTCCCGATGGAGCGCCCAATAGTCGACGGTGCCGACCGCTCGCAACCGGGCAGCCGATTCTGCGACAACGGCACTCACCTCCGTGCGCAGTGGCTCACCCGCCTTGGTTTGAGGACAAGCGAGCACGCGTCCACCGTTCATCGGATGTACCTCGACGGAGCCGCCAGCAACGAACCTAGAAAGCTCGTTGAAGTGCCACCCGGTACCCGCGAGCACGTCGAGCGCATCACGTGATGTCCCAGCAAGGTGCCCACGTACCGCGTGAAGCTGTTCGAGAGATACTGCCTTCACCGTCGTCCATTGCTCCGGACGAGCCTGCGGCACAGAGAGACCAGAACTCGGATCCTCGCGCTTCTCCATCAGGTGGCGAACCTTAATCAACCAACCACAGAACGCCTTCAGCGTGGCGATGTGCTGCTTCCTCCCAGCCTTAGCGGAATCAAGCGCCTCAACCAGTCGGGAGGTCTTCAGCTTCCGAAGGTCCACTGACCCAAGATGATCAGACCACCACGCCAGCGAGCGCTGTTGGTCCTTGACCCACTTCACCGAGTTCTTCTTCTCGTCCGTTGACCAGCGAAGAAACTCTTCCACCAGCTTTACAGTGAGGGAGAGCCCGGTATCTATGTTCGGGGCGTCCTGCACTGGTTTGTAGTTTGCGGGGTCTGCTTCAAAGCGCTTGAGCTGCTCGTGCGCGGCCCGGCTCGTGTGGCAGCGAGTACTCACCTCAAACAGCCTGCCGTTGATCTTCCGGTAGATGTAATAGGTCTCGCGCCCCTTGCTGTCGGCACGAATGTACCCCCCGTCCCATGGTCTTCCCTTGGCCATGCTCGGATCCTAGTGGCTTCTGCCAGCGGTAGGAAGGGAGTAGGAAAGCGACCTTCTTTTTTGGCGTTTCCCCTCTGAGAGCGTGCAGGTTTTAAGTCCGCTGCGTCTGCCTGTTCCGCCACTCGTGCCCAGTAAGTTCCGGACCTTGCGGGTCCTCCGCTTCCTGTTACGACCCCTATCTGTTCTATCCTACACGAAGCCCCAGCCCAAGCGCATTGACCGCGGCGGGCGCCTCCACTCATTGAGGCCCCCGGTACCATCCCCCCCGGAACGCACGTCTGCCCGAATGCCTGCCCCCTTCAACCGCGCGCAAGTCGGGGCAGGAATGACTCGGCCTGCACTCAGGTTGACTCTCCGTTTCCGCGTTGTTCTCCTCTATCTGGAATGCCCGACTACTTCCCAATCTTCGAACCCAAGACGTACGCGGACCTCGTCAAGGCGCTCCAGCAGTTCGCCAAGACACTCCCCGCGCCGTTCGATGGACTGACCAGCCAGCAGATCGCTGCCAATATCGTCGGCACCGTGGTCCTCCCCGCGACCAACAACACGGCGCGCTGGGACAAGACAAAGCCACCCAATCACTACCATACTCTCGCCAAGAACCTCGACATCTACGAGACCCAACTCCAGGCGTCCGCTCCCGAGTTCGACGATGAGGAGCAGTGGTGGATCGACTGCGGGCTGATGGCCACCCTCGTCGACAAGTTCAACGCGGGCAACTGCGACGACCTCGCCTCCTATGCGCTGAACTACGCCATGCAGACGTTCAGCAACACCCTGTTCTGCTATACCCAGCATACCGCCTACAACCACTCCTTCCTGCTCGTCATGCGCAAGGGCGACGAGGCCCCCGTGCTCGCCGACGTCTGGGTTTCGGAGGATGGCGCCATCCCCTTCCAGGACGCCCTGTGGTGCGAGCTCGCCAAGAAGATGAAGCTTCGCGTCATGCCCGTCGCCGTCAAGGCGCCTGGCGTCGGGGTGATTGACGCCTGGAAAGCCCACTTCGGGAGAACGAAGCTCAAGGCCTTCGACGAGACCGACGCGGAATACCCACGACACGCCCAGGCGGGGGCATACCTTCACCCGTCCGCACGCAGAAGCGCTACAAACCCTCGCGGGCTGTAGAGCCAGACATCTTCTCCTGTGACATCATCCCCTGGCAGTCCTCGCATCAAGGACCCGTTCCTGGAGGAACCATGCGTCTCCGATTGATTCTGGGATTTGCTGTCATCGCGGCACAGCTGGGTTGTGGTGGAACCGAGGCACCGTCCGAGCTGGCCTCACGCGAAGACGCGCTGCTTCGCTGCATCACCGACCACTTCATCGTCTATTACAGCGATGGCACCTACACCACGCCGGTGGGCTCGGAGCGGTGTTTCTGTGACCGCACGCCGACTCGCGAGGGCATACGGACGGACTTCGAGGAGATCCAGTACATGTACGAGTGCAACCCGGCCCGGCCCGTCGCCCCCTAGCTCCCACCTCCGAGCGAGTTCACCGGAAGGCCACCGACGTCCCGCCGGCGCTCCAAGGTGTCGCCCCCTGGAGCCTGGAAACGCGGCGCCCCCGGCCACACGGAACAAACAGCGCGCCAGGGCGGCTGGTCAGACAGCGAAGCCAGCCCCCCGGCGCGGAAGTCCACGAGGGTCAGTGACAACGATCAGCGAGGAAGCTGCATCGCGTTCGACCAGTGGGTGGGCAGCACCTCGTCGAAGAACGCATTCAGCTCATCCTGGATCGCGACCGTGGTCATGAGGGCATCCGGGACGTAGCTGCGGACGGACCTGCCATCAAACTCCTCCCGCTTGAGGGTGGGGTTCATCTTGTCCCTGAGCGAGAAGCTCGAAACGAAGCTCACCACGCGCCCCGTGACGTCGGGGATGAACGAGAGGGCGGCGCCCCGCGCGGTGAGCTTGTCCGAATCATCGGACCCGGTGCGCGTGAGCCCCGTCGGCGCCTCCGCGAACCTGACGATGAGCAGGGGCATGTTCCCCCAGTCGGTCTGGAACGTGTGGACGGTGAGCATCTCTCCCAGGCCCGCCTCGGAGTTGATGCCGTCGACGACCGACTTCACGTGCCGCTCGAACTCCGGGAACTTCTCTGCCCAGGTCTTACGCCGAGCAACACACTCCGCGATGTTGTCCTGAAGCTTGACGAGCTTGGATGCGAGGGAGCCAACGGCCACGATTGAACCTCCGGTTTGAGGGTAACGGCCCATGCTCCCAGGGCCCTTGGACCCTGTCGAGACTTTGAGCGCATCCCAGGCCTCACTCCCCCCAGAACACCCGTCCCCCACGTCGCCGTGGACTTTTGAACGTCCACACCCGCAAGGCCTGTCCACCCGCAGGGAGCCCTCGGCGGCCTTCGGTACGATGACCCGATGCGCGCGTCACGGTTCAAGCGCCTCGACCCGGACCTCGTCCCCACGCCCCTCCGGGAGCGGCCGCCCCATGCGGTCGAAATCTCCGAGCTGACCATCGACCCGGAGCGCCGCCGCGTGGTCCTCAAACCCCCCATGTCCATGTGGGGCAAGCTCTCCAACCCCGTCCTCACCTCCCCCGCCGAACGCGGCGCCATCGTCCGCAACCCCCTGGATGAGCTCGGCGGCGTCTTCATCAAGCTCGGCCAGTTGCTCGCGCTGCACAAAGACCTGTTCCCCACCGTGTTCTGCCTCGCGCTCTCGAACCTCCACGACCGCGTCACCGCCTTCCCCCCCGGCGTCGCCAGGCGCTACCTCGAGGAGACCATTGGCCGTCCCCTCGAGTCTGTCTTCTCCGCGTCCTCCCCCGTCCCCGTCGCCTCCATCGGCCAGTGCCACATCGCGCGGCTTCGAGAGGGCGGACACCTGGTCGCCGTCAAGCTCCAGAGCCCCGATGCGCCCTCGATGTTCTGGCGCGACATCGACCTCTTCCAGTCGCTGCGCAGCCCCCTAGACATCCCCATCCAGAAGCTCCTCCCCACCCTCGACCATCTCTCCGAGATGAAGCGCAACAAGACGGAGGCCCAGAAACGCGCGCGGAAGAAGGCGTGGAATGTCCGCCCCTCCATGCCCGCCCTGCTCCAAAGCGGCGCCATCCTCCGGCACAACGAGGAGGCGAGTCTCGCCCTCACCAACGCCACGAACCTGCGGCGCGTGCAGCAGTTAGGGATGCTGCGGTTCAAGTCGTCCCTCCCTCGGATGGAGTTCCTCATCCTGTCGGCCTGGGTGGGCCTCGGCCTGGCGCTGCTGGCCTTCTGGTTGATCTGGCAGGCCCCCCTGCATCCGGACGTCTTCGGCTGGCCGCTCGCACCAGCGGGTGACCCGCCCCTGGACATCCCCCGCTTCGACTGGTGGGAGGGACTGTTGCTCCTCGCGCTCTGTGGCAAGGCCTTCCGGAGCGCCAACCGGGTCGCCCCCCAGCTCCACGAAAACGTCACCTGACCGAGGAAATGCCGTGAGCATCGACTCGCACGAGATTGTGTTTCTCTTCGGAGGACAGGGCTCCCAGCTCTACCGCATGGGCGAGGAGCTCTACCGCCAGAACCCCACCTTCCGTCATTGGATGGAGCGCGGCGACGCGGTCATCCGGCGAATCACCGGGCGCTCGTTCCTCCATGAGCTCTACGAAGCCTCCCACCGCATCAGCGAGGATTTCGACGACCTGGAGCTCACCCATCCAGCCATCTTCGTCTACGAGTACGCCCTGGCCGCCTCGCTCATCGACGCCGGCATCCGTCCCTCCGCCGTGCTGGGCGCGAGTCTCGGCGAGGTCGCCGCCTGCGCCATCGCTGGCGCCTGCCACTTCGATGACGTCCTCCCCGCGCTCGGGCAACAGGCGCTCGCACTCAAGCGCGGCTGTCGCGCGGGCGGAATGATTGCCCTCATGGCGGACCCCATGACGTTCAGAGACTCCCCGGTGCTCCCTCGTCGCTCGACGCTCGCGGGAATCCTGGGGCCCACCCACTACGTCATCGCCGTCCCGGACATGTGGATGGAGGACGTGGAGTCTCATCTGCGCGCCAGGAAGCTCCTCTACAGCGTGCTCCCCGTGCGCCAACCGTTCCACTCCCCCTGGGTCGAGCCACTGCCCCCGGGAGCAGCCATCGCACTCACCCAGGTTCCGTTCGCGCCCCCGCGTCTCAAGGTCTTCTCCAGCCGTACCGCCGGCCAGGTGCGCCTCCCGGATGCCCCACACCTGCTGCGCGCGGCGCTCGACCCGATGCGCTTCCGAGATGCCATCCTCGATGTAGAGACCCTGGGGCCCTGGCGCTACGTGGACGTCACCCCCTCGGGGACCCTCGCCAACCTCGTCACCGCGAACCTCGCGGGCTCGGCCTCCACCGTCCTCGCCATCGGGTCTCCGTTCGGCCGTGAAGCGACGGGCCTGGAGCGTGTGGTCTCCAAGCTCCGCGCCGCGTGAGCGAGGCTCAGGCCGTGCGCGCCCGAGCCCCCATGGACTTCATCGCGACGCGGTCCACGGCGACGAGCAGCACGCCCACGAGCGCCGTCGCGATGAAACCCAGGGTGTCCGCCCGCGTCCACACGAGCGGCGGGTACCAGCTCTTCTCGCCCTCACGCGCCATCCCGCGCGTGAGGGCGGAGATGGAGAGTTCCTCGGAGATTCTCACCGCGCGCATCAAGAGCGGGATGACGGTGAGCTCCAGCGTCTGCGCGGGGTACGCATGGAAGCGCCGCGGCGAGGGCGCCTCGCCGCGCAGCCGCATCGCATCCCGGATGCTGGCGTGCTCATATTGCAATGAGGGCAAGAAGCGGATCGCCACCACGAGCGGCGGGGTGACTTGCCGGGGGGCTCCTCGAGCACATGTTGGACGACGAGCGCCATGCGTTGGGTGGATAAACCTACCCACACGCAGAGCGAATTTCCGGAAAGCCACACTTACATGAGCGGCCGCGTCCCTTCCTACCCGCGAGCCCCGCCCCGGTGTCTTGTCGGCTTCGAATCGTCGTGCACCCGCATTGAATTCTCAGACTCGGAATGAATTGCAGTTTTCATTGTCCTGAAAGAGCCGCAGGCCCGGGACTCAGGGACGAACGACATTCCCTGTCCATGGGTTCATCCTCGGTTTCAAGTCAAGAACAAGCATCATCGCGGCCCCACGAGATGTATTCCATTGGTTTCTTCTCATTCACACGTGATGGCACCACGTTCCCAGGCCTCCCGTGAAGGCCGCCACGGGATGCGGAGGCAGAACCCAGCATGGATTTCGCGTGGACCCCCGACGAGCGTCGGATGAAGACGGCAGCGGTCGCTTTCGCCCGGGAGCGGCTCGTCTTCGACCTGGTCACCCTGGATGCACAAGGAAGCTTCAATCAGGAAGGCTGGAAGCGGCTGGCGAGCTTCGGCGCCGCGGGCTTTCCCATCCCCCGCCGCTACGGCGGAAGCGAGCTGTCGCTGTCGGTCACCGCGCAGGCCTTGGAAGGTCTGGGCTACGCCTGCGCCGACAACGGGCTGCTCTTCGCGCTGGGCGCGCACCTGTGGGCCTGCACCCTGCCCATCCTGATGTTCGGCACGGAGGCCCAGAAGGAGCGCTACCTGCCGGGCCTCGCGCGCGGGAAGTTGATGGGGGGCCATGCGATGACGGAGCCCGAGGCCGGCTCGGATGTCGCCGCGCTCCGGACGACCGCCACGCGCAAGGGTGACACCTACGTCCTCCAGGGACGCAAGGCCTTCGTCACCAATGGCCCCGTCGCGGACGTGCTGGTGGTCTTCGCGACGGTAGACCCCTCACGGGGCAGCGAGGGGCTCACCGCCTTCCTCGTGGAGAAGAGACAGCCGGGCCTTCACCTGGACCGCGCCGTCCCCAAGATGGGGTTGAGGACGGCGAGCGTGGGGGAGCTGCGGCTCGAGGCGTGTGTGATTCCCGCCACCAATCGTCTGGGTGAGGAGGGCGCGGGGCTGACGCTCTTCTCGCAGATGATGGAGTACGAGCGCGGCCTCATCCTCGCACCCGCGCTGGGCGCGATGGAGCGGACGATGGAGCGTTGCATCCGCCGCGCGCGGGAGCGCCAGCAGTTCGGCAAGGCCATTGGCGGGTTCCAGGCCATCTCCCACAAGCTCGTGGAGATGAAGCTGCGCCTCGAGACCGCGCGGGGGATGTTGTACCGCTTCGCGTGGCTCAAGCAGCAGGGGCGCTCGGCCATGTTCGAGGCCTCGCTCGTCAAGCTTCACGTCAGCGAGTCCTGGGTGCAGACGAGCCTGGACGCGGTGCAGCTCCACGGGGGGCTGGGCTACCTCACCGAAACGGAGTTGGAGCGAGAGGTCCGCGACGCATTGGGGAGCCGGCTCTACTCGGGGACTTCGGAGCTTCAGCGGGAGCTGGTCGCCCGTTCCATGGGCCTGTGATGGAGAAACACATCCATGTTGTTTCAGTATCTCTCTGAAAGCGCCCGGGCCACCCCCAGGCAGACGGCCGTCATCGACGGGGCGCGCCTGTGCTCCTATGAGGAGTTGGACCGGGGCTCCAATCAGGTCGCCAGGACACTGCGGGAGCTGGGCATTGGCCATGGCTCACGCGTGGGGCTGCACCTGGACAAGTCGCTCGAGTCGGTGATGGGCCTGTTCGGCATCCTCAAGGCCGGCGCGGCATATGTCCCCATCGACCCGTCGTCACCGGAGTGGCGGGTGAAGTTCATCGTCCGGGACTGCCGGCTCGCGGGCATTCTCACCACGCGCGCCTGGTTCGACTCGCTCCGCGAGGTGGAGACCCTGGGCTGTCTGCTCCTGGTGGACGCGAACGCGGCGAACAAGCCGCTCACTCCGTCACCACGGCCCGTGGCCCCCGTCATGCTGACGTGGGAGGACGTGAGGACACAGCCCACTGCGCCCGTCACGCCCGCCCCCGAGGCGACACCCGAGGACCTCGCCTACGTCCTCTACACCTCCGAAACGACGGAACAGCCCAAGGGTGTGATGCACAGCCACCGCGCGGCGCACGCCTTCGTCGAGTGGGCATTCACCCTGGCCGACGTCCAGCCCGGGGACCACGTCAGCAGTCACGCCCCCTTCCACTTCGATATGTCTGTCTTCGATGTGTTCGCCGCGGCGAAGGGCTCCGCCGCGCTCGTCCTGGTCCCCACGTCGTTGTCTGTCTTTCCCCGGGAGCTGGCGGACTTCATCGCGACGCGAGAGATCGCCATCTGGTACTCGGTGCCGTCGGTCCTGACGCAGCTCGTGACACGAGGCGAGCTGTCGCGGCATCGGTTTCCTCGGCTGCGCACCGTGCTCTTCGCGGGGGAGGTCTTCCCCATCAAGTACCTGCGGGAGTTCATCGCCACCATTCCCGGGCCCCGCTACTTCAACCTCTACGGCCCCACCGAGACGAACGTCTGCACGTTCCATCGCGTCACGCTGGGCGACCTGTCCCGCTCCGCGCCGTTGCCCATCGGCCAGGCGTGTTGCGGTGACCAGGCCTTCATCGTCCGCGATGACGGCGTCGTGGCGGAGGACGGCGAGGAAGGTGAGCTGTGTGTCGCGGGCCCCACGCTGATGAGCGGATATTGGGGTCAGTTGGAGCACACGAGGCAGGTGCTGGGCCCCGTTCCAGGACACCCCCTCGCCTATCGCACCGGAGACCGCGTCGTGCGGGAGCGCGGCGGAGTAATGCACTTGTTGGGGCGCAGGGATGAGCTGGTCAAGGTGCGGGGACATCGCATCGAGCTGAGCGCCATCGAAGAGGTGCTCCTGCGGCACCCGGATGTGGTGGAGAGCGCCGCGCTGACCCTGCCAGACGAGCTCGCCGGCAATGAGCTGCGCGCCTTCGTGGTGCTGCGGGACAACGCGAGCGTGAGCCCCCAGGAGCTGCGCCGGCACTGCGCGGAGTACCTGCCCCGTTTCATGATTCCAGCGCGCATCGACACCTGCGATTCCCTGCCGAGGACCACCACAGGCAAACAAGACAAGGTCCGGCTCCAGGAGCAGGCGCGACAGCTCGTGTGAGCCTTTCCATTGGGTGTTTCCCGAAGCCGGAGTGAACGTCCGTGAAAGAACCCGTGGCGAGCTACACCGAGGAGCAGGTCGGGAACATCATCCGCGCGCACATCGAGAAGGAGTTCCTCTTCCGGAGCAGGGGCCCCGCGCTGGGTGAAGACAACAGTCTCATCACCCGGGGAATCATCGACTCGATAGGCATCTTCCGGATGGTGAACTTCCTCGAGCAGCGGTTCGAGATTGCCATCGCCCCCTCCGACATCTCGATGGAGAACTTCTGCAGCCTGCGAGCCATCCGGACCCTCACGCTCTCGCGGATGCACGGCCGCGGCGAGCGGGAGTCCGCCTGATGCATCCGGACATCTGGAGGGCCTTCCAGCGACTGCGCTCGCTGCGCGCGGAGGCCCCGCCGCTCGTAGCGCATCCGCGCGCCGAGTCCGCGCCCGTGTCCTTTCAGCAAGAGCGCCTGTGGTACCTGGACCAGGCCAATCCCGGAGGCTCGGCGTACCACCTGCCCGTGGCCTTCCGCCTGACGGGGCCACTGGACTGGCGAGCCCTGCGCCTGGCGCTGGAGGCCCTGGAGCACCGGCACGAATCCCTGCGTACGTCGTTCAGCTCCAGCCGCGGGCAGGTGGTCCAACGCGTCCGCGCGCCCGGCGCCTTCGTGTTTCCCACCGTCAGCCTCCGCGACGAGGTGTCCACGCTCGAGGAGCGAGAGGTGGCGATGCGCGAGGCGCTCATTCAAGAGGCCTGGCGCGCGTTCGACCTGCAACGAGACACGTTGTTCCGCGCAGTGCTGTTCGTCCTGGACGCACAGGAGCATGTCCTGCTGCTTGGATTCCACCGCATCATCTGTGATGACGAGTCCCTGGACCTGCTCTTCCGGGACCTGTCGGAACTCTACGCCGCGTTCCAACAAGGCCTCGCTTCACCCTTGTCCGCCAAGCCCATCCAATGCGCGGACCACGCACGCTGGCAACGGGAGTGGATTCGGGGCACATGCCACGAGGAGCTGCGAGCGTACTGGCGAGAGCGATTGAAGGACCGGCTACAGGGTCCCAGACTCACCGCTTGCCCCCGGACCGCGAACGCCGCGGCATCCAGCACCCGAGAGCTGGGCCGGCGGTCCCTCCACTTCGCACCGGAGCTCTCGCGGGCCGTACTCCAGTTCGCTCGCGAAGCGGGAGCCACGGTCCACATGGTGTTGCTCGCCGCGTTCCATCTATTGCTCCATCGATATGCGGGAGGGCAGGAGCACCACTTCGTGTGCAGCCCCATCGCCAACCGGCCTCAGACGGAGACCGAGCGGCTCGTGGGCTACTTCGTCAACCTGATGGTGCTCCCCGCCGACCTGCGCGGCGACCCGAGCTTCCGCCGACTGCTGGAGCAGGTGCGCGAAGTCCTGGTGGGCGCCCTTCCCCACCAGGATCTGCCGGTTCAGCTCATGGATGCAATCGACCTGGGAGGAGAGCCCCTGTCCCAGGTCCTCTTCTCCTTCGACAACACGCCTCGCCACCCCTTCCAGCTCGCGAACCTGCGCATCACGCCCCTCGAGTTCGAAGGCGGAACCTGCGACTTCGACCTCTTCCTCGCGATCCATGAGGAAGACGGGGTCATCTCCGGGATGCTCGAGTACTCGCGCAACAGCTTCCAGCTTCGCGAGGCAGCGCGGCTGCTCGAGGACTTCGAGACGGTGTTGCGCCAGGCCATCGCCGCCCCCGAGCGCGCGCTCTCCTCGTTCCTGCCAGGACGGGCCCGGCGAGAGGCATCGAGCTTGACGCCTGCGGCTCGAGCACTCGCGCGCTCAGCGAGGTTGGGGGCTCCGCGTGTGTCCGAGGACGTGATCTCGGCACTGGGCACGGCAGCCCCCGAGGAGCGCCGGAAGCTGATGAGGGATTATCTGCACGGCACGGTCGTCCAGGTGGCGCTCGGAGGTCAGCCCCCGGACGCGCCCATCCAGTCTCTACAAGAGCTGGCGCTCGACTCGCTCCGGCTCATCGAGTTGACCGGACGCATCCGCACCGAGCTGTCCGTCGACATGCCGGTCTCCCGTTTCTTCGATGCGATGAACGTGGAGGTGCTGGCGGACGAGTTGATTGCACGGTGGCTGCGCTCGAGGACCCCCGAGCCCCGCCCCCCCGCGTCCGTGCACCAGCGCCGCGAGCACCTCACGCCGTAGCCACTCGATGTCGCAACGGGGTTGCGAACATGAGCTATCAAGCCGAGGCCTGGGTCATCCACGCTGGCAGCACACGTGAGCCGCGCCGTGCCCAGCTGACGCGAACCCGCGTCACCGTCGAGGCCATCCAGGACGACGAGGTGCTCGCCGCGCCGCTCTTCGGCTGCTGGGAGGCCAATACCGAGCACGCGCTGGAGCGCCGGCCCCTCGACGTGTGCAAGGCGCGGCTGGAAGCGGAGGTCGTCCTGGGCAACGCGGGCGTGGTCCGCGTGCTGGAGACGGGGAGGCGCGTCACCCAGGTCCGCTCCGGACAGCTCGCGATGTTGTTCTCGAGCGGGGAGACGGATGCCCACGGCTACATGGTGAAGGCCCTGGGCTACGACGCGCCCCGCCAGATGGGGTGCATGGCCACGTTGATGAAGCTCAAGGGACGGCAGCTCATCCCCCTCCCCGAGAACAGCCGCTACTCGCCCGCCCAGTGGGCCGCCTTCAGCGTCCGCCATGTCACCGCCTGGGCGAACTGGCGAATCGCCTACGGTGCCTTCCGACTCCAGGTGAACGAGGCCGAATGCCCGGCCCCCCATGTCTGGGGTTGGGGTGGCGGCACGACGCTCGCGGAGCTCAAGCTCGCCCAGTTCCACGGCTGCCGCGCGGTGATGCTGTCGGGCACCCCCTGGCACCTGGAAGAGATTCGCGAGGCGGGGCTGGAGGCCATCGACCGGAGGGACTTCAGCGGCATGCGCTATGAGCCCGAGCGCTGGAGCAAGGACGCGGGCTACCGCGAGCGCTACCTGACCGCGGAAGCCGAGTTCGTCGCGGAGGTCTCCCGCCGGACGGGCGGAGAGAGGGTCCACGTGTTCCTCGAGTACATCGGCACCCCTGTCTATCGAGCCAGCCTCAAGGCCCTGGCCCGGCAGGGGGTGATGGCCACCGCGGGCTGGAAGGCGGGCATGGCCGTCTCGCTCCTGCGCGCCCGGGAGTGCGCGTCCCGGCATCAGCACATCCACACCCACTTCGCGCGCTACCAGGAGGGCGTGGACGCGGTGGCCTTTGGAGAGGCCCACGGCTGGATGCCCGACGTGGGGCCTCGCATCCACGCGTTCGAGGAGCTGCCCGCGCTCGCCGAGGCCTACCACACGGGAGACACCAACTACTTCCCGTGCTTCAGCATCAACCAGGAGGTGAAGCGGTAGGGGACAGGGGGCCTCGTTTCACGCCCCGAGCCCCCTTCCCTGGGTGGGAGGGCCCCTGGTGGCTCGAATCCCCCTTCGGCGGGACAGGGGGCGAACGGGCCCGGGGATGCGCCAACCCCTCGGGAGCGTTGATGAAATCAGGGTCTTGGCGCCCATCCGCCCCGTGCGGGAGGGGGCCGAGGCCCGGCTCTTCAATCTTCGACGGCCCGGATGCGCTCCACCGTCGCATCCCACCTTCCCCCTGTTATAAAGCGCCCCCCATGCTTGAGACCGTCACCAAGGGCTTCCGCGCCGCCAAGAACCGCCTCGCCGGCAAGAGCGAGCTCACACCAGAGTTGGTCGACGAGTCGCTCCGCGACATCCGCGTCTCGCTCCTCGAGGCCGACGTCGCCTTCGACGTGGTGAAGAAGTTCGTCGCCCGCGTTCGCGAGAAGTCCGTGGGCGAGCTCGTCCAGACCAGCCTCACCGATGCCTCGGGCCAGAAGCGCAAGGTCAGCCCGATGGACCACTTCATCAAGATCTGCCACGACGAGCTCGAGGCGCTGATGGGGCCGGTGGACACGAGCCTGAACCTGAAGCCCAAGGGGCAACTCACCGGCATCATGATGGTGGGTCTGCAGGGCTCCGGTAAGACGACCACCACGGGCAAGCTCGCCAACCGGCTGCTCCAGCAGGGGCGCAAGCCGCTGCTCGTCGCCGCGGACATCTACCGTCCGGCCGCCGTGGATCAGCTCAAGGTGCTCGGCGAGAAGCTCAAGGTGCCCGTCTACCACGAGCCCGGCGTGCAGCCGCCCGAGCTGGCCAAGCGGGGCTACGCCGCCGCGCGCGAGCAGAAGTGCGACGTGGTGCTCATCGACACCGCCGGCCGGCTCGCCATCGACGAGACGTTGATGACGGAGCTGGAGTCCATCAAGTCCAACGTCCAGCCGGACAACATCCTGCTGGTGTGCGACGCGATGATTGGTCAGGACGCGGTGCGCACGGCCGCGGAGTTCGACCGGCGCCTGACGCTGGATGGCTTCATCCTGACGAAGCTGGACGGTGACGCCCGTGGCGGCGCGGCGTTGTCCATCAAGGAAGTGACGGGCAAGCCCATCAAGTTCCTCGGCATGGGCGAGTCGATGGACAAGCTCGAGGAGTTCCGTCCGGAGGGCCTCGCGGGCCGCATTCTCGGGTTCGGCGACATCGTCGGCCTGATGAAGGACTTCGAGAAGGTCGTCGACGAGAAGAAGGCCGAGGAGGACGCGCGCAAGCTCCTGTCCGGCCAGTTCTCGATGAAGGACTTCGTCGAGCAGATTCGAATGGTGCGCAAGATGGGTCCGCTCAAGGACCTGTTGGAGAAGTTCCCGCTCTTCGGGGACCTCACCGAGCACCTCAATCCGGACGAGAAGGAGCTCACGAAGATTGAGTCGATGTACGACTCGATGACGCCGAAGGAGCGCCTGCGGCCGGACCTCATCAACGCCAGCCGGATCTCCCGCATCGCCAAGGGCAGCGGTCGCAAGCCGGAGGACGTTCGCGAGCTGCTGCAGAAGTTCGGGATGATGCAGCAGGTGATGGGGACCATCGGCCAGAATCCAGGTCTGTTGGGCCGCATCCCGGGCTTCAAGCAGCTGGGTCAGCTCTCGCAGATGAGGAACATGGACCTCTCCAGCATGTTTGGCGGGGACCCCAAGATGATGGAGAAGATGATGAGCGGCGGCATGCCGGGCATGGGAATGCCCATGCAGCTGCCGCAGGTGGCGCCTGGCTACACGCCTCCCATGGGCCAGGCGGCCATGGCGAAGGCCCGCCTCATGGGCTACGCCCCTCCCTCCTCCGGCGGCAAGCCCGAGGACCGCGACGCCATCAAGGAGCGCCGCAAGCGGGAGAAGGAAAACAAGAAGAAGAACCGGAAGAAGAAGTAGGAGTAAGTCCGACAGGCTCGTGGCGGTGAGGCCCGCGCTACCCGGAGGATTCGGGGCGCGGGCTTTTTCGTGGGCGGGTGTTGCGGATTCTGGATGTGTGTCCGGGGGGAGGGACCTTGGGCCGGCTCAGGCGGCCTGGGCGGCGGCGTGGTAGGCAGAGGTGCTGGCTCGGCTCCGAGGATGGGGCTCGAGCCTGGAACGCTCTCTGCACAGCGGCCCTTCATGACGAACCGACTTCGCCTGTTCACTCCCCTCTTCTCGTTCTTCTTGTTGTTTGGGTGCATCAACGTCCCGGAGGTGGTGGACCCACCGCCGGATGGAGGTGGAGACAGGCCGGACGGTGGCGGAGCGGATGGCGGTGAGACGCCGACCCAGGATTTCGAGTTGGCAGTGGCCCCGCAGGAGGAGACGGTGGCCCAGGGCGGGGCGAAGAGCTTCGTGGTCACCGTGGTTCGCAAGAACGGGTTCCAGGGGGCTGTCACCGTGATGCTGGTGAGTCCGCCCACGGGCGTGAGTGCGCCAGCGGTGGCGATTCCTGCGGCCGAGACGACGGGCACGTTGAATGTGAGCGTCGGGGCGAATACCCCGCCGTTGAGCTTGACGCTCACGGTGCGAGGGACGGCGGGGACGATTCAGCGGACGCGGAGCTTGGTGCTGAATGTCGTCCCGCAGGGGAGCCTGATGGTGTCCTGGGTGGCGCCCTCCGAGTCCCGGAGCGTGGTCAACGGGCCGGTGTCCACGGAGGTGTCCGTGGAGGGGGGACAGGCAGAGCAGGTGGAGTTGCTGCGAGGGGAGACGGTGATCCACACGTGGACGGCGGCCCCGTACAAGTACCAGTGGAACACGGGGGATGGGCCGGAGGGGGAGTTCGCGCTGAAGGCCCGGGCGACGCGTGGGGGTTCGGCGTATCTGAGTGCCGAGCGGATGGTGGTGGTGGACCGGACTGCGCCGCGGATTGAGTCACGGCAGCCGGTGCCGGGGGCAACGCAGGTGAGTGTCCGGACGGCGATTCAGGTGAGGTTCAGCGAGCCGGTCCGGGCGTCGAGTGTGACGGCGGCGAATGTGGGGCTAACGGGGAATGGCGGGGCGGGCATTCCGGCGACGGTGGAGCTGTCGTCGGATGGGCGGACACTGACTGTGGCCCCTGCCAATGTGTTGCCTACTTCGACGACTGTGACTGTGAAGCTTGGGGCGAGTGGTTCTCCGATTGTGGATATCGCGGGGAATGCGCTTGAGCTGCCTCGTGATTTCTCATTCACCACCGAAGGGCCTACTCCGGACATGACGCCGCCAACCATCCTGTCCACCTCCCCTGGAAACTCTGCAATCGGAGTTGCTCGAAACACGATGATCGAGATCGTGTTTTCTGAACCCATGAACAAAGCGTCCGTGGAAGGAGCCTTCGCGATTCTCTCACCTGCAGGCCTCAATACGGGAATGCTCCTCTGGAACACGTCGTCGACAGTGATGACATATTCATTCCCGACAGAGCTGTCGCACGGAACAGAGCTGCGATGGCAAATCTCCACCAACGCGCGGGATGCCGCAGGGAACGCACTGCCAGAAACAGTCGCTAAAGCCTTCAGGACGATTCGGCAGGGAACCGCCACTTTCGACTTTGATGAAGGGACCAGCGGGACAGTGGATTCGCCAGGGTTTTTCCGGCAAACCAGCTTCTACAATATGGCCACGGTTGGCGACAATGCAGGCAATTTCATTGAAAGGCTTTTCCTAGGCTTCCAGATGTCAACTCTTCCCGAAGAACTCACTATCATCCGCCAAGCACGGCTGAAATGGTGGACGGGTGGTCAGATCGGAGATCCCTTCGGCAAGCTTGGCCAACTCATCCTCGAACCAGTGAACATTGGAAACGCATTGCCTATCAAATTCGATACCAATCCAGAACTCGAGAAGGCGTATTACTCATACCCCCTTGCATCTGGAATCAACATCCCACCGAGTTCAATTGGGCGCCCCGGCATTACTGACATCACCCCCATGGTGATCGCGGACTGGGCAAACCGGGCATCCCGAAACAAGAGAACCCAATACCGTCTCCGATTCGAAATCAGATCAGCCGGAGATGGCGCATTACATCGCTTGCACTCCGACTCCGAGTCGGACCCAAAGCTGGCTGAACTGGAAGTCACCTACGAGTATCCCTGACCCTCAAGTACTGCATGGGCTCAGCGCCAGGGATAGATCATCCCTGGCGTTTTGGAACTACGAGTCCCTGACTCAGCCTCTTCAAGACTCGCTTCTTCTGGCGGCGCTTGTAGGCCTCATGGGAGTTCTCCCCGAGCTCGTTCTGCTTTGCTGTCTCCGCATCGACGATCTGAAACTCCACCAGAGAGATGACGACACGGCCCTTTCGAGGCCGCATGTCTTCTTCGGGTGGAGGCAGGTAGGCATCCATCCTCACCGGAATATCCACGACGAAGTTGAGAGCCCGATAGGAACTACCAGAGAATGTGTTCCCACCTCTATCTTCTCGATCCTCATAGTTACGGTCGAGGTGGAGCTTGGGGATGAACTGTTCGAAATGGGGGTTCTCCTCAAGCACACCCTTGAAGGGGACCAGTGTATTCTCCGTCTGGCCGGGAACCACCAGATGAAAGGGAAACAACCGCTGCGTGAGGAAATACAATACGGGCAGCAGATCTTCTCTTGAACGAGTCACGATTCGAAATCGTGTCCTGTCATAGACCTGAGCTGCAACCGTCTCTTTCTTCGCGAGAAGCTTCGTGACAAGCGAATCCTGCGTCTTGATGGAGTGGGCGAACTCCACCACAGGAAGTCCCTTTTCCTGCATTTCTCGAGCAACCCCTAACACCTTCTCCATCACCAACTCCGCCAACTCCGCTTCTGAGATGGCAAGCCGGAAGAGAAGGTCTCGGCCCTCGATATGCTGGATGACGTGCATCACCTTCAGCACGACGCATGCGATGCGCCGGTGCCGCGCATTCCCCTTTGCCCCTGACGCCAGGAGGAACAGGTCGTGAATTTCTCCAGGCTTCGCGACTGCATCAGCCACGCGATAGTTGAACGTCTTACGTAGATAGGCCACCGCCTCTGCCAATACGAGCCGGGCCCATGCCTCGTCAAAGGGCCGAGAAACATCGAGTTGACAGAGCCGCAGGAACCGGTCGACTTCCTCCCTGACCTGGAAGTGCATTCGCCGCCATTCAATAACTGAGCCTCCGCGCAGAATGAGTCGAATGCGCTCGAGTTCACGAAGCCCCATTTCCGCAACTGTACGGACGGGGGTGTCGGGAAGTACTGGAGTTAGAGAAGGGGCCTTCACACCTAGGCTTCCTATCCGAGCATGGCAGTTCGGGAAAGAGTTCTATAGAAGCAGAAAGAGCCCTCGCTCCAAATTGGAGCAAGGGCCCTCTGACTGCAGCACCTGTGTCGGGCAACTACTGGGCAACCATCGGCTTGTCCGCTGAGTAGCGAACCTCTGAGATCTTCTGACCACCCTCAGAGTACGACACCTCGACGCCTTCGCGCTTCCCCTTCACCCAGGTCTGCTCCTGCTTCTTCGCGCCACTGGGGTAATACTGCACCCTCTTGCCATGATAGTCGTTACTCTCGAACTCAGTCTCCCCTGTTTTCAGGCCATTGGTATCGTAGAAGACCCAACGCCCCGTTCGGAAACCATCCTTGTACTGCCCCTCTGATTGTTTCTGGCCATTTGCCCAGAAATCAAGATAGGGCCCGTGGTGACGCCCCTTGTCGGCACCTGCTTCTTTCACACAGAAGACGCCAGAGTCATTGCCCATACGCCTCTCCTGCTGAATGGTTCCGGACGGGCAGTTGAGGCGCACTTCGCGTTCAGAGGAGCTTCCCTGAGCCAGTGCATGCGAAGCAATGACTGTCAGACCAAACGCAGCAAGACGGAATGACATTTGATTTCTCCTTATTGGGAGGCAGCTGGTGATGGAGCACCGCCTCCCTTTTGAACGGAAAATCCCGCGACCTATTCACTCATGACCTGTTCGAAGAGATGCATGAGCAGCATCTAGCACCACAAAACGAGTGAAGCCTCATCCCAACAAGGATGAGGCTTCACTCTCAGCTCGAAAACCCACCAAGAGAACCTGGCAGGTTCTTCCTCACTAGTTTCGAGTCAGCCGAGCACAAATCTCATTACCGTTCGTGAAGTAGAGACCGATCGACAGCGTCGTCGAAGTCGGCGTGGTGCAGAAATTCACGGTAAACTCCGCGTTCTTGCCACCATTCGATGTCGAGTAGCCAGTGATCAATCCCACGCCACTCTCTTCCTCTCCACGCACCTTCACGTAGAAGAGCCCTTGCAGGTCTCCCTTCTGGGAAGGGAAAGTGAGGCTGCCACCAGCGGGCTGATATGCGCGGACACGAGCCTTTGCGGTGCGTCCCGAGGTGCACCAGGAGGTATCAGTGTCAAAGAATGTTGGAGTGACGTCGTAGATGATCGGGCCCGTGGACGAGATAGTCCAAATCGGCTGCTTGCCACCCTGGGCAGGGTCGAAGTTGGCACAGGTAGGCTTCGGAACCTCGGTGCAGGTGCCGTTGCCGCAGAACTGGCCGTACTGGCAGGTGCTCTGAGCAGTGCCACTGCAGGTCGAACCCGCGCTGTCGTCCTCCTTGCACTGCCCCGACGCCGTGTCACAGACGCGGTCGGTGCCGCAGTCGGAGTTCGCCGTGCACTTCGGCACGCAAACGTTGTCCAGGTCCGAGCAGACGAAGTCGGCCGTCTCGGAGCCCGTGTTGCACAGCGCGTCAGTGGAGCACTGGCAGATCTTCGTGCCCGTGGCCGAGCCGTCAATCGAGGCGCAGGTCTTCGCCGTGTCCGGACAGTCGGAGCCAGTCTCACACGTCGTCACACAGACGTTCGCGGTCGGGTGGCAAATCTCCGTGCCAGCGCACTCGTCGTTGCTGGTGCAGCCCTTCGCGCCATTGTCGTCGTCACCGCAACCAGCCATCAAACCGCTCATCGCGCCCAGCGCCGTGAGCATCAGCATCATCTTGCGAAGCTGCATCTTGGAATTCCCTCCGTGAGTCTGCCTGGAATCGTCTACCCGGGGCCTCCGGCCTCTGAGTTCAGGCCCCGACATCCATGCAAGCGGGTCGGCTTTAGTCCTCCCCGTCCTGATGTGTCAACGAGTGTCGACACCCTCACGGACGCCTCGCCTTCGAGGAAATTCAGCAGTCACGAAAGCGAACACTCACATCGGACCTTGGCATGACAAGCGTGTCGCAGGAGACCCAGCAACACGCTTGTCTGCTCAAAACGTGAACGGGAAGTCGATGGGCTCGCCCTGCTTCTTGTGCTTCGGGAAGGCCCACCCCTTGATGAGGCCCGAGATGCAGCTCGCCATGTACGTGCTCTTGAACTCATCCGTCTTGCACGTGACGTTCGACGTCTTGCCGCTCGTCTGGATGGTCCAACGCATCACCAGCTTGCCGCTCAACATCGGGTCCTTCTTCTTCTGCTCGTTCACGCACTTCACGATGGCGGGCTTGTTGTTCAGCACCACCTCCATGATGTCCGAACGCTGAAGCGTGTCAGGAACCCCGCCACCGCCAGGCTCCGGAGGAATGTAGGCCGTGCGCGTCGTCTCGGTCTGCTTGGGTTCGTTCTTCGGCTTCTTCGTGCCGAAGAGCTCGTCGAAGTCGTCGCTGTCCCCATCGTTCGAGGATGGCTTCTCCGCCCGCACCGAACGCGCCTCAGGCTCCTCGCGCCGCCCCACGGGTGCCGTGGACGCCGTACCTCGACGAGGCGTCGATGACTTCTCCACCTTCGCCACCGCGTTGTCCAAGGGCTTCGCGGTCTCGACAGGCGCCTGCGGCACCGCGGGCGGCGTCGCCACGGCCCCAGCAACACCCGGTGGAGGCGTCGCCGAACCCACCGGTGTCCCCGCGGGCACAGCAGGATTCGTCGCCTGCGCCCCAGCAACAGGAGGAGTCTGAGCCCCCGCCGTACCCTCCGTCGGAGGAGGCTGAACAGCCGCAGCCACGGGCTGCGGCGCGGCAGGAGGCGGAGCCGCCACGGCCTGCGGCTGAGGCGTCGCGACAGGAGGAGGCGACGCCACCGCGACCGGCTGTGCCGCCACCTGCGTCGTGCTCGGCGTCTCCGCGCGGCTGTCCCCTCGCGTCATCGCGAACACGCCGGCACCAAGCCCCAGCACGCCCACCGCAATCCCCACCATCAATCCCATCCGCCCCTTGCCGCCCGCGGGAGCAGGCGCTGGCTGCGCATACACGGGCGCATACCCCGGGGGCGCCGAATACGGCGCGGGCACGGGCTGAGCGTAGGGCTGCTGGCCGTAGGGAGCAGGCTGCCCGTACGGCGTCATGGGTTGCTGCGGAAAGCCCTGCGGAACCTGCGGCGCGGCCATCGCCGCCCCCGCCCCCATCAACGACGGCGAAGACACGGGCTCGGGCGGCGGCATCGGCACATCGAGCAGACGCGACTGCGACACGGGCTCCCGGCCCAACGCCGGAGCGGGAGTCGGCGGTGGCTTGGCGAACGCGTCGTTCTCCTCCTTCACCAGCGAGGCCAGAACACTCGCGGCGGAAGGCTTCCACCCCGCGGGCGCCTCGGAAGACGCCGCGAGCACCGAATCGCCCTTGGACGCCTTGCCCGCGCTGAAGGCCGACTGCACGGGCCCCGATTGGACGGTGGGCTGAGAGCCCGACACGGGCTCCGGCGCGACGATGGTCGGCTTCGACGGGCGCGGCGCCAGCACCGACGCCAGCTCCGCCGTCTCGGACAATGGAATCCAGTCGCTGAAGCCCGAACGCCAGCACAGGCTGTCCGGCCCCACCTCGCCACGGTCCCACGCGTCCTTCACCTTCTCGACGGAGAGCGGTCCCACCTGCTTCTCGTCGATGGCCACGTACCAGTCGTGCGACACGGCGGGCTTCGCCGCTTCTTCCTTGTCGGGCTCGGCCTCGGCCTCCGCGAGCTTGCGGACGCTCTCCGCCGTCGCTTCCCGCGCGGCGGCCTCTCCCAGCGCCTCGCCCGAGGGAATCTTGTGCGTGCCCGAACTCAGGACCTGGTCGAAGACCGCGCCAATCTCGTCCTCTTCCACGTCCGTGAAGAGGCCACCCTCAGGTGGAGTCCCCAGGGTCGCTGGCACCGAGGAGGCTGCCGACGAATCGGCCTCCTTCTTCGGAGTGCTGGCGTCAACTGACGCAGTGGATGAAGTCGCGGGCTCCGACGAGGAATCCTTCCCCGCCCCGGCGCCCGCCGGGCGCACGGTGATGGTATGGCCGCACTTCTTGCAACGAACCTTGACCCCCTTGGGGCCAACCTTGTCGTCGCTGATCATGTACTGCGCGCGGCAGCTGTCACAGACGAAACGCATCTTTTCCGCAAGCCTCGGAAATGACGGGAGAAATCCCGTCGGAATCGTAGAAGTGGCCACCCGAGGCGGTCAAGGATCAGTCCCCTGACCGCCCGAATGCTCATCAACGCGTGAACCCTTTCAGGGTTCTACCGCGCTATCGGCGCACCTGCACCTCCACGTGTGTGCCGACGGCCACACGCAGGCGGTGATGCTCTTCGGACGTGGCGAACACCAGCAACTCCTTGAGCTTGGTGCGAGGAGGAACCCTGAACGAGGCCCCCGTCTCCCCCTGCACCAGCCGCCGCACCGGCTCCATCTCCCCGGCCACGAAGAGGCCCGCGCGGGCCGCCGTCAGCTCCGCGCCCTCCAGGAACTGGCGCACCGACTGAGGTGTCGCGGTGGGAAGCCAGGCCCGAGCCGCCTTGCTCAGCGCCGCGCGGTCCAGGTCGGTGAGGACCTTTTCCAAGGCGCGCCGCTCGGGCTCGACGCCGTGCAGGGACTCGGCGATGCGCACGTTGCCCACCACCAGGTTCAGGGCCGCCTGGAGGATGGCCTCCAGCCGCTCCGCGGGCACGTACTGCGTGAAGGCGAGCTCCGGCCGAGCCAGCGCCAACGTCCGCCCCAGCAGGTAGTACACCTCTTTCTGCCCCTGCTCCGCGAAGTACTTCCCACCCACGCGCACACTGGAGGGGTGAGTCTGGAGCAGCTCGACATTGACCTGCGGCTCGGGGGCCGGCTCGTTGGAGCGCTTCGCCATGCGCTCGCGCGTCGCCACGAGGAAAGGCGAGTACAGCTCCACCGCCTCCATGCCCAGAAGGCGCGCCACGTAGCGGTAGTGGTGCACATGGTACTCCTGCGCGCTGGCCACGTCGATGCGGTGCTTTCTCGGCACCAACTGGTACTGGGTGAAGGGCGCAGCATACAGGTGCCCCGCCTTCGCGAAGAGCAGCCCCAGCAGCTCCGCCAGGGGACCTCGGGCCTTCGGGTGGAACAGGTGCGAGTGCCAGAGCTGGTCGTCCACCGGCCGCTGCGCGACTTCCTTCTTCTTCGCGTGGGGCCCCAGCTTGACGAGGATCTCCTTCTCGTCCTCGCCCTCTTCACCCAAGAGCCCCGACGCCGCCTGGGCCGCGAGCCACGCCAGGTCGTAGTCCTTGCGCAGCGCCGCCAACCGGACGAGCTGTCCGCACACCCTGCGAGGAGACTCGGTGTGAGGCAACGCGCGACGGAGCGCGGCGATGGCCTCCTCTTCCTTGCCCGGCATGGTGCTGGCGAGCTCGGCGAACGCCTCCTGCACGCCGGCATCATCGGGCAGCCCCTTGGCGGCCACGCCATAGGCCGCCACCGCGCCCTCCGGATGCTTGAGCACCTGGTGGTACAGGTCACCCAACGCGCGCCACAGTGCCATGCGCGCGACATGGGTCTCCGGCGTCTTGGGCAGCCGGCCCAGCATCTTCGTGTAGTTCTCCTCCAGTGACTTCCACTGGCGAGCCCCACCAAGCATCGCCTCCAGGGAGCTGAACGCCTCGACGAAGCGCGGGTCCAGGTCCAACGCGGCGTTGAACGCCTGCGCGGCGCCCTCCACGTCCTTCAGGTCATCGCGGCGCAGCTCGCCCAGCGCGAACCAGACGCGCTTGGCCTTGTGAGGCTCGGACGACAACGTGGGCAGCGCCAGCATGCGCGCGAGTACATCCGCGGCCTTCTGTCCCTGACGCGTCTCGCGAAGGAGCACATAGAGCTGGTCCATCACCTCGAGCGCGTCCGGAAGGACCTTCAGCGCTCCCGTGAAGGCATCGATGGCCATGTATGGGTCGTGCAGCTGGTCCCGGGAGATGCGGCCCAGGTCCAGGTACACCTTCGCCTTGGCCTCGCCCTCGAGCACGCCCACGAGCTGCTGGCGCAGGTCCGCGGACTTCTCGTACTGGCCCGCCTTGTCCATCAGGATGACGAGCGCCCGCAGCGTCGGCTCGTGCCCCGGGTCGATGGCCAGCGCCTTCTCGAAGTGGTTCTGCGCGCGGTCCGACTGGTTCAGCGCGGCGTGGATGTCACCGAGCTGCCAGTAGACCTCCACCACCTCCAGGTCCGTGAGCTCCTCGCGGTGGTGGATGAGGATGGTCTGGAAGACCTTGAGCGCCCCCTCGTAGCGGCGCGTCTGCACCAGCAGGTTGCCGTAGCCCTCCAGCGCCGGCAGGTACGTCGCATCGCGCTCGTACGCTGTCTCGTAGCAGCTGAGCGCCTTGTCGCGCCGCCCCAGCTTCTCCGCCACGTAGCCCAGGCGGTAGAGCTGACGGCACAGGTCCGCGGCAACAGCGGCGTCCTTCTCCACCGCCGCCTTCTCCGCCAGCTTGCGCGTGACGATGTCCAACATCCGCTCGGCGTCGGCCCACTCCTCATGGGCGATGTAGACGTCCGCCAGCGCCCTCGACGCCTCCAGGCTGTCCGGGATGTGCTTGAGCGCCTCTTCCCAGTAGCCCGTCGCCGTCTCACGGTCCTCGCGGGTCTCCGCGTGGTAGCGCGCCACATCCAACAGGGCACGCCCCTTGGCGGCCGGGTCCTCCGTCTGCTCCGCTTCCTGGCGCAGCGTCTGCTCGTAGCCGCTCCAGTCCTTCTCCTGCTCCTGGATGCCCTTGAGGGCGCGGATGCTGGGCAGGTGGCCCACGTCGATGGCGATGGCCTGCTGATAGGCGTTCCGGGCGCTGCCCGTGTCCATCAGCATGTCCTCGTTGATCTTCCCGAGCCGGAAGTAGAGCTCCACCGCGTCCTTCGACTGGCCGGCGAGCTCCGCTTCCTTCTGCAGCATCTCCAGCGCGAAGGGCCAGTTGCCGCTGCGCTCGTAGAGCTTGCCCAACGCGTGCAGCGCGGGACGGCTCTCCGGGTCCGCCGCGAGCGCCGCGTGGTAGCTGTTGACGGCGCGGTCCACGGCCTTGAGCTGCTGGTACTGGACGTTGCCGATGTCCACATACAGCTCCGCCTGCTCCTGTGGGCTGACAGCCAGCGCGAGCTGACGCTCATACGCCGTGATGAGGTCCTCCCACCGCGACTGGGCCCGCCGCAAGCGGATGAGCGCCTTGATGGCCTGGACGTTCTGCGGGTCGATGGAGAGCACGCCCTCCACGCACACGTCCGCGTTGGCGGGGTTCTGGTACTTGTCCTCCCAGATGGTCGCGCTGCGGAACAGGACGCGGACCTTCTCGCGCCAGTCCTCGCTCAGCTCCAGCATCCGCTCGTAGATGGCGAGCAGGTCCGCGGGCTGGTCCATCTTGGTGTGCAACCGCTCCAGCGACTCCAGCGCCTCGCGGTTGACCGGGTCCAGCTCCAGCGCCTGGCGATAGGCGGAGACCGCGGAGTCGTCATCGGCGATGTCGCGCTCGAAGACACCCGCCACCTCCACCTGGATGCGCGCGCGTTCCTCGGCCGTATCCGCCAGGTCCCGGGCACGCAACAGCGTCATGGCCACGTCCCGCCACGCGCGCTGCCGCCGGTACAGCGCGGTGAGCACTCCGAGCGTCTCCGCGTCCGGCTCCAGTTCCAAGGCACGCAGGAGCGCGCTGGCCGCCTCCGACGGGTCATCCAGCTTCTCGTCCCAGACGCGCGCAATCTCCCGGAGGATGCTCTTGCGCTGCTCGATGGAGCCCGCGGCCTCGAGCTTCTGCTCCAGCGCCACCACGTACTCGCGCTCGTGGCCGCGCCGGTGGAAGACCGCCGCCAGGCCGTCCAGCGCGGTGGCGTTGGTCGGGTCGAACTCGAGAATCTTCCGGAACGCGCCCTCGGCGGCCTTGGGGTCATCCAGCCGCGTGTCGTGCACTCGCGCGAGCGTGGCGTAGAGCCGCTCCGCCAGCGGCCCCTTCGGCAGCTCGTCAGCGACCTCTTCGTAGACCGCGGCCAGCTCCTCGTGGCTGCCTGTCTCGTCCGCCAGCCGCTCCACTTCCTCGCGCAGCGTGTCGTCCGACGCGTCGATCTGCAGCGCTCGGCACAACGCGAGGAAGGCCACGTCCTTCTGCCCCAGTCGCTCTTCCTGGACCCGAGCCAGCTCGCGCAGCGCGGCCAGCTTCTCCTCGTCCGTGACGAAGTGAGGCAGGTAGCGGTCGACCGCAGTCGCGTACGCGCGCCAGTCGTTGTACGTCCGGTACAGCGTGCACACGCGCTCGTAGGCCGTGCGGTTCGCGGGGTCCAGCTCCAGCACCTTCTCGAGCGCACCCGAGGACTGCTCGGGCTTGCCGCCCTGTCCCGCCCACAAGTCCGCCACCTCGAAGTACGTGGTGACGGCGTGCTCGCGCTCCTCGGCCACCAGGTGCACCTGGACCTTCAATTCCAGCGCACGCACCGCGTCGTTCCACGCGCGCAGCGAGATGAACAGCGCATGGACCCGGTCCAGCTCCACCACCTGGTGCGGCTCCACCTCGAGCGCACGCCGAGCGGCGTCCAGGGATTCCTCGCGGCGGCCCATCCCCGCCAGCACTTCCGCCAGGCGCAGGCGCAGCGCCTTCACGCCCTCGCTGTTCTCCTGAAGCGGAATCAGCCGGCGAAGGACTCCCACGAGTTCCTCGCGCTGCTCCGTCTCGTCGTACAGGTCGCGCAAGGTGTCCAGCACCGCGCGGTTGCGAGCATCACGGTCCAGCGCCGCCTTGAAGTACGGCACGGCGGCTTCCGGCTGCTTGAGCAGCCGGTACACCACGCGCCCCAGACGCTCGTTGAGGCGCACCACCTCGCGAGGGTCCAGCGTCAGCGCCAGGCGTCCCTCGAGCAGCTCGCGAAGGTCCTGGGGCCGGTCCGCGCGCTCGTAGAGTGACTCCAGCGCGGAGAAGGCCTGCTCGTTGCGCGAGTTCTTCGCCAGCAGCTCGCGGTACAGCTCGATGGAGCCGCCCAGGTCCGACAAGCCCTCCGCGGACACCTGCGCCATCTTCGCGACGACGCGGTCGCGCTCCGGCCCCACCACCTTGTCCGACTGGAGCTTGAGGATGGCGTAGAGCTTCTCCGACGCGGAGGCCGCCTCGTAGATGCTCTCCAGGAGCCGCGCGGACGCCAGATGTCCCGGCTCCAGCTTGAGGATGGCCTCATACGCGTTCGCCGCGCGGTCAGGGCTGTCCAGCCGCTCCTGGTAGAGCTGCCCCAGGCGGAAGAGATACCCGATGCGCTCGGCCTGCTCGGTGGCGTTGGCGACCAGCGCCTCCAGGATGCCCGCGAGCTCCGGCCACGCCTGCAACTCCAGGTACAGACGGTCCAGCGCCACCAGCGCCCGGCCCTGCACCGCCGCGTGCAGCGTGCGCGCGCGCTCGTAGTAGGTCACCGCGCGGTCGGAATCGCGCAGCTTCGACTCCAGCAACTGGCCCAGCTTCAGGCACACCTGCGCGGCGTCCGCGGCCTCGGCCACGCGCGGCAGCGCTTCCTCGTACGCCGCCACCAGCTCGTCGTAGCTGTCGGAGGCATCCGTCGAGTTCTCCAGGCGCCTGCGAACCTCGCCGTCGTTCGGGTCCTCCTTGAACGCGCGGAAGAGCGCCAGGAACGTCAGCTCCGACTCACCCTGCGCCTCGCGCAGCGTGGCCAGCTCCCCCAACAGGGCCTTGCGCTCGAACGCGTCCGTGGACACACCCACGCGCGTCTCGATGAGCTGCGCCAGGCGCGGCACATCCCCACTCGCGCGGAAGGCGCGCAGCAGCGTCTCCACCGCGAGCAGGTTCTGCGGCTCGCGCGCCACCAGTCCCTCCATCCGCGTCACCGTGGCGGGATGGTTGGGCTGCACCGTCAGCACCTCGCCGTACAGCGCCAAGGCGCCCGTCCGGTCCAGGAGCCGCGTCTCGCGCACCGAGGCCAGCCGGAACTTCAGCTCCAGCCCCGCCTCGGGCGGCATCAGCGCGATGCGGCGGGCCAGCACATCCGCCAGCTCCGGCCAGCGCTCCTGCTTCTGGCAGAGCGCCTCCATCCGCTCCAGCGCGGCCATGTCGTCCGGCTTGAGCTCCAAGAGGCGCCGGAAGGTCGCCAGCGCGCCCAGCGCGTCCTGGAGCTGCTCCTCCTGCAGCAATCCAATCTGCAGGAGCACCGCCGCGCGGCGCGCCGGTTCCTCGGCCACCGCGAGCTGACGGCGCAACACCTCCAGGAGCTCCGTGGGCTTGCCCTGCGACGCCACCAAGCGCACCGTGCCGTCGAGCGCCTCGACGTCCGTGGGACGCAGCTCCAGCACCCGCTTCCATGATGCCAGCGCGTCGGCGGGCTCGCCCAGGTCCGTCTGCAACCGAGCCAGCGCCCGGTACAGCTCCGCCCTCGATGCATCTCCCGCCTTGGGCGCCACCTCGACGATGATCGCGCTCAGCTCCTCGGGAGCCTCGGCGCGGTCCACCAGCGACACGCACAGCTCCAGCGAGCGAAGGTCATCCGGCAGCTCGCGCAGGGCACGCGTCGCCGCCAGGAAGCCCATCTCCGCGTTCTCCAACGGCCCGGCGTACATCTCCGCGATGCGGCGCAACAACGCGGCGCGCTCCTGCGGCACCGCCTCCGCCGACACCCGCGACTCCAACATCTCCACCTGCTTCAGATGGTTGCCCACCGCGACGAAGACGGGCTCCAACACGCTGGCGGCCGCGCCTCGCAGCGGGCTCTCCGAGCGCGCCATCTCCTCCAACGCCCCCACCGCGCCCGCGTGCCCCGCCCGCCGCGCCAGCACCGCCTGGTACAGCTCCAGCGATCCACGCGGGTCATCGAGGCGCGAGAACTTCAACCGGCCCAACCGCACGCGCAAGTCCGACGCCTCTTCCTGGGCGCCACGCTCGTCCGCGAGCTGCACTTCCCGCTCGATGTGCTGCGCGAGCTCCGGCCAGCGCTCCATGTCCGCGAGCACACGGCCCAGCAACTTGAGCGCGTTGGTGTTCTCGGGACGCAGCGCGAGCACCTCTCGGTACGACTGCGCCGCCAGCGCCTTGTCCGCCAGCGTCTCCTCGGCCAGGTGCGCCAACTCGAACAGCAGGTTCACTTGCGACGTCGCGTTCGAATCCGCCGCCACCTGCCGCCGCATCACCAGCGCCAGCTCACGGTGCGCCCCCGTGCGCCGATGGACGCGGGCAATGGACTCCAACACACCCTTGTTCTTCGGGTCCCTGCGACTCACCTCCTCGAGCGCGCGGACCGCGAGGTCATAGCGCTTGAGACGGTTGTCGTAGAGCGTCGCCAACCGCCGCCACAAATCGCCCGCGAGAGGCTCCTGCGCGCCGCGCTCGAGCTGGTCCTCGTACGCGCCCGCCACCTCTTCGAACGAACCGGAGTCCGCCGCCAACCGCTCCAGCTCGTCGCGAACCGACGTCTCCTGCGGGTACTCGTTGAACGCCCTGAGCCGCGAGACGAACGCGAGCGACGTCTGCCCCAGCGCCTCGCGCAGGGTCGCCGCCTCTTGGATGGCCTCCAGCCGCCGCTCCGGGGCCACGCCGGGCAGCAACACGTCCAGGACCTCCACCAGCTTCCGCGCGTCGTTCAAGCCCCGGTAGACAGGCTCCAGCAGCCGCGCCGCTTCCACGCGAGGCCCCTCGTGCGCCATCAACCGCTCCAGGCCCGCGACCACCTGGCCATCTCCCGGCGCCAGCTCCAGCAGCCGGCGGTACACCGGCAGCGCCTCGGCGGGACCCACTTCCTTCTCCAGGAGCTGCGCGCGCTTCAGCAACCAGCCCCGCCGCGCCCCATCGTCCGTGGCGCCGTCCGCGAGCTGGTCCAGCACGTCCGCCTGCTCCACGAACCGCCGCCCCTTCGCGTACAACTTCTCGAGCGCGAGCAGGCCCTCGGGAACCCGCCGCAGCGCCAGGGCCGAGCGGTACGTCTCCACCGCACGTGCATCCTCACCCGCGTTGGCGTAGGCCTCGCCGGCCTTGAGCAAGAGCCCCACCCGCTCCTCCGCGTTCTGGGAGAGCTGGGCCTGACGGGTGTACACCTCGGAGAGGCTCTTGGCGTTCTGCCCCTTCTCGTACAGCCGGGACAGCGCCTCCAGCGCCTGCCGGTCCTGCGGCGCGTCCGCGAGCAGGTTCTTCCAGAGCCGCGCGGCCTCCTCGGGCTGGTCCAACGTCTCGCGCAGCTCCGCCGCCCGGCGCAGGAAGTCCAGCGCCGCCGGGTCGCCCGCGGTGAGTTCGACCGCGGCGGACTCGAAGATCTCCGCCAGCACCTCGTGCGAGCCCGTCTCGCGAGCCAGCCGCTCCAGGTCCGGACGCACACCTTCCCGGTCCAGGCCCTGCGCGAAGGACTTCACCGCCGACATGAAGGCCAGCGACGGCTGGCGCATGTCGCGCTCGTAGATGTGGCGAATCTCCGTGGCGAGGTGGGTCTTCTCCGCCGTCAGCGCGGACTCCATCCGCGCCTCGCGCAGCGCCACGCGGCGGGCATGGTCCGCCACCTGCGCCAGCACCGGGTCCAACACCTCCAACGCCGCGCCACTGGTGGGCACCGCCGCCTTGACCCACGACTCCAGCGCGCCCCGAGCGCCCGGGTGCCCCGAGTCCTCGGAGAGGATGCGCTTGTAGAGCCCAAGCGCCGCGTTCGGGTCGTCCAGCACGGTGCGCTGCAGCTCCGCCAACCGGAACGACACTTCGCGTCCCTGCGGGCTCTGGCCCTCCTGGGTGCGGCGAAGCGCCAGCGCCCACGCGAGGTCCTGGTGCCGCTCCAGCTCCGTGTAGAGCCGGTCCAACGTGGCCGCGGCCTCGCGGTTCGCCGAGTCGCGCTGCGCGATGGCGCGCCACGCCTCCGCCGCGCTCTCCGGGTCCGACAGCCGCGTCTCGTGCAGCAGCGCCGCCTCGCGAAGGAACGCGAGCTGCTCCGCGGGCTCCGGCGTCGCGCCGGCCAGCTTCTCCAGCACCTCGGCCAGCGCGGCCCACTCCTCACCCGCGCGGTGCAGACGCTGCAAGGCGCGCAGGCTCTCCAGGTTGCCCGGCTCCTGCGCCAACAGCGCGCGCAGGGCCTTCACCGCGCCGGCCTTGTCGTCGAGCTTCTTCTCGTGCACCTCGGCCAGCTCGCGAAGGAGCGCCACACGCGCCGGGCCGACGTCCCCCTCCTCCGCCAGCTCGCCGATGATCTCCGCGTAGCTGTCCAGCGCGTCCGCGTCCTCGGCCGCCTGCCTCGCCGTGGAGCGCAGACCCGCGTCCCCCGGAGCCAGGCGCAACGCTCTCGCGAGCGCGGCGAAGGCCAGCTCGGGCTGCCGCAGGTGCGCCAGATGCACCTGCGCGGCCTGCCGGAGCACCTGCACGCGCGCCGCGTCGTCCTTGGCCACCTCCGCCAGCACATCCAGCGTGGCCACCAGCTTGCGGTGGTCCTTGGTCCGCTCCAGCGCCGGCACCAACACTCGCGCCGCGGCCTCGCGCGCGGTCCCGGAGGCCAACATGGCCTCCAGCGCCGCGATGGCGTCCGGGTCCGACGGACGCTGCATCAGGATGTCCGAGTAGCTCTGCACTGCCTCCGCGCTGCCGTCCTGCAACCCTTGCAGCAGCTGCGCCCGGCGCAGCTTCAGCCGCGCCGCCTTGTCCGTCTCACCCGCCGACTCCGCCAGGGCAATCATCCGCGCCAGCGTGTCGCCCAGCTCGCGCGTGCGGCCCGCCTTCTCATACAGCTCCGCCAGGCGCGGCAGATGCCGCCCTTCCTCGGCACCATGCGAGAGCGCGGACTGGAGCGCCTCGGCGGCCTGCGCCGGACGACCCAGCTCCGTGTTCAGGTCCACGAGCTGGAGCAGCAACTCCAGACGCTCCGCTCCGCGCGCGCCATGGATGCGCTTGCGAAGGAGTTCCTCCGCATCCGCCGCTCGGCCTGCGCGCCCATACAGCCGCACCAGCCGCTGCAACACCGCGCCCGACTCCGGGGCCCGCTCCACCGCCGCCTCGAGCGCGACGATGGCATCCGCCACCAGCCCGCCCTCTTCCGTCAGCCCCGCGGCCTCCGTGAGCAGCGACAGCGCCACGGCCGGCTCCTCCAACTCCGCCGCCAACGTGCGCAGCACGCGCCCCAGCTCCGAGTGCGCGGACAAGTCACGCGCCAGACGCAGCGCCTCCGCGCGCGAGGCCTCGTCCTTCGGGTCCTCTCGAACTCCGCGCACCCGCGTGTCGAAGGCCGCGCGACTGTCGGCCAGTTGCTTCTCGTGAATGCTCGCCAGCAGCGAGAGGAGCCGCTTGCGCGCGGCCGGCTCCGTCGTGGTGTCCAACTGCTGCTGAAGGGCCGCGACCTGGCGCTGGTGGTCACCCGCGCGCCCGTAGTGCGAGGCCAACGCCTCCGTCACCTCGTGCGACCGAACTCCCGCGGCGGCCAGACGCTCCAGCCCGCCCACCACCACGCCGGTGGACACGTTCTCCGCCAGGAGCCCGAGGAACAGGTCCGCCGCGTCCTGCTGACGTCCCAGCCGCTCGGCGTACAGCTTCGCCTGACGCGCCGTCCACTCGTTGCGCTCGAGCTGCGTCTCCGCCAGCGCAGCGAGCCGACCCGCCAGCGCCGCCGCTTCATCGAAGCGCGACAACGCCACGCACAGCCCCTGCAGCCGCTGCACCGCGCCCACTTCCTCCGGCGCGAGCTGCACCCACTCGCGCACCAACGGCTCCAGCTCCTCCGGCGCGGCGCCAGCGGCCTCGCGCCGCGTCACCTCCGCCTCCAGCCGAGCCTTCGGGTCGTCCGCGAGCGCCGCGGCCGCCTGCAACGACTTCACGGCCTCCGCCGCCGCCGCGTCTCCAGGCAGTCGCGCCAACACCTCGCGCCAGGCCGCCTCCGCGCGCACGGGGTCCGCCAGCGGCCCCTGGAGCAACAGGGCCAGCTGCCTCCACAACGTCGCGGAGACCTCCGCCACCGTCGCCGCTTGAGCGGCACGCTGCAGCGCCAGCGCCAGCGCCGGACGCGCGTTCGCCTTCTCCGCGTGCTCCACCACCGTGCCCAACAGCAGCGGCCGCGCGGGGTCCAACTCCAGCGCCCGCGACAGCACCTCGAAGGCGCCGTGCGCGTCTTCCTTCTCCTCGAACATCAGCGCGAGCGCCTCGCAGAAGGCCACCCGCTCCGCCCTCGGCCGAGGCGCCAGCAGCGCCAGGTCCAGGAGCGGCACCACGGCCTCGAGTTCCTCGTCTTCCGCGAGGAGTCGCGCGAGCTGGAAGGCCGCGAGCGCATGCGAGGGGTCCAGCTTGAGCGCCGCCTCCAGGTGCGTCCGCGCCGCCGCGCCATCCTTGAGCTGCGACAGACACAGCTCCGCCAGACGCAGCCGCATGGCCGCCTGACTCGGCTTGTCCTTCACCGTGACCAGGTAGCGCTCCAACACCGCCACCGCGTCCGCCGCCCGGCCTCCCTCCAACAACTGCTCCGCGGTGAGGCTCGCCGCATCCGCGCGCGAAGCGTCCGCCGCCACGGCCTTTTCGAAGGCCGCGAGTGCCCCCGGCGCGTCATTCAACCGCCCCAGGCGCAGCGTGCCCACGCGCAGCCACAGGTCCACCTGCGCGCCGCGGTCCTTCACCTCGCCCGCCATCGCCTCGATCTGCGCAATCGCCGGCGCGAAGTCCCCGCCCGCGCGCGCCGCCATCTTCTCGATGAGCGACAGCCCCTCGGGCATTCCCGGCCACAGAAGGAAGCACCGGTCCAACGCCTCCTTCACCTTGCCGGCGGAGCCCGGGTCGTACCAGGCGAACAGCTTGGCCACGAGCAACGACAGCCGCGCCGCGCTCTTCCGGTCCCGTTCCTCCAACGACATGCTGCGCAGCATCCGCACGCGGTCGCGCCACGTCTGCTCGAAGCGCTGCAGCGCCCGGCTCGTCTTCTCCACGCGCGCGTTCTGCGGCTCCAACTCCCGCGCCACATCCAACACCCGCTGCGCCAGCTCGTGCTCGGTGGGGTCATCCACCAGCCGCTCCGCCAGCGCCGCGTACTCCTCCGCCATGCCCGCGTCGCCCAGCGCCTCGCGCTCACGCTCCAGCGCCTCGAACGCCGTCTGGAACCGCTCCTCGGACAACAACAACTGCCGCACGCGGCGGAAGATGGCTCGGTCCGACTTCGCTCGCGCCGCGCGCTGCAGGCACAGCACCGCCCTGTCCCGGCGGAAGAGCTTCTGCTCGTAGAGGTCCGCGGCCTTCAGGTAATGGCCCGCGCTCTCCTCGCCCTGCGTGGCGCCACCCAACCGCTCCAACACGTCCGCGAGCGCGGCGGCATCCTGCCTCGACTCGTGCAGACGCTTGAGGCCCCGCAGCGCGGGCAACGGCTCTCTCGCCACCAGGAGCGCGCGCTTGAGCAACTCCTCCGCGCGCGGCGCGTTGCGCTGACGGTCATGCGCGAGCTCCGCGGCACGGCACAACAGACGCACCGCCTCGTCGGCGGTGACATCTCGCGAGCGGCCCTCGTACAGGCGGATCAGCTCTTCCACTCGGCCGGCTTTCTCCAGCGCGGCCTCGGCTTCGACGAAGCTCCGGTCATCGGACACGCGCAGCGTGGGTCGAGGAGACGTGGACGGTTGCATGGGGAGGGCGGGCCTCGGGGGTGAAAAAGGAATGCAGCGGGGGCGCCAGCCGCCGGACTTTACCGGCCGCGAGCGCCCCCGAGCAATCATGCAAAACCCGCCAAAGGGCGGGAATCATTGGTCTTCTTGCTACTCAGCCGACGAAGCACCCGGGGAAGCGTCGCCATCCTCGCCCGCGGCTTCGGCGGGAGCCGAAGCCACGGCAGGCGCCTCTGGAAGCGCCTTCGCACGCTCCAGACCCGCGCTGTCGTTGAGCTGAGTGTAGAGGGCAATCGCCTTCTCCCGCTGCTGCAGCTCCTCCGCGAGCTGAGCGGCGCGAGCCAGGTTGCCAAGCTTCTCGTGAAGCGGAAGGGCCTTGTCCTTGCGCCCCGCGGCCTCCCACGCCTCGGCGGACGCGGCGACATCACCCAGGAGCTCCAGCCACCGGGCACGGCCCGCGGGCTTCTGCTCCTGCTCGGCCCGGGCCAGCTCGCGCTGCGCCAGCTCCTTCGCCTCTTCATCCAGCTTCAGCCGCTGCATGAAGTGGAACGCCTTGGGAGGAGGCAGCGTGCCCAGCACCTCGACGGCCTCGCGGCGCTGTCCCGCCGCCACGAGCAGCGTGGCCGCGCCCAGACGGTCCCCACGCTCCACCAGGCTCTTCACCTCGAGCCCGCGGATGCGGTTGGCGCTGGCCATGTCGCGCGAGCGCTCATACGCCTTGCGCGCCAGGGTTAGCTTCCCAGAACGCTCGTACGCGAGCGCCGCCTGGTCGAACTGGCGCGCGCGCTCATACAGGCGGGCCACGTTCTCGAAGTCACCCTTGCCCACATAGTGCTCCATGAGGAGCTCGTAGGCGCCGGCCTTCTCCAGCGTGGGGGCGAGCTGATCCGGAGGCAGCGTGCTCACCAGACGGCGCGCGGCATCATTGTCGCCGCCCGCCAGCGCGGTGCGCAGGGCGCTCTTGAGGTCCCCACCCGCCTCGAACAGCCGGGTGGCATCGGCGAAGCCGCCGTTGCGCTCGTAGAGACGGCCCGCGTCACGCGTGCGACCCATGCCCTCGAGCTGCTTGGCCTGCTCCTTCCAATCGCCGGTCAGCTCTGGCATGGGGCGACGCTCGCCCCGCTCCGGACGCTCACCCCGCTCGGGGCGCTCACCGCGCTCCCGACGCTCGCCGCGCTCGGGACGGTCGCCCCGCTCCCGACGCTCGCCGCGCTCGGGACGGTCACCGCGCTCCCGACGCTCGCCGCGCTCAGGACGCTCCCGGCGTTCGGGACGGGCCTCCGCCCGGGCCACGGGAGCCGCGGGCTCCTCGACCTCGGGGCCGGGCTGACGGCCGCTGGCGGAGAACGCCGCCTCGGAGCGGTCCTTGTCACCCGCGGCGCGCCAGACCTGGCCCACCAGGAACATGACGTCCGTCCAGGCGTCGAACTTCTCCTTCGCGGAGTCCACCGCAGGAGCGGCG
Organism: Myxococcus stipitatus; assembly: GCF_037414475.1. Next base: position 7,880,289 of record NZ_CP147913.1, on the reverse strand, counting down.
GCCTCGGCCGGAGCAGCACCCTCCGCCGCGGGAGCGGCGGACTCGGCGCCCTCGGCGGGAGCCGCGGCCTCGGCCGGAGCCTCCACCGGAGCCGCGCTCGCCTCGGCGGCGGGAGCTTCCGGCGCCGCCGGCTTGGGCTGACGCTGCACGCGCAGCATCGTGGTGATGAGACGACCGCGCGTGTTGAGGTCCAGGTCTTCCAGGGACTTCAGCCGCATGGGCCGCAGCGACCGGACAATGGCCTGCAGCGGGCCCTTCTCCGCCCCGAAGTCCGTCTTGGACAGCGCCTTCTCGAGGACACTCAGCTCGGAGATGACGCGCTGCCCCGGGCCCACGGGCCCTTCATCACGGCCTCGGCCACGGCCCTCGCCGCGCCCACGACCCTCGCCCCGTCCGGGGCCTCCCGGGCCACCTCGGCCTCCAAATCCACCGCCAGGGCCATCACGCCGCGGGCCCTGACCCGGCGCACCCGCGTCACGACCACGCCCACCCTGCCGTGGCCCACCGCTTCCATTCTCCTGAGGCACGTCTTTCTCCCGCTAGAACTAGAACGCGTAGCGAATGTTCGGCGCCACCGCGAATCCGAACGAGCCTCCGGACACGAGGTAGTTCCCCGTGACCTCGACCCCCACGGAAAAGTGGCGCAACCGTGTGTAGTACTCCACTCCGGGCCCGGCAAACACAAGAATGTCGGAATCCGGAAGGAGGCTCTTCGGGGAGAACATCGCATAACCCGCGCCGGCGCGGAGATAGAACCAGGTGCGCTTCACCTCCTGGCTGTCGGCCAGCCCCACCAGGCGAGCGCGCAGGACCGCGCCCGGGACGAGGGTGGTGAAGTCGCCGGACACCTTGCCACCGGACTCGCCGACGTACTCGGCGCTGGTGCGGATGCTGGAGCCCATGATGAAGAGCCCCAGCGACACCCGCTCGCCCAGGTCGAACCCCATCTCCACCTGGGCCATGGGGCCGGAGGAGAACGGCCGGGGTGTCCCCTCGGCCGCGGGCGGGTTCGTCATGAAGAGCGGACCGCCGTACAGCGCGAAATAGAAGCCGCGCTCGATTTCATCGAACGTGACGGCCGGCCGGTCACCTGTCGCCGTGGGAGGTGGTTGCTGAGCGCTCGCGGCCACGGGGAGGACGAACACGGCACACAGGGCAATGGGAGCGAGGGCTTTCATGCGGTCCTGAGGTTGACGTGGCTCCAGCGGGGGACGGGAGCCGGGGTGACTGCGCGGACGGCCCCGGGAAGGGCCGCCCGTGAGACGAGTGAAGGCCCGGCGCTACTCGCCGGACTGCTTGAAGATGAACGGATAGGTGACGACCACCACGCCGCCGCCCTTGGGCTCGGGGAACTTCCAGGTGCGCACGCGGCCCGCCACACACGTCTCCAGCTCCGCGTTGCCCGCAGTGCTCTGAGCCACGGAGGACGACGCCACCGAGCCCGTGGCGGTAATCACGAACTTCACCGCCACCTTGCCGCCCAGCTTGGGGAAGCGGTTGAGCAGGCTCTCGTAGCAGTAACGAATCTGTCCGCGGTTCGCCTGGATGACCTTGCGGATGAGCTCCTTGTCCAGCGAGCCCATGACCTCCACATCGGACGAGGCGATGCCCACGTCGACCGATGACTTTCCGCCCAGCACACCTACACCCGTGCCGTAGCTGCCGGTGCCACCGCCACGGCCCTTGGTGCCGACAGCGCCGATGCCCACGGTGTCACCCGTGCCGCCGCCGCCGCCGCCGCCGCCGCGCAGGCCCAGGCCGCCGAAGCCACCCGAGTCACCTGCCTTGGCGCCGAACATGTTGCCCATGGCGCTCTTGAGGTCGCCGCCCAGGCCCTTGCTGCCGAAGACGGTGGAGATGCCGCCCTTGCCGCCGCCGAAAATCTTGGCCGTCAGCGCGCGGGCCTCGTCCTTCTTGTTCGGATCGCCCTTGGGCGCGGTGCGGTTGTTCGTCTTGGGCGCGTCCTTCTTGCCCATCTGACCTTCGTCACCGCGGCTCTTGGCCGCCATCTCCCCGCTCTTCTTCGCCTCCTTCTGCTGATTGAGGCGCTCGAGGAACTTGTTCTTCTGCACCTCGGGCGGCTTGATGATGAGCTTGGCGATGCGCGCCGAGTTGGAGGACAGCTCGTCCGAGTACTCGTCGCCCTCGCCCGTGCGGTTCATCGCGGTGATGACGAACGCGGTGGCCACGAAGAAGACGAGGAGGAAGATGTTGAGCGCGGTGTAGTCGAGCGACTCGCCCAGCGGTGCCACGACGCGCTTGGGGACGGACTGGAAGGTGGCCTCGAGCGTCACCCCACCCAGGTCCACCCAGAAGAAGTCCTCGGCATCCAGCGTGAGCGAGTACGCGTCGCCCTCGTGCGAGGCCTTGCCCGACTCGATGACCGCCTTGAGGTCCAGCGTCTCACCCTTGCGGATGAGCTCGCCCTTCATCTTCCCCATGAAGCGCACGACGAAGGACTGGCCGTCGGTGCGCAGGACCTCGAAGCGGGGAGCGCCCAGCTTGTCGTCCCCCATGACGAAGTCGACACCCGCGGCGCTTCCCACCGCCACCACGCGCTTGGTGCCCGGGGCGACGAAGAACTCGCCCACCCGCTGGTCACCCCAGGAGAAGCGCAGCCCCACACCCAGGGGGCCGCTCGACTTGGAGCGGCGCACCGTGCGCGCACGCGGGGCAGCGGCCTCGGCCGTCTGCGCGGCGGGAGCCTCGGGGGCCGCGGGCGCGGGCTCCGGGGCCACGATGGCGTTCTTCTGCGTGGCGGCCACGGACGCATCCAGCGCGCCCGTGGAAACAGGAGCAGCGGCAGGCGCGGCCACGGCGGCGGCCTGGGCCAGTCCCGAAGCGGGCGCCGCGGCGCTCACCACCGGGTTCTTTTCCGTGGTCTCCTCCGTGCTCGCGGCGGCCGCGAGATTCACGGCGGCGACAGCGGCGGGGTTCTCCAGGCGGATGGTGGTGCCACCCACCCGAATCTCATCGCCAAACGAGAGCTGGCCTTTGTTGACCCGCTTGTTGTTGACGTACGTCCCCTCGACGCTGCCCATGTCGATGATGGACATGGAGCCGTCGCTGGCGACCTCGATGACGGAGTGGATGCGGCTGACCTTCTCATCCTCCAGGCACAGGTGTGCCGAGGACAGACGGCCAATCTTGATGATGTCGCGCTCATAGTCCTTGGAGGCGACCAGCGTGTCGCCCTTGAAGACCTTGAGTGTCAGGGGAACGGCCATGAGGGCTCCTGCGTAGGGTAGTTGCTCGCTATGGACAACGCTCGCGCCGGCAGGTTCCCACCGGCGACCAGACGCTTGACTACAGCTCGCCCACCGACTGCATGACCTTGTCCTCGAAATCCTCGCGGACGCGGATGAGGTTCGAGTGCTTCACCTTGTCGCGCGCCTCGATGTACTCGCCGTCCGGCTTGGTGAGGTCGCCCTCGATGGTGTCGTCCTCGAAGTCGATGTTGGTCGTCTTGGAGTAGCGCACACCACCCTCCCCGCCCCCACCTGCGGGCTTGGCGGCATCGTCCTGCGCGAACGCCGGGGCCACTGCGAGCACCGCGAACAACATCAGAGCCTTCCGCATCACTGTCTCCCACGAGGACCCCGCCGGGTCCGTGCCACACCGCATGCCCACGACAGGGGCAGCACAGGTTCGCATCATCCCCCCGGGGCCCGCCACATCGAAGGCACCCGGGGGCATCTCAACTTTCACAGCAGGTCGTCTTCAGGCTCACCCGGCTCGGAAGGATCCGCCGTGCCTGCACTCTTCTTCTCCTGAGGCGCGGGGGCGGGCGGCGGAGGAGCCTGGGGAGGCGTGGAGCCCCCCGCTGGAGTGGCCTGGGCCGTCGTGCCCGTGCCGCCCGCCGGAGCCACCGCGCCGCCATTGGGCGCCGGGGCCTGCTTCTTCTCCGCGGCCTGCATCTGGACCTGCTGTTGCTTCTGGAGCTCCTCCATCTTCTTCGCCTGCTGCTCGGCCATCGCGGCCTCGCGCTTGGCGCCGACGATGGCCTCCGCCTCGCGCAGCAGTCCGAAGACAGGAGACTCCGCCGACAGGGCCACGTCTCCGCCCGCCATGGCGATGTACTTCTTGTACAGCTCGACGGCGCGCTCCGGAGCGTCCTTCACCTTGTGGAGGATGATGGCGCGGTTGAGGCTCACGGCCGCGAGCTCCGCGTCCAGCTTCTCCGCCTCGTCATACTCCTGCATCGCCTTGTCGTACTGGCCCTGGCCCTTGTACGCGAGGCCCAGGTTCAGGTGCGCGATGGCGTTCTTCCCATCCGCCTGGAGGATGCGGCGCAGGTGCTCCTCGGCGCCGGGGTAGTCCTCCGCGTCCAGCGAGAGCTGGGCCAGCGCGACATGGGACGGGACATAATCGTCGCGCGCCTCCAGCGCCTTCTTGAAGGACACCCGGGCGCTGTCCGCGTCACCCTCACGCAGCTGGATGACACCCACCAGGTGGTGGAGCTCCGGGTCCGCGCCATCCAGCTTGACGCCGCGCATGGCCACCAGCCGCGCCATCGAGAGCTGCTTGCGGTCCAGGTAGCTGCGGATCATCACCTTCAGCGCGGTGGTGGACGCCGGGTCCCGCATCAGCGCACCCCGGGACAGCTCCATCGCCTTGTCGTGGTCGTTCTGCAGCCGGTAGATCTCCGCCAGCCGCGCGCGCGACTGCGCGTCATCCGGGTAGCGCTGGAGGACCTCCTGATAGAGGGCCACCGCGCCAGCGACGTTGCCGCTGTTCTGCTCGATGACGGCCAGGTTCTCCGACGCCTGGCGCAGCGAGGGCTTCTTGGTGAGCGCGGCCTTGTAGCGAGCCTTGGCCTCGGTGAGGTTGCCCTGGCGCTCGGCGATGACGCCCAGGTTGTACTCGGCCTCGGCCAGGTTCGCGTCGGACTCCAGGGCCGACTTGAACTTGCGCTCCAGCGCTGGGTAGTCGAACGCCTTGGCCTTCTTCTGCGTGTCGAAGGACTTCACCGCGTCCTCGAACTTCGCCTTGGCCGTGTTGGAGATGGGCGTCGCCGGGGTCTCCTTGCCAGCGGTCCGCGCGGCGGGGTTCGTCGGCGCCGCCGAGGGGCCCGTGGCCTTGGACGAGGTGCAGCCAGCGGCCACGAGCGACGTGGCCACCAGGAGGGGGAACAGGCGCATGGTACGGGTCGTCCAGTTCATTAGAGGAAGTCCTCCGGCTCCTCATCCGAGCCCGCTGCCTTCGCGGGCTTGGTGCCATCCGAGGTGGAGGAAGTGGACTTGGTGTCCACCTGGGTCTCTGTCTGCGAGCGCAGCTGCGCGGTGAGGTCCGTGAGGTCCTCCTGCAGCGTCGCCTTCTGGTTCTTCTGCGCCTCGGCCACGGCCGTGGGCGCCGGCGGTGGCACATCCTGGATGCCGGCCAGCACGTCCCCACCGATGATCTGCTCGCGGCTCTTCAGCGCGACCTTCTCCTCCGGCATGAGCGGGTAGCGCTCCGGCTGGTAGGTGTTGCGCAGCATCTTCAAGCTCTCCGCCGCGCAGTCGTTGAACACATCCAGCTCGCGGCTCTTGGCCACCGTGGCGGCGAACGCCTCCGTGGCCTTGTCCTTGAGCGGCTGGGCCTGGTTGCTGAACTCGTCGCGCAGCGCCTGCTGCGACTCTTCGTCCAGGCCTCGCGGCATGGGCGCGTTGATGACGCGGTCGGCGAAGTGGTCATACGCCAGGCCAATGCGGTTGAGCGCGCACAGCGACGGCTCCGGAGCGCCCAGCGCCACCGTCTGCACGTACTTCTTCTCCACCACCTGGAGCGCCTTGCTCTTGTCCTGGATGCTCGCGCGGAAGCGGTCCGGCGACGGCGGCGCGCCCCAGTACAGCTTCAGGCGCCGGTACTCCGCCCAGTCCAGCTCCACCGCCAGGAACTGCGCCTGGGCGGCGGTGGCCAGCGCGTTCTTCTCCAGCGTCGTCTGCACACGGCGCGGCAGCTGGTCGAAGTGCTCGCCCACGCGCTTGTACATGCGCGCCACGTCGCGCGTCTTGTTCATCTTCGCGTAGAGGTCGATGATCCGCCCCTCGGCGGCGAGGAACTTGCTGGCCGAGCGCATGTTGTCGCGCTCGTACTCCTCCAGCATCTTGATGGCCTTCATCGCCGCGCCGCTCTTGCCCGTCAGGTCGATGATGGACAGGCGGATGTCATCGGCGTCCTTGGCGCGCGGCCACAGCTCCAGGTAGCGCTCACGGTTCTTCAGCGCGGCCTTCATCTGGCCCAGGCCCTCGCGGTAGGTGGAGGCGTTGAACAGCGCCACCTGCGCCTTGGACTCATCCCACTTCTGGACCACCGCGGGCTTGTCGTCCGCGCCGCCCTTCGCCTTGCCACCCTTTGACTTGCCACCCCTCGACGAGCCGCCGCCCTTCTCCGTCACACTGCGCTCGTAGCCACGAACGTACAGCTCGTACGTTCCCGCGGCCTGCTCGAAGTCGCCGATGGCCTCCAGCGCTTCCGCATTGGCGTAGATGGAGTCCGGCACGTACTTGGAGCGCGGATACTGGGCGAAGAGGCGCGCGCGCACCTCGATGGTCTTATCCAGCATCTTCGCTTTGTAGTAGTCGATGGACGCGTTGTAGAGCGCCAGGTCGGCGATCTCCGTCTGCGGGAAGTCGTGCACGAAGTTGAGGTACGCCTCGGCGGCCTTGGCGAACTCCTTCTTCTCCTCCAGCTGACTGACGAGCTTGAAGGACGACTGCTCGATGAGCTTGGCCAGGTCGTCGCGGAACTTGCCCGTCGCCAGCTTGTCGTTGGCGTAGAAGCGCCGCGCCCACTCGTTCACCTTCGCGAAGTCCTGCAGCAGGTTGTACGAGTCCAGGATGAGGTTGGCGCTGATCTCCGCCGCGCGCGAGCCGTCCTCGAACTTGTACTCGGGGTAGCCCAGCGCGATTTCGCTGAAGCGCAGCACCGCCTCGTCGAAGTGGTTGTGGCGGTAGTAGATGTTCGCCGCCTTGAAGGCGATCTCCACCCGCTTCTCACCCTTGGGCACGTACTTGAGGTAGCGCTCGCATGCGTCGAGCAGCGCCTTCTTCAGCGTGGGGATGGTGGCCTTCTTGGTGATGTCCGAGCTCACCGCCTCGGTCTTCGCCTCGCCACGGGACTCGGCGGCCTTCACCACTTCGTCATACGCCAGCACGGCGTTGTACGAGGCGTTCTGCAGCCACTTGCCCGGCTTGCCCGGCTTCGCCTTGCCCTTGTCGTCCTTGGCCTCCAGCACCTTGGCGTCCTGGAGCACCACGAGCGTGTAGTTGGCGGCGGCCTTCTCGAAGTTCTGGAGGTTGTCGTTGAGGAGTTCCGCCCAGAAGAAGCGCAGGTCGTACGCCTTGGGGTTCTCCGGGAAGAGCGTGAGGTAGTCGCTGTAGACCGCGTCCGCGTAGCGGAACGTCTCCTCATTGCGCGTCTTCTTGCCCTCGTTGTGCCAGGTGACGGCCAGGTTGGAGAGGGTGCGCTCGGACAGCTCCTTCGCCTCAGCGAGCAGCTTCTTGTCCTTGTCGTCCTTGATGACGCCGGAGCCCTCGACCTCCTTCATGATCTTCACGAGCCGGCGCACCTGGGCCACGGTGCGCTCCTTGTTGCCCATGCGGAGGATGCAGTCGACGATCTTCCCCTGGAAGCCGGGCGCCTCGGGCGACAGCGGCTTCTCCTTGATGAGGGAGTTGAAGGTGATGGCCGCTTCGCGGTCCTTGCCGTCGCCGTAGTAGAGGTTGGCCAGCTGCTTCATCATCGTGAAGCGGTCGTCCGGGTTGGACGCCACCTTGCCGAAGTCCGCGCGGGCCTGCGCCACGTCGCCCTGGTGCGAGTACGCACGCACGTAGTCGGTGCGCGCCTCACGCACCAGCGAGCCACGGCCGCTCTTGCCGCCGTCCTTCTCCACCGCGTTGGCACCCGCCAGCTCGCCGTAGAGCACCACCGTCTTGAAGCGGTCCTTCGCCGCCTCGTAGTCGCCCAGGTTGTAGTGACACCAACCCTGCTTGTAGAGCGCGAAGGCGTACACCTGGCTCTCGGGGAACTCCGCCGCCTTCTTGTAGGCGACGAGCGCCTTCTCCAGCTCCGGGCGCTTTCCCTTCGAGTTGTTGAAGTAGTACTCGCCGAAGGCCAGGTACGCGTCCGGGATGAACTTGGACTGCGGATGCTTCTCCACCAGGCGCTTGAAGGCGACCAGCGCCTTGCGGTCCTGCCCCTCCTCCATCAGGTACTGACCGAGGAAGAAGAGGACCTCGTCCGTGCGCTCGAACTTGGGGTGCTCCTGGACGATCTTCGTGTACTGCTCGACGGCGAGCTTGCCGTACTCCTTCTGCTTGCCGATGAGCTCCGCCTTCTCCGCCTTGGCGCGCTGCTGGCCCGCGGTGTCGTTGGCGTTCATCGCCTTGATGAGGTCATCGTCCCGGCGGTTGGCCTCGAAGAAGTAGAACTTCGACTCCTCCCAATAGAACTCTCCCAGCCGGAACAGGAGGCTGGGGACCTCCCGAGGGTCTGGCGAGAGCGAGATGATCTTCTTGAGCGAGGCGATCTGCTCGCGTCGCTTGGAGGCCACCTGCAGCTCCACGCCCAGCCGGAACTGGTCGTACTGGAGCGTGGGGGCAACCTCTTCCTTCTTCTTCTCGCGGGTGATGTCGCCAGCCAGGGACTTGTCCACCAGAGTGGCGGACTTCCGGCCGAGGTCAGCGTCACGCGGCGTTTTCTTCTCCTGCGCGGCGGACGCCGAGGCCAGGAGCACGAGGCAGACGAGGAGCGAACGGCGCATGGTCTTCCTAAAGCGAGGGGGACCGGCGTCCCCGGTTGCCAATCACTGCGGCAAGTGGCCGGGAATCTTCGGGAATTTCCATTCGGGGAGAACCACTATGCGCGGTTTCCTCGGGACGGGTCAACCATGACTGGCTGGCTGCTCCGGAAGTGGAAAGCAGGCCGAAAAACTTTCAAATCTGCTGTGAAAATAGTGTCAAGAGGGTTGCCTTGTCGGACCCACCGGGTATGGGGGGACGGTCGGCCGGCTGTCCGGTCGCCCTGCCCGGAGCCGTGTCGGATCATGAGTCTGTTGCCGGAGAGCGCCAGTTTCGAAGAGCTGGTGCAGGACTACTTCCTCGCGGTGCGCGGCGCGGGGTTGATGCTGTCGGCGCTCGACACGGAGCTGCTGACGGCGTGGGCGCGAGAGGGCGTCCCGTTCGAGGTGGTCGCTCGAGGCATCTCCCGCTCCGCGGAGAAGGCGCTGTGGGATGCGCGCCCCGGAGAGCCCGTGCTGCGCAACCTCCGCGCGTGCCGCAGGCAGGTGGACGCGGAGATCAAGAAGTACCGCTCGCTGGCGGCGGGGGCGAGCGCCACGCCCGAGCCCTCCTCGAAGCGTCGCAAGGCGCTGTCCTGGGAGGAGACTCGGCACGCCCGGCTCATCGACGCGCTGGAGGACCTGGCGGGGCGTGAGCCCGTCCTCGCACCCCGGGTGACGTGGCTGCGGGGCACCGTGTTGGCACGTGTCCCACAAGAGCCCGCGGTGATGGATGCGCAGGAAGCCTTGAGTTTCCTGGCGCTCCTCCGGGCCCTGCCCTTCCCGCAGCGACGCGAGGTGTGGCGCGGCGCACTTTCGGTGGGTACTGAACAGCAGGTGATGTCGGTGCGCGCGCGAAAGGTGTCCCGGAGATTCCGACTGGTGGCGGCGGTGCGGCGGCGACTGGGCGTGAAGGAAGTCTGACGAGAGAGAAGACTGCTCACGCGTTCAGTTTGCGGCGAGGCGGCGAAGGGCTCTGCTATGGCGATGCGCGAGATGGGTGTGGGAGCAAAGGCGAGCGGCGACGTCTGCCGTGTCTGTGCCGGCCGGACGTATGTCATCGAACGGCAGGGAGATCAGGCCGTGGCGCGCGTGTGCGGTTGCTCGGAGAACTGCTCCATCTGCGGCGGACGCGGGCACGTGTTGGTGGAGCGAGAGGGCACCTTCAGCCAGAAGGTGGGGCCCCGGCGCTACGAAGTGATGGAGCCGTGTGGCTGCACGCTGCGGCGCCGCCGGGTGGCGCTCTACAACGAGGTGCGGCTGCCCGGTGTGGTGGCGCACGCGTCGTTCGACAACTACCGGGCCTTCAACGAAGCGCAGGACCGCGGGCGCGGCGTGGCGATGCACTTCGGCCACCAGTTCGTGAAGGGCGCCACGTCCAAGGGCTTCATCCTCAGTGGGCCGGTGGGCACGGGGAAGACGCACCTGCTCGCGGCCACGCTGGGACACCTCGTCATCGAGATGGGCATCCGTGCCCGGTACGTGGAGATTTCGCTGCTCTACGCCACCATCCGGCGCGGCTTCCAGGAGGGCAAGAGCGGCGGCGAAATCATCGGGCCGCTGTCGGAAGTGGAGGTGCTGGCCATCGACGAGTTGGGCAAGGGACGCGGCAGCCCGTTCGAGATGGAGACGCTCGATGAGCTCATCGCCCGCCGGTACAACGCGGGGCGCACCACCCTGTTCGCGACGAACTACTCGCTGGAGCCCGAGCGGAAGGCGCGCCCCAGCGGCCCCTCGGGCTACCGGACGACGGAGGACGCCAAGGCCGTGGTGAAGGACGTCGAGCTCCTGCGGGAGCGCGTCGGAGAGCGCATCTACAGCCGGCTCTGCGAGATGTGTACCTTCGTCGAGCTGCCGAAGGACACCCCGGACCGACGGCGCACGCGACAGGAGATGGACTCGCTACACCCTCCGCCCACGGGCATGCGCAGCATGGGGCGTTGAGTCGATGACCGACGCCATCCTCGTCCTCGTCACCGCGCCTTCCGCGGACAAGGCCGCCGAGCTGGCCCGCACCGTGGTGGAGGAACAGCTCGCCGCATGCGGGAACATCCTCCCGGGCCTGCGCTCCATCTACCGGTGGGAAGGCAAGGTGCAGGACGACGCGGAAGCACTCATCCTCTTCAAGACGCGTGCGTCCCTCTTCGACGCCCTGCGCTCGCGCATCGTCGCGCTGCACCCGTACCAGGTCCCCGAGGTGCTCCGCGTCGATGTCGCGGACGGCCACGCCCCTTACCTCGCGTGGATTCTCGAGAGCACCCGTCCTTCTCCCTGACACCGTCACACGGGCGGAGTCGTGGACGTGGGCACGGGCTCCTCGCGCGTCCCTGGCTCGACCGTGAAGACGAAGTGCCCATCCTGGAAGTCGACGAGGATGCGCTGTCCCTCGCTCACCTCCCCGCGCAGCAGCATCCGGCTGATCTCCGTCTCCACCTCTCGCTGGATGACGCGCCGGAGAGGACGCGCGCCATAGCGAGGCTCGAAGCCCCGTTCCGCCAACGAGTCGCGCGCCGCGTCCGTCAGCTCCAGGCTCAGGTTCTGCCCGTGCATCTTGCGGCGCGTGGCGTCCAGCAACGCGTCCACGATGCGCCGGAGCTGCTCGGAGTTGAGCGGGTGGAACACGATGATTTCATCGATGCGGTTGATGAACTCGGGCCGGAAGTGGCCTCGCAGCGCGTTCATCACCGCGTCGCGGGCGCGCTCGCGGCCCGTGCGCTCCTCGTCCGCCGAGCGCTGGAAGCCCATCGCCGCCCTCGCGGTCCCCATGGCCTCCGAGCCCAGGTTGGACGTCATGATGATGACCGCGTTCTTGAAGTCCACCGTGCGGCCGCGTGAGTCCGTCAATCGCCCGTCGTCCAGAATCTGCAACAGCAGGTTGAAGACGTCCGGGTGGGCCTTCTCCACCTCGTCGAAGAGCAGCACCGAGTACGGCCTGCGGCGCACCGCTTCCGTCAGCCGGCCCGCCTCCTCGTAGCCCACATACCCCGGCGGCGCGCCGATGAGCCGGCTCACCGTGTGGCGCTCCTGGAACTCGGACATGTCCAGGCGAATCATCGCCGCCTCGTCGTTGAACAAGTAGTCGGCCAGCGCGCGCGCCGTCTCCGTCTTTCCCACGCCCGTGGGCCCCAGGAACAAGAACGAGCCGATGGGACGGTTCGGGTCCTTCAACCCCGCGCGGGCCCGGCGCACGGCCTCGGAGATGGCTCGCAGCGCGTCCTCCTGGCCCACCACGCGCTGCTTCAGCGCATCCTCCATCTCCAGCAGCCGCTGCCCCTCTTCCTGCCGCAGCTTGCGCGCCGGAATCCCCGTCCACTCGCTCACCACCGTCGCGATGTCCTCCGGCGTCACGGCGGGCTCCGTCACCCCGCGCTTCAACTGCCACTGCGTGCGCAGCCCTTCCAACTCCGTGCGCAGCGTGTCGATGTCCGCCTTGAGCCGGCTCGCCTCGTCGTAGCGTTCCCCCGCCACGGCCGCGCCCTTGTCCTTCTCCTTCTGGGCCAGCATCGCCTCCACTTCACCCAACCGGTCCGGCGCGGTACGAGCCCCCAGTCGAACCATGGCCGCGGCCTCGTCGAGCAGGTCGATGGCCTTGTCCGGCAGGAAGCGGTCATTGACGTACTTGTCCGACAGCTCGACGGACGCGGTGAGCGCCGCGTCGAGAATCTTCACGCGGTGATGCGCCTCGTAGGCATCGCGCAGCCCTCGCAGGATTTCGATGGCCTGTTCCGGCGTGGGCTCCGCCACCATGACGGGCTGGAAGCGCCGCTCCAGCGCGGCGTCCTTCTCGATGTTCTTCCGGTACTCATCCAGCGTCGTGGCTCCCAGACACTGGAGCTCTCCTCGCGCGAGCGCGGGCTTGAGCAGATTGGACGCGTCCACCGCGCCCTCCGCGCCGCCCGCGCCCACCACCGTGTGGACCTCGTCGATGAAGAGGATGATCTGCCCCTTGAGGGCGCGAATCTCATCCATCAATCCCTTGAAGCGCTCCTCGAACTCGCCTCGGAACTTGGTGCCGCCCAAGACACTCCCGATGTCCAGCGAGAGGACCCGCTTGCCCTTGAGCACCTCGGGGACATCCCCTGAGACAATCCGCTGCGCGAGCCCCTCAGCGATGGCCGTCTTGCCCACGCCCGGCTCGCCAATCAGCACCGGGTTGTTCTTCGTCTTGCGGCTCAGGATGCGGATGACCCGGGTGATCTCCTTCTCACGCCCGATGACCGGGTCCAGCTCTCCCGCGCGCGCCAGCATGGACACGTCTCGCGTGAAGCGCGTGAGGTTCGGCGGAAGTCCCCCACTCCCCTGCCGCCCTCCAGCTCCCGTCGAGGGCACGTTGGTTCCACCCACCGACGCGGCCAACCGCTTGCGCAGCTCGTTGACGTCGACGGCCGAGAGGAACTGCGCGGCGAAGCTCTCCCCTTCCATGAGGATGCCCAACAACAAGTGCTCGGGCCCGATGAAGCTGTGTCCCATCTGGAGCGCCTGGAGACGCGCGATCTGGAGCACCCGCTTGACGCCCGAGGACAGCGCCACGCCCTGGGCCTTGCGCGGCTCGCGACGCGGCATCACCGCGTCCAGCCGAGCCTCGAATGCGTCCACCGGTGCGCCCGCCTGTTTTAGCGCCTCGCGCAGCTCCGGGACGGAGTGCACCAGCGACAACAACAGATGCTCGATGCGCATCCGCTCATAGCCCGAGTCCAGCGTCATCCGCGCCGCGCGCTCGAGCACCTGCTGCGCCATCTCCGAGAGCTGCGCGAGCAGGTTCTCCCGGCCTCGGGGACGCGGCCCCATCATCTGCTCGACGAGGCTCTCCAGACTGCCGAATCCATTGTTGCCCGCTACGCCCACACCCATCGCGCTCGCGCAGTGGTTGCAGAGATTGAGGGCGGTCTCCTGCCCGTTCGTCACCTTCTTGAGCATGACCGCGGCTGGGCGGGTCCGGCAGTTCTGACACAGCATGGTCGACGACCTCCGCGCACCACTCCGGGCAAGCTAGGAATGGAACAACGGACGGAGCACGACAGGCCGCCCGCCCCAGGCGGGCACTCCGCCGAGGCCCCGCTCCACGCGCGAAGCATGGCGCCTTCCGGTCAGGCCCTTCTGTCCCTACATGGCCCTGGGAGAACATCGCGTCCTTTCCATGCGCCTCGCCCCGGAGGGAGCATCCCGGGCCTGCTGCCCGGAGCGCCGCGACGGACACTCGATTGCCCTCCCATGGGGCATGCGAACCCTCCCGGCCCGGCAGGTGGGCAATCACAGTCTCTTGCCATTCGCACGGGGTCGCGTGTTAGCCACTGAACCCGAGCCACGGCATCCCTTCGCCAGCGCCTTCGCGCGGCGAGGCTGACAGGCCGCCTGCTTCACGAGGGAACGAACGGTGCGGCGAGCAGAATAGCGCTCGTCCCCAAGAACGTTCTCGGCTCGCTCAACCCCCCAGAGGAGTCGACCCCCATGTCCACACTGCGCAGCCTTTGCCTCATCGGAGCCATTTCCGTGGGAGGCCTCGCCGCTTGCAATGGAAACAAGGAGCCCCCCTCCGCCGTGGGCGCCATCCCCAATCCCACCCGGCCCACTGTGCCTCCCACCAGGCCCGCGCCCGACCCCACCCAGCCCGTCACCAACGAGCCCACTCCGACAGAGCAGCCGGCATCCGCGCAGTACTCCCGCGAGTGGTTCGTGAGTCCCTCCGGCAACGACACCGCGCAAGGCACGAAGGACAAGCCCCTGCGCACCATCTCCAAGGCCATCACCCAGGCGGGGCCCGGTGAAATCATCCGCGTCCAGAAGGGGACCTACGCCGAGAAGCTGGTGTTCGACTCGTCCGTGCGCGCTGGCACCACCAAGGCCCCCATCACCCTGCGCGGTGAGGGCAAGCCCAAGCTCGTCCCCACGGGTGACGGCTGGTACATGGCCCTGGTCCAGCGCCCCAACTGGCGCATCGAGGGCTTCGAGTTCGACGTGCGCAACCAGCGGCAGCTCGCCGTGACGTTCGCCGGCGACACCCAGGGCACGGTGCTCGCCGACAACGAACTGCACTCCGGCACCTTCGGCAGTGGCATCAGCACCGACGGCGGCGCACGCGGCGTCACCATCGAGAACAACCACATCCACCACTTCGCCCAGGGCGCCAACGACTCCCACGGCATCGTCATCGCCCCCACGTCGCGAGACATCACCGTGCGCGGCAATGACATCCATGACAACTCGGGTGACTCCGTGCAGTGCCTGGGGCCCGAGGGCTTCAGCAACGACACGCCCGCGAGCGGTGTCCTCGTCGAGAACAACCGCATGTATGACAACCGCGAGAACGCCGTGGACATCAAGACGTGCCACAACGTCACGGTGCGCGGGAACACCCTGCATGGTTTCGCCCGGACCGCCACGGCCCGCGGCGAGGCAATCGTCGTCCACTACTCCGCGAAGAACGTCACCATCGAGGACAACGACATCTCCAACGCCTCGATGGGTGTCTCCGTGGGTGGCAACCGGGTGGGCGCGCCGCCGACCAACGTCTCCGTGCGCCGCAATCGCATCCACGACCTGAAGATGCCCGAGGGCTCCGCCATCCGCGTCGAGAACGGCAATGACGTGCGCGTGCTGCACAACACCGTGACGGGAACCAACGGCTTCGCGCTGGTGGTCGGGCACGGCACCGGCGGCGCCTCGTCGAACGTCGTGGTGCGGAACAACCTCTTCAACGCCCGCAACGCCGTCAACCTGGGCCCCCTGGCTCCGGGCCTGACGATGGAGTCCAACAGCTACCCGCCCGGCGCGAGCTTCACGTTCGGCGACTTCTTCGCGCCCGACAACGCCTGGAAGGGCACGCCCCTCGCCACCTGGAAGCAGGAGCGGCGCCTGGACGTGAACTCCACGGAGTCCGCCACCGCGCTGACGAACTCGAAGGCCTTCACGCCTGGGGCGGGCGCGGTGGACCAGGGCATGGACCTGGGACTGCCCTTCTGCGGCTCCGCGCCGGACATCGGCGCCGTGGAGTCCGGCTGCCCCGGCCAGTCGGCCACCGCCTCGCTCACCGAGTGAGGTGAGGTTCGCGAAGCCTCCGGCGGACACGCGGCCTCGGGCCGCCGGAGGTTTCCTCTCAACGCGGCGGGTGCGTCCTCAGCCGCCCAGCAGCTCGCGGTGCAGCCTGGCCGTGAGCGGCTTGAGGTGCGGCTTGTCGACCAGCAGCGTGAGCTGGAGCGGCGAGGTGTGGGCCGCGTGCACCTGGGCCCCCAGCTCCTCCGCCACCGAGAGCGCCTGACGCAGGGGCGCCCAGTCCGCGTTGAGGCCCACGCCCACACACGTGACGGTGCCCAGCTCCTCGCGCCAGGACACCGAGCCGCTGAAGCGCGTGGCCAGCTCCTTGCGCAGCGCCTCCGGCCCATGGATGTCCGCCAGCGGCACGAGCAGGTACGCGTGCCCCGCGCCCCCCGGCAAGCCATCGAACCCCAGGGAGCGGCCTCGCACGCCTCGCGCGTCCAGGAACTCCAACAGCTCCGGCAGCGGAACCTCCTTCCCCGCGGCCAGCACCGCCAGCTCCGCGTCCGCCGTGACGCCTTTCACGCGCGTGTCCGAGGGCGCCGTCAGCTCGCGCACCACCGTGCCACTGCCCTGCGCATGCGCGGTGCGGGCGAGGATGGCGATGCCTCGCGACTTCGCCCACTCCACCGCCTGCGCGTTGAGCACCTTGGCGCCCGCGCTCGCCAGCTCCTGCATCTCGTCGTAGTTGAGCGACTCCAGCTTGCGCGCGTCCGGCACCACGCGCGGGTCCGCGCTGAAGATGCCATCCACGTCGGAGTAGATTTCACACGCCTCCGCCTCCAGCGCCGCGGCCAGCGCCACCGCCGTCGTGTCCGAGCCCCCCCGCCCCAGCGTCGTCACTTCCTTCTTGTACGACACCCCCTGGTAGCCGGCGACGATGACCACCTTGCCCCGCGCCAGCTCGTCATGGATGCGGTACGGCCGCACCTCGACGATGCGCGCCTGCGCGTGTGCGTCGTTCGTGATGATGCCGCTCTGGCTTCCCGTGAAGCTGATGGCCGGCACCTCCATCTCCTGGAGCGCCATGGACAACAGCGCCATCGAGATGCGCTCGCCACACGTCAGCAACATGTCCAGTTCGCGCCTCGCGGGGTCCGGCGACACCTGCTTGGCCAACGCGAGCAGTTCGTCGGTGGTGTCGCCCATGGCGCTCACCACCACCACCACCTGGTACCCGGCGTCGCGCTTGTCCTTCACCCTGCGCGCCACCTTGCGAATCTTCTCCACGTCGGCCACCGACGAGCCGCCGTACTTCTGGACCACGATAGGCATGAGCCTCTCACTACCCTTGTTGGGTGTGTCCGGGGAACCACACGGATGGGACTCTTGCAGGAGCGCGGCCAGCCCGAGCAGCCCTCGGGCCAGGAACCGGGCGTCGCCTTGACACCCCAAGGTCGCCCCCTATAGTCGACCGAGGTCTGCCCGGGCCGTCCGAGATACTCCTCCACGGCCGGCGGCCCAGGCTCGAGCGCGTCTTCCCTGGAGCCCTCCCATGGCGATGATCGAGGTGCAGCACCTCACCAAGCGGTATCGCGACCGCGTGGCCATCGACGACCTCTCCTTCAGCGTGGAGGAGGGAGAAATCCTCGGGTTCCTCGGGCCGAACGGCGCGGGCAAGTCCACCACGATGAAGATTCTCACCGGCTTCATCCCTCCGTCGGAGGGAGTGGCCCGCGTGGGAGGCTTCGACGTCTCCAAGCACCCGCTCGAGGTGAAGCGCCGCATCGGTTACCTGCCGGAGACGCCGCCCCTCTATCCGGAGATGACGGTGCGCGGGTACCTGCGGTTCGTCGCGGCGCTCAAGCGCCTGCCGCCTCGGGGACTTCCTGAAGAGGTGGAGCGCGTGGCGGCCCTCACCGGCGTCACCCACGTGGCGGAGCGCCTGCTCCAGAACCTCTCCAAGGGCTACAAGCAGCGCGTGGGTATCGCCCAGGCGCTCCTGGGCTCACCGCCCGTCATCATCCTCGACGAGCCCACGGAAGGACTGGACCCGGCCCAGCGCGCGGAGGTGCGCGCGCTCATCAAGAGCCTCGCGGGAAAGCACACCGTCATCCTCTCCACGCACATCCTCCCGGAGGTCACGATGACGTGCGAGAAGGTCCTCATCCTCAACCAGGGACGCATCGCCGCCCACGACAACCTGCGGAAGCTGGCCGGGATGCAAGGCACCACCGAGAGCGCGTCGCTGGAAGAAGTCTTCATCAAGCTGACCGCCGCCTGAGCACGGCCTCTCCCTCCCCTCAAGGACTCTCCGGTTCATGCGCACCGCCCTGGCCATCGCCCGCAAGGAACTGTCCATCTACTTCACCACCCCGTGGGCCTATGGCGTCTTCACCGCCATGACCGCGCTGTCGTCGTTCTTCTTCGTGAACCTGCTCGTGAAGCTCCAGGAGGTGCAGGCGGATGCGCGCGCCAACACCTGGGCGCAGGTGGCCGAGAATCTCCACGCGTACCGGAACCTCACCGACGGCGTGGTGGTGCAGCTGTGGGGCATCATCAGCGTCATCACGCTGTTCATCGCGCCCTTCCTCTCGATGCGCCTGTTCGCCGAGGAGAAGCGCAACAAGACCTTCGAGCTGTTGCTGACCGCGCCCGTGCGCCCCATCGAGCTCGTCCTGGGCAAGTACCTGGGCGGACTGGGCATCATCTCCGCGACGCTGGGCATCACGATCATCTTCCCGCTGGTGCTGTCCTTCCATGGCCGCGGCGCCGAGTCCGGCCCCGCGCTGGACTGGTCCACCGTGCTCCTCGGCTATGCGGGCGTCCTGCTGTGGGGCGCCACGTGCATGGCGGTGGGCTTGTTCATCTCCGCGCTGACGGAGAGCCAGATGCTCGCCGCCTTCCTCTCCTTCAGCGTGCTGCTGCCGTGGATGATGCTGACGGGAGTCGCTCAGGCCACGGAGGAGCCGGTGCGCTCGGTGTTGATGCACCTGTCCTTCGATGCCCAGCTCGACAGCCTGTTCAAGGGTGTCCTCGAGGTGAAGACGCTCGTGTTCTTCACCTCCGTCATCGTCTTCTCGCTGCTGCTCACCCACCGCACCGTGGAGGCGCGGCGCTGGGCGTGAAGTGGCCCGTGCTCGTGCGAAAGGGAAACCCGACCTCATGAAAGCGACCCGCCTCGGCCAGTACCTGGGCGCCTTCGGGCTCATGCTGCTCCTGTCCAGTCCCGTCACGCTCTTCATGACGTCCGGCAGCCCCATCGCCGCGGGCATCAAGGCGGGCCTCGGACTGGTGCTGGTGGGCGTGTTCCTGGCCACCAACCTCAAGTCCTCCCGCGAGTTCGCCACGAGCCAGGCGAGCGTCGCCTTCCTGCGCTCCGCGCTCATCGTGCTCTTGGCGCTATGCGGGCTGGTGGCCATCAACTACGTGGCCGCCACGAAGGGGGCCCGGTGGGACCTGACGAAGGGGCGCATCCACTCGCTCTCGCCGCAGACCGTGGCCACGCTCGAAGCGCTTCCAGAAAAGGTTGTCGCATTCGGTTTCCTGCCACCCACCCACCGTGCCCACGCCCTGCTGGAGTCGCTGTTCGCGCGCTACCACCAACAGGTCCCCGAGCGCTTCGAGTACGTCATCCAGGACCCGAACAGCAGCCCGGAGCTGGCCGCGCTGTTCAACCTCAAGGCGGGCCAGGCCAGCGTGGTGCTCGTTCGAGGCGAGGGCCCCAACGCCTCCCACACCATCGCCGCCAATGTCTCCGAGCAGGACCTGACCAACGCCCTCATCAAGCTGAGCACGGTGGGCACGCAGCGCGTGTACTTCATCACCGGCCATGGGGAATGG
Organism: Myxococcus stipitatus; assembly: GCF_037414475.1. The sequence goes on along the minus strand of NZ_CP147913.1, from coordinate 7,860,713 downwards.
CCGCTCGAGCACGACCCGGCGGCCCCCTCCGACCAGGGCGAGTCCATGTCCGAGCTGCGCCGGCAATTGCTCCACGAGGGCTACGCCGCGGAGGCCATGTATCTGGTGGGCACGACGGATATCCCGCGCGACGCGTCGCTCGTCATCATCGCGGGAGCCCGGGTGCCGTACACGGAGCCGGAGGTGGAGGTGCTCCGCAAGTACCTGGCGGGCGGCGGACGGATGCTCTACTTCACCGACTACGGGCTGGAGGACGGGCTCGGGGTCTTGCTGGCCGAGTATGGCATCCAGCTCGACGAGGGCATCGCCGCGGACTCGCAGTTCAACAACGGCAACCCCTACGTGCTGGTCTCCCGGTTCTACAGGAACCACGCCATCGTCCAGCCGCTGATTCAGGGCAACCTACCGGTGCAACTGCCCACGGCGCGCAGCCTCACTCCGCTGCACGAAGGGCTCGCGCCCGGTGTCCGCGTGGAGCCGCTGGTTCATAGCTCGCCGAATGGTTGGGTGGAGACCACCCCCACGAAGAACGCGGTGCCCTCCGATGGAGAGAAGACGGGTCAGCTCACGCTCGCCGCGGCCATCACCCGCGACACGAGAGGCTCTCCCGACAAGCGCTTCGAGGAGGCGCGGCTCGTGGTGCTGGGTGAATCCGACCTGCTCCTGGACTCCAACTGGGGACACGAACCCAATCGCAACCTGGTGATGAACGCGCTGGGCTGGGCGTCGAATCAGGTGGCGCGCATCACCGTGCGTCCCCCGGACCGCGACGTGTCCACGCTGGAGCTGGACCCGTCCGCCGTGGCGAGCATGCGCTTCTTCGCCACCGACATCCTTCCCCTCTCCATGATGGGCCTGGGCATCGCCATCTGGCTGGCGCGGCGGCACAAGTGAGCGCCCCGGCGAAGAGCCTCGTCGCGCTGCTCATCCTCGGCGCCGGAGGTCTGGGCCTCTACGCGTGGAGCACCACCCGGCGGCCCACGCCACCGAAGGCCGTCGAGCAGCACGCCGCTTCAGAGCAGCTCTTCGCCCCTCGCGCTTCCCATCCCCAGGGCACGAAGGCTCCCGCCCCGGTGTTCACTCACATCACGGTGCGAGCCCAGGGAACCACCACCGAGCTGACGCGCGAGCCGAAGGGCGAATGGCGGTTGGTGTCTCCCGTGAGAACGCGCGCGGAGGCCGCCGCCGTGGAGGCCCTGCTCGAAACGTTGGAGAGTTCGTCCGCCAGCCCGGTCGTGAACGAAGCCCCCACCGACGCGGACCTGGAGAAGTATGGACTCCGCTCGCCGGTCTTCACCGTCACGGCCCAGGCCTACCTGCCAGATGCCAGCGGAGGCGGAGTGGACGACCCGAGCCGCCAACACACGGTGACGCTGCACGGTGGCATCGAGAACACGTTCGATGGCTCCGTCTACGTGCGACGAGAAGGCGACCCCAAGGTGTACGCCGCGCAAGGCTCCGTGCGCTGGAGCCTGGACAAGGACACGTTCGCGCTGCGCTCGAAGGAGATTCTCGGCGACTTGGAGACCGCCTCCCTCGTGAGCATCGACGTGCGGGCTCGAGGGCGCGGATATCTCCTGGAGCATGACGTGGGCACGCCGCGCTGGCGGCTGACGAAGCCCGTGGCCGAGCGCGCGGATGAGTCTCGCGTCTCCGCCTTGCTGAAGGCCCTGAAGGAACAACGCGCGCTCTCGTTCCCAGAGGACTCCGCGACCTCGAGGCGCAAGCTGGGCTTCGAGTCGCCTCTCGTCGACGCACGCTTCACGCTCCGCACAGGCGAGCCGGTGCGCATCCGCCTGGCCCAGGTGACGGAGGAGGGAGCGTCGCGCATCCACGCGCTGCGGGAACAAGGCTCCGACGCGGTGCTGGGCGAGGTCCCCGAGAGCACGCTCGCCATGCTGGATGTGGACGTGCGCGAGTGGAAGGACCGGCATGTGTTGAGCTTCCGCCGCGAAGAGGTGCGGCGCGTGGTGTTCCATCCCGGCGGCGGCGCGGCGCCCATCACCTTGGTCAACCAGGCCCAGGGCGACGCGGGCACCGAGGCGTGGCACGTGGAGTCGCCGACTCCGGGCAAGGCCCAGCACTTCCGCGTGGTCTCCCTGCTGCGCGCGCTGGGCTCGCTCAAGGCGACGGCGTTCGGTGAGGCCCGGCCGAAGAACTGGGCGAAGTACGGCATCAGCGACACCTCTCCGGGCGTGCGGCTGCTCCATCAGGACGGACACGAGCTCACGCGACTGTGGGTGGGCTCCCCCGTCCCCGAGTCGCCCGACTTGAGCCACGCGCGAGGCTCCGGGCCCGAGGTGCTCGAGGTCAGCTTCGACGGGCTCGACCTGCCTCGACGGGCAGAGGACCTGACGGACGCCCTCCCTGTGCCGTCGGAAGCCGACGCACCGTGAACTAGCGGCAACCCCGTAAACTGCTCAATCCAAGCCTTCCCAAGTTGACGCGGCGCACTGCCCGTTTGACGCGGGACCTGTGCGCATTCACGCGCGGGCTCGCCCTGGAGATGGTGTGGGGGACTGACAATCTCTGGCAGTTCTTTGTGCTTTCCTCATCGCGCGCCCCTGCCTACCTTTTGGTCACACTCGTAGACGATGTGCGGAGGCACTCTCATGATCAGCGCGGCGGAAAACCCTCTTGGGCTGAACGGCTTTGAGTTCGTGGAGTTCACGAGCCCCGCACCCGAGGCGATGATCAAGCTGGTGGAGGCGCTGGGGTTCACCGCCTACTCCAAGCACCCGACCAAGGAGCTGGTCCGGTACAAGCAGGGCGACATCAACCTGCTCATCAGCCGTGAGCCTTCGGGGCAGGCCGCCGACTTCCGGGCCGCCCATGGTCCTTCCGCCAACGCCATGGCGTTCCGCGTGGCCAATGCCCGCACGTCCTATGAGCTGGCGCTGGAGCGCGGTGCCATCGCGGCGGACCCGACGCTCAGCTCCCTGGGCGAGGGGTACTATGTCATCCAGGGCATCGGTGGCAGCCTGCTGTATCTCATCGACCGCCACGGGCCGAGCGGCAGCATCTACGACTCCTGGGAGCAGATTCCGGGCGCCGCCGAGGCCGAGGCCAAGAACAGCGTGGGCCTGGAGTCGCTGGACCACCTGACGCACAACGTGCGCCGGGGCCAGATGCGGACCTGGTCGTCGTTCTACAACCGCATCTTCGGCTTCACCGAGCAGAAGTACTTCGACATCAAGGGCCAGGCCACCGGCCTGTTCAGCCAGGCGATGATTGCTCCGGACCGCGCCATCCGGATTCCGCTCAACGAGAGCCAGGACGACAAGTCACAGATCGAGGAGTTCATCCGCCTGTACAAGGGCGAGGGCATCCAGCATCTGGCCCTGTCCACCCAGGACATCTACGCCACCGTCGAGAAGCTGCGCGCCCGCGGCGTGCTGCTCCAGGACACGCTCGACACGTACTACGACCTGGTCGACAAGCGCGTCCCGAACCACGGTGAGGACCTGGCGCGGATGAGGAAGAACCGCATCCTCATCGACGGCAACGAGCAGGAGGGGCTGCTCCTGCAGATCTTCACGGAGAACCTCTTCGGCCCCATCTTCTTCGAGATCATCCAGCGCAAGGGCAACGAGGGCTTCGGCAACGGCAACTTCCAGGCGCTCTTCGAGTCCATCGAGCTGGACCAGATTCGCCGCGGCGTCATCAAGGTCGACAAGCGGTAGCCCGTCAGCCCGACATCGGCGGAGGCACACGGTGACCCTCGAGAATCGAACCGCGGTAACTCCGAAGAGCGGGCTGCGAAAAGCGCCCGGCGACTACCTCTCCGGATTCGGCAACGAGTTCGCGACGGAGGCCGTCGCGGGCGCGCTCCCCACTGGCCAGAACTCTCCGCAGCGAGCCCCCTTCGGGCTCTACGCGGAGCAGCTCTCTGGCACGGCCTTCACGGCGGCGCGCCGGGACAACCGGCGCTCCTGGTTGTACCGGCTGCGGCCGAGCGCCAACCACGCTTCCTTCAAGGTCCACCCGCAGGGGCTCCTGCGCGGGGGGCCGTTCGACGAGGCGCCTCCCTCGCCCAACCGGATGCGGTGGAGCCCCCTCCCCGCGCCCACCGAGCCCACGGACTTCATCGAGGGATGGGTCACCTACGCGGGCAACGGGGACCCGGGTGTCGGGGCAGGTGTCGCCGTGCATCTGTACCGCGCCAACCGGTCCATGACGGACAAGGTGTTCTTCGACGCCGACGGTGAGCTGCTCATCGTTCCGCAGGCCGGGAAGCTCACGCTCGTGACGGAGCTGGGCGTGATGGACCTGCGGCCCGGCGAGGTCGGCGTGGTGCCGCGCGGCGTACGCTTCCGCGCGGAGCTGCCCGAAGGGCCCGTGGCCGGTTACATCTGTGAGAACCACGGCGCCCTCTTCCGCCTGCCGGACCTGGGGCCCATCGGCGCCAATGGCCTCGCCAACGCGCGGGACTTCCTGACGCCGGTGGCCGCGTTCGAGGACGTGGACCGCCCGACGCTGGTGGTGCAGAAGTTCCAGGGCCGGTTGTGGTCCTCGCAGTTCGACCACTCGCCGCTCGACGTGGTGGCGTGGCACGGCAACCTGGCGCCGTACAAGTATGACCTGGCGCGGTTCAACACCATCGGGACGGTGAGCTATGACCATCCGGACCCGTCCATCTTCACGGTGCTGACGTCGCCCAGCGAAGTGCCCGGCACGGCCAACTGCGACTTCGTCATCTTCCCGCCCCGGTGGATGGTGGCGGAGAACACCTTCCGGCCGCCCTACTTCCATCGCAACGTGATGAGCGAGTTCATGGGCCTGGTGCATGGCGTGTACGACGCGAAGGCCGGAGGCTTTGCTCCGGGCGGTGCGTCGCTGCACAACTGCATGAGCGGCCATGGGCCGGACCGCGCCAGCTACGAGCAGGCGGTGAAGGTGGACCTGAAGCCGCACAAGATTCAGGACACGCTCGCGTTCATGTTCGAGTCCCGCTGGGTCTTCCGCCCCACGCGCTTCGCGATGGAGACGCCCGCGATGCAGCTGGACTACGACCACTGCTGGGACGGCTTCGAGAAGGCCCGCCTGCCTTGAGCCTTCCGCCCACCCGGCAGCGCGTCTACACGACGCCGCCCGACGTCACGCTCTGTCCGGTGGACGCCCTGGAGGACCCCGGCGCGCGCAATTTCGTGCTGCAAATCGAGGAGGCCTTCTTCCACGGCTTCCTCGTGCGCAAGGGAGACCAGGTCCACGGCTTCGTGGACCGGTGTCCCCATGCGGGCCTGCCGCTGGCCCGAGCGCTGGACCAGTACCTGACTCCCGACAAGCAGCTCATCACCTGCTCGTGGCACGGCGCCCTCTTCCAACTGGAGGATGGCAAGTGCGTGGGAGGCCCGTGCTCCGGCGCATCGCTGACCACCTGGCCCGTGAAGGTCGAGGCCGGGATGGTCGTCACCACCTGAGCCCTCTACGCGGGGGCGGGAGCGCGGCTTGCGTTCGCGTGAGCCAGCGCGCTGGGGGTGCGGCACCCGACGATTGCGGGCGCTTCGCCGATGAGTGAGTCGTTGCCAAGGGCCTCCACCATGAAGAGCGCGTAGTCGACGCGCCGGGTCCGGTTGCTCGCGAGCACCGGGTCTCCCACGTGGGGACTCCACACGGGCAGCCCCTGGCTTTCGCCCTCCTCGAGGTCGCTCCCTCGGACGACCGTCCATCGCCGGTCGCTGGCGAAGATGCGCCGGCACGCCTCCACCTGGTCGTCGACATCCACGGCGCGAATGGCGCGGGCAAGCCACGTGACGACCCGGACACCGGCCTTGAACTGCCACGAGTACTGGTCCTTGCCGTCCTTGGTGATGTGCCAACCGCACGAGAAGACCAGGCGCGCACCGGGCGCGGCGAAGTCGAGCACCGCCTGCGCCGTCCCGGACGAGTACTGCCGCACGCCCCAGGGCGCCAGCACCGTCAGCACGCCGTCACATCCCGCGACGGCCGCGCGGATGACATCCCGATCATTCGTCGCGCCTGGGATGATGGTCATCCGGTCCGCGAACTCCGCGAGCTTCGGGACGCTGCGCTCACGACAGACGCCGACGACCTCGTAGCCTCGGTCCAGTGCATGCCGGACCATGTACTGCCCTAGCTTCCCCGAGGCGCCGACGATGCAGACCTTCCGCATCTGCTGCGTGCTCATCTCCCTGAACCGTCCTCTCGTACCCATCTTGCTGTTGCAACATGAACAACACTACTTCCCATACCGCAAGCCACGAAGGTGGAAGTCCACCTGTGCGATTGTGGGACCGGCCCGGACGCGGAACCCAAGCGGGCGCCGCTCCGTGAAGAACGAGCAGCCACCTCCGCGATTGCACGGGCAGACAAGAACGGGCGCGGGCGGAAGTCGCCCGCAGAGGGATTGCCGCCCGGTGCGCTAGACCTCCAGCAGCACGTAGCGCTGGTCCGGCGTGTGACGCGCGAGCAACGGCATCGCGACGTTGTAGACGGGGATGCCGCTCTTCGTCTGCCCCCGGAGCGCGCCATGGTGCGCGTGGCCATGGAACACCGCCTCCGCGCCATAGTGGTCAATGGGCATGGCCAGGCGGCTGGTGCCGAGGAAGGGACGAATCTCGATGTTCTCCCCCTCCAGCGTCTCCGGAATGGGGGCGTAGTGCATGATGACGACCTTCCGGGGCGTATCCAGGTGGCTCAGCGCGGCCTCCAGCTTGAGCGACTCCGTCACCGCCTCCTGCACGAAGGCCTTCGTCTGCGACTCACCGAAGGCTTGCAGCGTCGCGTTGCCATAGCCGCCGCCAAAGCCCTTCACGCCCGCCACGCCCAGCACCTTCTCGAAGATGAAGTGGTCGCCGTCGAGGATGTGCACGCCCACCTTCGCCAGCTCGGCGCAGATGTCCTTCACCTGTCCGTGCTCGTAGTCGTGATTGCCCAGCACGGCGGCGCACGGCACACGCAGCGCGGACAGGTCCTCGGCGAGCACCTTCCCCTCTTCCAGGAGGCCTCGGTCCGTCAGGTCGCCACACAACACCAAGAGGTCCGCAGTGGCGTTGACCTGCTTGACGAAGTGACGGAAGCGTCCGTGCTGGTCCTCCCGGCAGTGCAAATCACCGACTGCCGCCAACCGAATTTTCGAGCTCGGGTCCCGCGACACGCTCGCCCCCCTGCTGTCGTTCGTTCTCGTCCCAGGCCCGCCCGTCTCCGAACCCCCAGTGGTGGATGTCCACGTGGTAGTTCACCTTCGAGACGAGGTTGCCCCGGCACAGCCGCGCTTCCCAACGCCCCTCGCGGATGCTGTCCATCGTCCGCCGCAGCAGCTCCGCCATCACCCAGTCGGGGATGACGTCGCGCTCGGAGGGATAGGCGAAGCGGAACATCATCAAGTGGCTGAGCAGCACTTCCCAATACCGCTCGAAGCGGCGCATCAGCCGCCCCCAGTCCATGTGCTGCCCCGCCTTGAGGATGAGGTGATTGACGTCCGCGCCGTCGTAGCGCTCGCGCTCCACGACGAAGGCCTTGGACCAGATCATCTCCTCCGCGGGAGCCACCAGACACGAATGCCCGAAGACGGTGGCGCGCCGGGCGTGTGCGAACCACTCGTCGTCCACCACCGCCACGCCGTTGCCGGACGAGAAGATGAAGTCGACGAAGTAGTCACCCTTGTAGGCCTTGTAGAGCCACACCTCGTCGGTGCGCTCGGTGCGCCACCCGTCCTTCTCCAGGACGTTGAGCGCCCGCAGCGCGTCCGCCTTGCGAGGAAACAGGTCCAGGTCCTTCGTGTCCCGGTAGATGCCGGTATAGGTGGCATACGCGTAGGCGCCCCCCACCACGAACGGCACCCCCGCGTCACACAACAACCCCACGGCCCGCGCGCGGGCATTGATTTCATCCGCGGTGCGCTCGCGCTCGGCGAGCTCCGCGTCCGTGCCCATCTCCCCGGGATGATTGGGGTGTCGCTTTTCCATGCGCGAAAGGTAGGGACGATGGATTTCCGGCGTCCGACGGCCGGGTGAAGCCGCCCGGTCGCCAGCCATGCGTTGTCCAACCCCCTGAAACTCCCCGAGGTTTCAGCGCCGAGCAGGCGCCTTTTCTGTTTTTCGGCGGGGCTGTGTCCATAGGGACGAACACGTTGCCGCTCGGCCGCCCGCCGGGGGCCGCCCGAAAGGAAGATGGACCATGCTGCGCAAGAGCCTGCTGTGTGCCGCGTTGATGCTCGCCGGATGTGACCCTGATTCGAAGCAGGACGAGGCGTCGTTCCGCGGGGGTGTTCCCTCCAAGCAGATGGTGGAAGTGGACTCGCCCGCGCCCAAGGGCCAGGGGCTGATGACGGAGTATGCCGGCGCCGGCCAGACGTCCGAGTATTACGTCCTCACCGTCGCGGCGGCGGCGACCATCAACGGCGGGACGCTCGGGGTGCTCAACCTCATCGAGGAGATCGTCAAGCACCCACCCACCTCCATCAACGGCGACGTCGCCGTGTGGGGTCCGCACTCGCAGCCCCTGGGCCTCATCGCGTGGAAGCTGACCGTCACCCACACGCAGGGCGACACGTATTCGTGGGTGCTGGAGGCCAAGGCCAAGCTCGAGCCCGACACCGCCTTCAAGACGGTGCTGTCCGGCTCGCACACGGCGGCCGAGGATGCGAACGGCGAGCGCCTGCCGGGCTACGGCTCCGGCCAGTTCCTCATCGACTGGGAGAAGAACAACGCGCTGCCCGGCAACAGCAGTGGCCCCGAGGGTATTGCGACGCTGGAGGTTCGCTACTCGCGCAAGGCGCCCGACGCGGTGGCCACGGTGGAGGCGGACTTCTCGCGGGGCAACAGCTCGGGAGAGCAGGCGAGCGCGAACTACCGTTTCGCGCAGACGCCCGGCGCCGGGGGTGAGCTGGACTACGTGGTGCGGCAGAACATGGACGTGGACCCGACGCGTTCGAAGCTGGAGCGGCTGGCCATCAAGAGCCGCTGGGAGCGCACGGGGGCGGGCCGCTCGGACATCAAGGTGTCAGGCGGAGACCTCTTCGGCGAGGCGACTGTCAACGAGTGTTGGGATGGCCGCTTCCTCAGTGTCTACTTCGCGGTGAGCTTCCGCCCGGATGTCGGCCATGGCACGGTGAGCGCCTGCGGAAACTTCCCCACGGCGGTCTACTCCACGCTGTGACGCGGCTCGCGGTAGTCTCTGGCGTGTGACAGCGACGCGGCAGCCAGCCCTCAGGGTCATCCAAGGCGGTCCTCTTCCGGACCGGCGAGACTTCCTGCGGGAGCTGTACACACGGCATGGCGGCAGCGTCCTGGGGCGCTGCCGCTATCTGCTGAAGGATGAGGCGCGGGCGGAGGATGCGATGCATGACGTCTTCGCGCGCGCCCTCTCCCACGTGGACGAGTTCCGCGCGGACGCCTCGCCCCTGACATGGTTGATGAAGATCGCCACGCACCACTGCTTGAATCAGCTCCGCTCGGAGCGGGCGGGTTGGCGGCGGTGGTTCGAGCGGGATGAGGCCGCGCGCCCGGAGGCACATGGAGGTCCCGGCGAGATGGAGACGCGGGACCTGGTTCGCAGGCTGCTGGCGCGAGTGGACACGGAGACGCAGGCGGCGGTGGTGCACTACCACGTGGATGGGATGACGTTGGAAGAGGTGGCCACGTTGCTGGGGCGCTCGGTGCCCACCATTCGCAAGCGGCTGGAGCACTTCGCCGGGCTGGGCGGAGAGGAGCTGAGGGTTCGATGAGCGCGCACGAGTCGGAATGGACACTGCGACGACTGCACGCCGGTGAGCTGGCCTTGTCCGACGCCGCTCGCGTCCGCGCCCATGCGGCGAGCTGCACCCTGTGTGGCGGCGTGCTGCGTGGCATCGAGTCGAACCAGACGCACTTCGAGCAGGAGCATCCCTACGAGCGGTTCGAGGCGGGAGTGGCTCGGGCCCTGGAGCGGCGGCAGCGACTGGAGGCGGTGAAGCCCATGCCCCGGCGATGGGTGACCACCGCGATGGCGCTCGCCGCGTCGGTGCTGGTCGTGGTGCTGGCCCGTCCCCTGTTGCAGCAAGGCCCGGGTTGGGACCGGAGCAAGGGCAATGGAGACGTGGCGGAGCTGCGCATTGGCGGAGGGCCCGGCCCTCAGCGCGAGGCCCGGCCCGATACGCCCGAGGCCCTGGAGCCCGGCGAGCGGGTGATGCTGGGCTACAAGGCCGGCACACATCGCTACGTGGCCGCGGTGTCGGTGGATGCCATTGGCGAGGTGACGCCCCTGCATCCGGAGTCAGGCACCAGCGCGCCGGTGGAACCGGGCTCGGACGTGCGTTGGCTTCAAGGGAGCTGGGAGCTCACAGGCTCGGGCGCGGAGCGTGTGGTGCTGGTGCTGAGTGATGAGCCCTTCTCGGTGGAGTCCCTCGTGGACGCGGCCCGGCGTGCCTTCGCCTCCGCCAATGGCGACGTGGCGCGGATGCCCTCGCTCGCGGTGCCCGGCGCGCAGACGCACTGGGTGCTGCTCAAGCCATGAGCCCTCCCCTGCTTTCGTTCTGGCGCGCGGTGGCCGCCATCCTGTTGCTCGTGGCCTCGGGCGCGAGGGCGGAGGGGCTGCGCCGCTTCGCGCTGGTGGTGGGCAATGACGAAGGGGGCGCTGACACCCGTCCCCTGCGCTTCGCCCGCGACGACGCGAGGAAGATGCACGCGTTGCTGTCGCGGCTGGGAGGCGTGGCGCCCGGTGATGCGAAGCTGCTGCTCAACGAGTCCTCGAAGGACTTCCTCGCCGCGCTGACGGAGCTGGAATCGCGCGCGCGGGAGGCTCGCGCACGGGGCGAGCGCACCGCGCTGCTCGTCTACTATTCGGGCCACGCGAAGGACGGCACGCTGCGGCTGGGCAACTCCCGCGTGGGCTTCGAGGACCTGCGAAAGCGGCTGGCGAGTACGTCCGCGGACATCCGCATCGCGATTCTCGACTCATGCCGCTCCGGCGCGCTGACGCGCACCAAGGGCGCGCGCAAGGCCCCCGCCTTTCAAATCGAATCGGGCGCGGAGCGTGACTCCCGCGGACTGGTCATCCTCACCTCGAGCGCGGCGGATGAAGACTCGCAGGAGTCGGACGCGCTCGGCGGCAGCTACTTCTCGCACCATCTGGCCAGCGGGCTGCTCGGCGACGCGGACCGCAGCGGCGATGGGCGGGTGACGTTGTTCGAGGCGTACTCCCATGCGTACGCCCGCACCGTTGCGGACACAGCAGCGAGCAGCGGAGGCGCGCAGCACCCGACGTTCAGCTACGACCTCGCGGGCAACGGCGACCTGGTGTTGACGGACCTGCGCGCGGCGGGTGATGGCCTGGTGGTGCCGGGCCTTGCTCCGGCGGGCACGTACTACTTCGTGGACTCGGCGGGGATGGTGGTGGCGGAGCTGGACAAGGCGCCCGAACTGGAGCGTCGCGTGGCGCTGGCCCCTGGCACGTACCGCGTGAAGCGGCGGCTCTCTGACCGGTTGCGCATCGGCGAGGTGGAGGTGGCGCGCGGCCAGCAGGTGGTGCTGGAGGAGGCGCGGCTGAGGGATGCGCCCTTCTCCGACGACCCTGTGAAGGGCGTGGCCTCCGTGGAAGGCGCGTGGTGGACGGTGGGCCTCTCCGGTGGAATGCAGTCCTTCTTCGACGCCCCCACGCGCGATTCGCTGTTCCTGTCGGTGGGGATGTTGGGCGCGGAGGCGCAGCTTCATGACTACTTCCGCCGGGACTGGGTGTGGGGCGTGGACGTGGCGTTGGGTGGGAAGCAGGCGTTGCTCGCACTGCCCACGCTGAGTGGCCCCGCCTACAAGTACTCGGTGATGGGGCTGGGCACGACGCTCACGTCCGAGTGGCCGCGAGGCAGCATTGCCCCCTTCGTCGGCGTGCGAATGGCGTACCTCGTGATGCGGCGCGACTTCGCGGATGAGGCCTATCCCGACCAGAAGTACGCCATGTTCTCCCCTGGACTGGTGGCGGGACTGCGCTGGCAGCCCTTGCGGCGCCTGCACGTGACGGGACGTGCCCGAGCCCACTACCTGCTCTACACCGTGGATGAGCAACGCTCGCTGGGCTTCTGGGAGCTGGGCGCGCTCGTCACGTTTCAGCCTTGAAGGAGCGTTCGATGCGAAACCTGGTGCCTGTCTGTCTGTGTCTGGCGCTGGCCGCATGCGGCGGCGACTTCTCCAATGACGACCTGGAGTTCCTCAACGCCCTGCCCCGGCGCGAGGACCTGGCGGTGACGGTGCCCGGCCAGGGCAAGAGCGCGGGCTGGAGCGCCCCCGTCTCGGGAAAGACGGCGCTCGCGGCGGGGCGGCTGGGGGCTCCGTCGGGAATCGTGGGCGACACGGACGAGACGGGCCGGCGCTTCAACGAAGTGGTGGACGCGATGCTGACCTCGCTCCAGGCCATCCACGACGCGCCGCCCACCCAGCGCGAGCCCGACAAGCGCGTGTGGGGCCCCTACCCCGACCGGCGCGAGCGGCGGTTCGAGGCGCGCTTCGTGATGACTCGCGAGGGCGAGCGGTTCGACTACGAGCTCCAGTACCGCCGCATCGGTGAGGGCGAGGAGGCGTGGTGGAGCTTCATCACGGGCTCGTTCCAGGCCAACGGAGGCATCCGGAAGGGGGCGGGCAGCCTCATCCTGGAGCTGAGGCGGGGGCGTGAGAAGGGCTTCATCCTGGGGCTCGACCTGCTGGAGCGCGAGGAGATTCACTACCAGACGCGGACGCTGCCCACGCGCGTGGAGCTGGTGTTCGTCAGCATGCAGCCCCTGCTCCTGCCATCCAAGTACATCTACCGTCAGGGCGAAGGGGGCGTGGCGGAGATGACCTTCGAGTTGCAGGGCACCGACTTCGTGGCGGGGGGACTGCCCGAGGACCTGGCCCTCACCACGCGGTGGGCGCCGGACGGCCGGGGCTCCGGCTCGCTGCGAATCCTCAAGGGGGACATCCAGGGCGCGCAGTACACCGAGTGCTGGGACAACACGGGCCGGGTGACGTTCATCTCCCGGAGCTGGGACTTCCTCAACCCGACCGAGGGGGTCCGCGCGACATGTCCGGACATGACGGCGCTGGACCGGTGACCGGGCAACCCTCCGAGCGTCAGCGCGCGGGAGCCCCTGGGCTGACTACCCGGCTGGTATAGAGTCCGCCGCCATGAGCGAGCAGGACAAGAGCGGGGCGAAAGGGGCACGGCCGGGGACGTGGGCCAGTCTGGCGCGGGCCATGGCGTCCTGGCGGACGGCCTCTGTCACGCTGCTCTCGTTCTCGTCGGGACTGCCGCTGGGCCTGGTGTGGATTGCCATCCCCGACTGGCTTCGCAGCATCGGCGTGGACATCCGCGTCGTGGGCCTCATCACGCTGGCGCAAGCCCCGTGGTCCTTCAAGTTCCTCTGGTCCCCGCTCATGGACCGCTACGTGCCGCCCTTCTGGGGACGGCGGCGGGGATGGATGGCGGTGGCGCAGGTGGCGCTCTTCGCCACGACCCTGGCCTTGGCGGGCGTGGGAGACCATCCCGAGACCGCGTGGGTGGTGGGTGCGCTGGCCATGGCGGTGGCCTTCGCCTCCGCGACGCAGGACATCGCCATCGACGCCTACGCGGTGGAGGTGTTGCGCAAGGACGAGCAGGGCGTGGCGGTGGGAGCACGCGTCGCGCTGTACCGCGCGGCCATGTTCATCGCGGGTTCGGCCTCCATCACCCTCGCGGGCAAGGTCTCCTGGAAGTGGGTCGTCATCGGGCTGGCGGCGCTGTACCTCCCCATGCTCTTCATCACCCGCTTCGCGCCGGAACCCGAGGAGCACTTCACCCCGCCCAAGTCCCTCAAGGACGCCGTCTGGTATCCCTTCGTGGGCTTCCTCGCGAGGCACCGCGCGCTCGAAATCCTCGCGTTCGTCTTCCTCTACAAGCTGGCCGACAACCTCGGCGGCACGCTGCTGCGGCCCTTCCTGGTGGACATGGGCTACAGCGACATTCACCGGGGAGTGGCGCTGGGCACCATCGGCCTGTTCGGCACCATCGCGGGCACCCTCATCGGCGGAGCGTGGACGACGGTGCTGGGCCTGGGCCGCGCGCTGTGGGTGTTCGGGGTCATCCAGATTGTGTCCAACATCGGCTACGTCCTGGTGGCGCGCGCCGGTGAGCCCAACGTGATGCTCATGTACTGCGCCATCGGCTTCGAGCAGGTGACGCAGGGCCTGGGCACCGGCGCCTTCTCGGTGCTGCTGATGCGGCTGACACAGAAGCGCTTCTCCGCCACGCAGTTCGCGCTGCTCTCCAGCCTCTTCTCCATCCCGCGCGTCGTGGCCGGGCCCATCGCCGGCTTCCTCGTGTATGCCATTGGGTGGGAGCCCTTCTTCTGGTTCACCATGGTGGGCGGAATCCCGGGCCTGCTGCTGCTCGCGCGCTTCGTGCCGCTGGGCGTGAGGGACCCCAACTTCGATGTGCAGAGCCGCCCCGCCGCTCGCGCGGTGAGCCGCTCCATGCTCATGGGGGGAGCGGTGTTCTCGGCGGTGGTGGGCATGGGCGTGGGCGCGGCGCTCACCGCGCTGCTCACCGCGGTCCAGAACCTGCGCAAGACGCCACAGGCCGGCTTCGACTTCGCCACGCCCTTCGCCGCGTTGCTCCAACCCGCGGGTGTCACCGACTGGGTGACGCTGGCCAGCATCGTCGTCTTCGGGTTGACGGTGGGCCTGCTCACCGCCGCGGTGCTCGCGGCGCGCTCGGGGGCCTTCTATCTGCCGGATGAAGAGGCGCCTCCCACGCCCTCCGGAGCCACGGGCTCGTAGGGGACGGGGAGGGTCTCGGTCCACCCGAGGACAGCACGCGGACAACAGGTGTTCTTTCCGCGTGCCGGGAGCCTAAGGTGGGGCCCGTCATGGCCCATCCCCTTGCTGGAAAGCTCCCGCCGGAAAGCCTCCTCATCGACCCCGAGAAGCTGCGCGCGCGCTACTACTCGGAGCGCCCCGACGTGGCCGTGCCCGAGCAACGCGTCGCCTTCGGTACGTCCGGGCACCGCGGCTCCTCGGAGCGCACGAGCTTCAACGAGGCGCACATCATCGCGGTGACGCAGGCCGTCTGTGAGTACCGCCAGCAGCAGGGCATCGACGGACCGCTGTACCTGGGCATGGACACCCACGCCTTGTCCGCGCCCGCGCAGCGCACCGCGCTGGAGGTGCTGGCCGCCAACGGTGTCCAGGTGCGCTTCACCGACGGCGCCACGCCCACGCCCGTCATCTCCCACGCCATCCTGACGTTCAATCGCGGCCGGACCTCGGGGCTCGCGGACGGCATCGTCATCACCCCGTCCCACAACCCTCCCGAGGACGGCGGCATCAAGTACAACCCGCCCAACGGAGGCCCCGCGGATACGAATGTCACCGCGGGCATCGAGCGCCGCGCCAACGCGCTGCTTGGCGATGGCAACTCCGGCGTGAAGCGCACGCCCTATGAGAAGGCGCGCACGGCCCCCACGGTGGAGCTGCACGACTTCATCACGCCGTATGTCGAGGACCTGGCCTCCGTGGTGGACATGGAGGCGCTGCGCGGCGCGAAGTTGAAGATTGGCGCGGACCCGCTCGGCGGCTCCAACGTCGCGTACTGGGAGCCCATCGCCTCGCGCTACGGATTGAACCTGCGCGTGGTGAACCCCACGGTGGACCCGACGTTCCGCTTCATGCCGGTGGACCACGACGGGAAGATTCGCATGGACTGCTCTTCGCCCTATGCGATGGCGAACCTCGTCAAGCTCAAGGACCAGTACGACCTCGCCTTCGGCAACGACGCGGACTCGGACCGGCACGGCATCGTCACGCGCTCGATGGGGTTGATGAACCCCAATCACTACCTCGCGGTGGCCATCCACTACCTCTTCCAGAATCAGAACCGGCCAGGCTGGAAGCCGGGCACCGCGGTGGGCAAGACGCTGGTGAGCAGCGGCCTCATCGACCGCGTGGCGAAGAGCCTGGGCCGTCGCATCGTCGAAGTCCCCGTGGGCTTCAAGTGGTTCGTGGACGGGCTGCTGGACGGCTCGCTGGGCTTCGGCGGCGAGGAGAGCGCGGGCGCGTCCTTCCTCCGCCGCGACGGGAGCGTCTGGACCACCGACAAGGACGGGATGCTGTTGGACCTGCTCGCGGTCGAAATCCTGGCGCGCACGGGCAAGGACCCGGGCGAGCACTACCGGGAGCTCGCGGCGAAGCTGGGCACGCCGTACTACACACGCATCGACCAGGCGGCCACGCCCGCGCAGAAGTCCATCCTGAAGAAGCTCTCGCCCGACTCGGTGAAGGCCACGAGCCTCGCGGGTGAGCCCATCCTCCAGCGCCTCACGCGTGCGCCCGGCAACGGCGCCGACATCGGAGGCCTCAAGGTCGTCGCGGAGAACGGCTGGTTCGCCGCGCGGCCCTCGGGCACCGAGGACGTCTACAAAATCTACGCGGAGAGCTTCCGCGACGACGCCCACCTGCAGGCCATCCTCCAGGAGGCCCGGGCCATCGTCGACGTGGCCTTCCAGGGCGCATGAAGCACGTCCTCCTGTACGTCCTGGGCCTCTTCATGGTGGCCGGCGGCATCAACCACTTCGTGAATCCGCGCGTCTACGTGCGGATGATGCCGCCGTACCTGCCATGGCACGGCCCCCTGGTCTTCTGGAGCGGCGTGGCGGAGGTCCTGCTGGGCGTGGGGCTGATGGTGCCGGCGACTCGGATGGTGTCGGCCTGGGGGTTGATCGCCCTGTTCATCGCCATCTTCCCCGCCAACCTCCAGATGGCGCTCCAGCCCGAGCGCTTCCGGAAGCTTCCCCGGCCCCTGCTCTGGGCGCGGCTGCCCCTGCAGGGCGTCCTCGTCCTCTGGGCCTGGTGGTACACCCAGGGGGCAGGCACCTGAGTGCCCCGAGGGGACGGCGCCTGTCCGCCCGCCGCCCCGCATGTGCGTCCTTCCTTGACTCCCCCGGGGGCGCTCTTTAGTTTTCACCGTTTCCGTCGCCCCACCGAAATCCCAAGGACGTTCCATGGCTCGCGTCACAGTCGAAGACTGCCTCCCCCTCGTCGACAACCGGTTCGCGCTGGTGCTGCTCGGTGCGAAGCGCGCGCGTCAGCTGATGGCCGGCGCCCGCCCCATCATCGAGCAGTCCAAGAACAAGCCCCCCGTCCTCTCGCTGCGCGAGGTGGCGACCGGCCGCGTGAAGTTTGATCGCGACGTGCGCGAGGCGCTCTCCGGCAAGTACGCCGGCGAGGAGCCCCGCAAGTAGGCGGTACCGAAGTCCTAGGTTCCCTTCCCCTCGGGCCCCACGGCCGGGGAAGGGGCCTCCGGAAGCAGGCCCTGCGCGCGCATCCACCTCACGGCGCGCGCTGCCACGGCCTTCTCTCCCTTGTAGCCGAGCAGGGGCACCAGCTGTCCCACCGGCACCCAGCGCACCTCATCCACTTCCACGCGTGGCCCCGGCAGCGGCCCCAGCACTCCGTCCTGGTAGCGGAAGAGGAAGAAGTGGACGCGCTTGAAGATGCGCTGCCCCCTGAACTGGTAGACGTAGCGGATTTCGCCCAGCGGGGCGATCAACGCGGCGGTGAGCCCCGTCTCCTCGCGCACCTCGCGGCTCGCGGTCTGCTCCGGCGTCTCGCCTGGGTCCACATGGCCCTTGGGAAGTGCCCACAGAGGACGGCCATGGGGACGAATGACGACCACCTCCCAGGTGCCGTCACTCTCCCGGATGACAATCCCGCCTGCGGACGCCTCGCGTGGCATGCCCACCTACCCTAACCGATAGCGAGGCCCCGCGGGGACTCAACCACCGTGGGCGAAGTGGCGAAGCTTGGCCTCCGCCCCCAGCCGGTAGGCATACCGGAGGTCCGAGAGCAGCCGGTCCAACCGCCGCTTCGCGACATGCCCCATCAGCCGCGAGCAGAACCGCTGCGAGAGCCGGTTGGCCTCCTGATACCGCCAGTGCTCCTGGGACGAGAGCCGCTCCCGATAGGACACCCGCTCGAACAGCCGGGTGAACAGCTCCTGGGCCCACGCGCCCACGCCCTCGCCCCAGCGGAGCAGCAGGCACACCGCGAACTTGTCCACCTCCGCTTGGGCCTCCAGCTCCAGCAAGGACACCGTCCGCCCATGCGCCGCGGTGTGGGTCATGTAGAGGAAGTGGCTGACCCCTTCCGCCACCTGGCAGTAGCCCGCGAGCTCCCCGTCCAGCAGGTGTCCCGGCGGCCCGGCCTCGTACGGCCTGAGCCGCTCGAGCAGCGCGGGAGACAGGTACAGCGCCAGCTCCAGCGCGTCCTCGGATTCGTGGACCAGCAGCTCCTCGTCGCTCCGGCCCGTGCCGCCCAGCCGGACGGCGGCCTCCGTATCCACCACGAAGACCTCCGCCCGCGCCTCGCAGGTGAAGCCGTAGATGGCCTCCAGGTGGTCCTGAACCTGGCCAATCATCGCGCCTCCGTCCCGCTCAGTTGGGAAGCTGCCCCTTGGAGGTGCGCGGCATCATCCCCGCGTCCACCAGCACGCGCTCCAGCCGGTCGCTGCCCGTGCGCGTCCACGTCTCGTAGACCTTCAGCGCCCCGCTGGGCCCCGCGCTCACCATGCCCCGCGCGGAAATCTCCTCCAGCACCTCCACCACCGCGCGGAACTTGTCGCGCAGCTCGCGGTACACCCCCGCGAAGCCCGCCTTGGGAGACAGGTCCGCCACCTGGCCGTACGCCGTTCCACCCATCTGGATGTAGTAGTCGGGGCCCACCACTCCGCCCTCCAGCGCGCCGGAGAAGAAGCCCACGGTGTAGAGCGAGACGTCTCCCAGCCGCCGCAGCGTGCGGATGCGCGCCTCGCGCTCCTGCTGGAGCGCCTGGTGGTACAGCACCGCCAGCGGCTCATGGGCGCGGCGCCCATCCTCCTGCCGATCGAACAGCGTGTCCGTGCTCGCGAACTCCGCCAGCAGGTTCACCAGGTAGAACTCCGTCACCTCTTCCAGCCGGACCCTCTGACGCGCCGTGACTTCGTCGAGGAGCGACTTGAAGAACTCCTTCAGAGACAGGGACGCCACCAGTTGACTCATCGACACTCCCGTCCACCCGCCCGGCCATCCCTCGGCCTTCGGGGATAAAGGAACGGTAGCAATCCGCCCGGTGTGTCGCAAAACCGGCCCTCAATGATTCCAGGCACTTGCGCTAGCACTCGTGCCTTGCGAGTGCCAATTTCCAGGCCCAGGGCACGCGCCGCCGCACGCTGCACCACGGCGGGGCCTGGAGTGAAAAAGGACAGCAATGCCGGGCAGTTGGCAGCTGGGAGCGCGTTGAGCCCGCGTGGCTTGACGGGTCGACTTCGCTGGTTATTATCCGCCGCGCCTAGGAGTTAGCACTCGTGAGGTACGAGTGCTAATGCCGCGGGCCGTCACGGCCCATCTTCAACCCCAGAGGCGCCATGAGCCGCCCGGAGTTCCCGGACGGTGGGCGCCCATCAAGGAGCAGACCATGAAGATTCGTCCCCTGCAGGATCGGCTCATCGTCAAGCGGGTCGCCGAGGAGAACAAGACCAAGGGCGGCCTCTTCATCCCGGACACGGCGAAGGAGAAGCCCCTCGAGGGCAAGGTCATCGCCGTCGGCAACGGCAAGGTGCTGGAGAACGGCTCCGTGCGTGCCATGGACATCAAGGCCGGCGACACCATTCTCTTCAGCAAGTACGCCGGGACCGAGATCAAGCTCGACGGCGAAGAGCACCTCATCCTGCGTGAAGAGGATGTGCTCGGCGTCATCGAGAAGTAATCCGCTCCCACCCCTTTCCAAGGAAACATCATCATGGCGAAGGACCTTCTTTTCGACGTGCGCGCCCGCGAGGCCATCCTCCGTGGCGTCAACATCCTGGCCGACGCGGTCAAGGTGACCCTGGGGCCCAAGGGCCGCAACGTCGTCATCGAGAAGAGCTTCGGCTCCCCCACCATCACCAAGGACGGTGTGACGGTGGCCAAGGAGATCGAGCTCGAGAACAAGTTCGAGAACATGGGCGCGCAGATGGTCAAGGAGGTCGCCTCCAAGACCTCCGACGTCGCCGGTGACGGGACGACCACGGCGACCGTGCTGGCGCAGGCCATCTTCCGCGAGGGCGCGAAGCTGGTGGCGGCCGGTCACAACCCCATGGACATCAAGCGCGGCATCGACAAGGCCGTCGCGGTCATCGTGGCGGAGCTGAAGAAGCTGGCCAAGCCGACGAAGGACAAGAAGGAGATTGCCCAGGTCGGCACCATCTCCGCCAACGGCGATGCCACCATCGGCCAGATCATCGCGGACGCGATGGAGAAGGTCGGCAAGGAGGGCGTCATCACGGTGGAGGAGGCCAAGGGCCTGGAGACCACCCTGGACGTCGTGGAGGGCATGCAGTTCGACCGCGGCTACCTCTCCCCGTACTTCGTGACGGACCCGGAGCGGATGGAGGCGGTGCTGAACGACGCGCTCATCCTCATCCACGAGAAGAAGATCTCCTCGATGAAGGACCTGCTCCCCATCCTGGAGCAGGTGGCGCGCGCGGGTAAGCCGCTGCTCATCATCGCCGAGGAAGTCGAGGGCGAGGCCCTGGCCACGCTGGTCGTCAACAAGATCCGCGGCGTGCTGAACGTGTGCGCGGTGAAGGCGCCGGGCTTCGGCGACCGCCGCAAGGCCATCCTCGAGGACATCGCCACCCTGACGGGCGGCCGGATGATCGCCGAGGACCTGGGCATCAAGCTGGACACGCTGACGCTCCAGGACCTGGGCCGCGCCAAGCGCGTCACGGTGGACAAGGACAACACCACCGTCGTCGACGGCGCGGGCAGCGAGCAGGAGATCTCCGCGCGCGTGAAGCAGATCCGCGCCCAGGTCGAGGAGACCACCAGCGACTACGACCGCGAGAAGCTCCAGGAGCGTCTGGCGAAGCTCGTGGGCGGCGTGGCGGTCATCAACGTCGGCGCGGCCACCGAGACGGAGATGAAGGAGAAGAAGGCCCGCGTGGAGGACGCGCTCAACGCGACCCGCGCGGCCGTCGAGGAGGGCGTGGTTCCTGGCGGCGGCGTGGCCTACATCCGGTGCCTCAAGGCGCTGGAAGGCCAGACGTTCGTCGACGGCGAGAAGTTCGGCGTGGACATCATCCGCCGCGCGGTCGAGGAGCCCCTGCGTCAGATTGTCGGCAACGGCGGCCTCGAGGGCAGCGTTGTCGTCAACAAGGTCAAGGAGGGCACGGGCGCCTACGGCTTCAACGCCGCCACCGGGACCTACGAGGACCTGCTGGCCGCCGGCGTCATCGACCCGGCCAAGGTGAGCCGCACCGCGCTGCAGAACTCCGCGTCCGTGGCCTCCCTGATGCTGACCACCGAGGCGATGGTGGCCGAGCGTCCGAAGGAGGAGAAGGACATGCCCGCCGGCGCCGGTGGCATGGGCGGCATGGGCGGTATGGGCGGCATGGGCATGTAGTCGCCCCCACTCCGGTTCATCCGGGGTGACTGCTCCACGGGCGGCCTCCGGTTCCTTTCAGGGAGCCGGGGGCCGTCGTGCTTTCATGGCACATGGTGGCACGCGGCAGGCCACGCCCTTACTTTTGGGAATGAAGGAGGAATCACCGTGAAGCCCGTGAAGATCTACACCACGACGTACTGCGGCTTTTGTGTCCGCGCGAAGGACCTGCTCAAGCGAAAGGGCGTGGACTTCCAGGAGCAGGACGTCACCGGCGACGACGACGCACGAGCCCAGCTCGTGGAGAGGAGCGGCGGCCAGCGCACCGTGCCCCAAATCTTCATCGGCGACACGCACGTGGGCGGCTACTCGGACCTGGCCCAGCTCGACAAGGACGGCAAGCTGGACGCCATGCTCCAGGCCTGACACCGCGAGCAGGCGGGCGAGCGCCACGCCGGGGCCGCCCGCCTTCGCCGTACATAGCTTCACCCCATGGAGCACCACCCTTTCGCGGGAGGCGGCAATGGCAGGTGAAGCACGGCAGGCACAAAGCCGGGACATCCACCAAGGCGTCATCAGCACGCTCTACCACCTGCTCAAGGGTGCCTCGGCGACGGAGCGGTTCATCCAGGACGCGGAAGCCGCCGGAGACCCGGAGCTGGCGCAGTTCTTCCGCGACTGTCTTGAAGAACAGCGCCACCTGGCCGAGCGGGCGAAGAACCTGCTCGGCGCGCGCCTGGCATCCATGGACAAGCCTTCGAGCACTCGCAAGCGCGCGGGCAAGGCCCCGGGCGCGACGCAGCGGCCCGCCACCAACATGGGCGTGAAGTCCGGGGGCGGGCCGTCCGACGACCTGGTCGACGAGATGTCCAAGGAGTCCTTCCCCGCGAGCGACGCCCCCGCCACGTATTGACGCAAACCCCGCGCGTGACACTGGATTCGCGCGGGGTGTTCGTCTTGGATGCCGGGCCGTGAGTCGCAAGCGGCCCCTCCCACTTCCACCAGCACCCCACGGCACGTTGGACGGCCTCCACCAGGGCCCGACGCAGCCCAGGCTCGCGTGGTGGCCACCGTGTGGTGGTGGACAGTGGAAGACCCCGTGGGAACACGCCTTTCAGGTGTTCCTGGGGATACGCCTGCTCGCCCTCCCCCACCCCCAGTCTCGAGCCATCCCGCTCGGGGCGTCGTTTCCATGGAAGGCTGCCGTGCAACAGCCTTCTGGGAAGATTCTTCCACGCATGTTGCCCTGACGGCGGGGCAAGCGCAGACGGTGCGACGGGCTTGCCCGCCCGGTCTCCTCGCACCTAAAGAGGACCCATGATGGAACCCAGGCCCGAGGTCACCCAGACCACCCAGACGGACAAAGACGAAGGCCGCACCACCCGAGTCCCCATCCACGAGTGGACCGTGGAGGTGGTGGCCGGCCCCGACAAGGGCAAGAAGGTGACGACCCAGGACGGCCTGGTTCGGGTGGGCTCCGACCCCGCGAGTGATTTGGTGCTCACGGACACCACGGTGAGCCGCCGTCACCTGGAGGTGGAGCGCACGCCGCGAGGCCTCCTCTTGCGCGACACCGGCAGCCGCAACGGGACATTCCTGGACGGCCGTCAGGTGCTCCAGGCGTACCTGGGGCGCGGCGACAAGGTGGAGCTGGGCAAGACGAAGCTGGCGGTGAAGGTGGCCGCCAAGCCCACCGAGGTGGAGCTGGCGGGGGCGGAGTCCTTCGGCGCGCTGGTGGGCTCCTCGGAGAAGATGCGCTGGGTCTTCACGGAGCTGCGGCGCGTGGCCCGCGAGGACATGAGCCTGCTCATCGAGGGTGAGACGGGCACCGGCAAGGAGCTGGCGGCGCGCGCGGTGCATCAGCACTCGTCGCGGCGCCACGGCCCCTTCAAGGTCGTGGACTGCAACCTCATCTCCGAGGAGAAGGCGGAGCGGGAGCTGTTCGGCGGCCTGCGCGCCAGCGACGCGGAGGACAAGGAAGCCCGCGGCGTCTTCGAGGCGGCGCGGGGCGGCACCCTCTTCCTGGACGAGGTGGGCGAGCTGCCGTTGATGGTGCAGGGCAAGCTGTTGCGCGTGCTGGACGCGCGCGAGGTGCCGTCGCTGGACGGCCAGCCGGTGCCCGTGGACGTGCGGGTCATCGCCTCCACGCACCGCAACCTGGAAGAGGACGTGCGCCAGGGCCGCTTCCGCGCCGACCTGTACTTCCGCCTGGCCGTGGCGCGGGTGCGCCTGCCGCCGTTGCGCACGCGGCGCGAGGACCTGCCCTCGCTGGCGCAGGCCCTGTCCCAGACGCTGCGCGCGAGCGTCACGCTCACGCCCCAGACGCTGGCCCTCTTCGAGGGCTACGACTGGCCGGGCAACGTGCGCGAGCTGCGCAACGTGCTGGAGCGCGGCGCGCTGATGGAGGAGACGGGCAACACCAGCTGGCTGGACTTCCTCGCCCAGCCGTCGCGCCGTCCGGAGGGACAGCCTCCCGGCAACCACGTGGCCACGCTCGTCACCGGCATGCCGTACCACGAGGCCAAGGACCGCGTGCTGGCCGACTTCGAGCGCCTCTACTTCGCCGAGGTGATGCGCACGGTGGGCTTCGACATGAAGGCCGCCGAGCAGCGCACCGGCCTGTCCATGCAGAGCCTCTACCGCCTTCTGAAGAAGAACGGGCTTCGTCTCAAGGACCTCAAGAACGCCGAGGGCCTGGAGAAGTGAGGGCCCCCTCGCAGTCTCACCCCAGGGAGAACAACCGCATGTTGCGTCGTCTCGCCGTAGCCTCCGTCGTCTTCACCGCCGCTTGCGCCGGTCAGCAGAAGCCCGCTGAAACCGCCGCGACCAACGGCAAGCCGCAGACCACCGAGGAGCGCGTGCGCATTGGCAACCAGCCCGCCTTCGACGTGGCCACCTGCTTCCCCCGCGAGCTCACCCTGCCCCCCGCGAACCAGGCGGTGCTGGTGGGTGCCCTTCTCACCACGCGCCCGGAGGTCATGGAGTGCCTGGTGGACCCGAAGAACCGCGGCCCCGCCGAGAAGACCGTCGTCACGGTGAAGACCACCGTGACTGACACCAGCGCCACGCACACAGTCGCCGGTGAGAACCTGGCCCCCACCGGCCAGGCGTGCATCCAGGCCGCCGTGGACAAGCTGGTCAAGCCGCCGCTGCTCGCCAAGGGCGCCCAGCCCGTGGAGTCCACCGCCACCTTCGAGCACGACGTCACCAGCAGCGCGAACGTCAAGTTCGGCATGAACGAGGGCTCGGACTACTCCGGCGCCATCCGCCTGGCGCAGCCGGGCTGGTGCGACTGCTACGCCAACTTCAAGGGCTCCACGCCGCCGGTGCTGACCGCGCGCGTGACCCTGGTCAAGGGCCAGCCCGTCTCCGAGGTGACCTTCGATCCGTCCGGCAGCACCGAAGGCGACCAGGTCGCCGCGTGCCTGAAGACGAAGCTCGCCGCCGTGCCGGCGAACGCGACGTCCGACAAGCTCACCTACCCGCACCGCTTCGTGCACTTCAACTCCGCTGGCAGCGAGGCGGACACCACGCTGCCCGCCAACCTGCGCTTCTTCCAGCTCGAGCTCGTGCGCAACCAGCGCGCCGCCGCCGCCGCCATCGCCCTGGGCGCCCGCATGGACACCGCGCTCGCGTACGACAACGTCGTGAAGAAGTTCAACGCGACGAAGAACAGCGGCCTGCTGGATGAGATGGTCACCAAGTGCAAGGCCTACGTCGAGGCCTCGCAGGGCGTGGTGAAGGCCCTGGAGTCCCAGCAGTCCGTGGACCAGGCGTCCCTGACGCTGGTGCAGGAGCTGAAGGCCACCGACGCCGAGGGTTGGACCCCGGTGGAGACCGCCGGCAAGGCCGCGCTGGACATCACCCAGCAGGACCTGACCAAGGCGAACACGGAGGCCCAGGCGGCCCCCGGCATCTGCCCGAAGGTCAACTACGGCCCGAAGAAGAAGAAGTAGCCGTCACCACGCCCCAGGCGTGAAACGCACGAAGGCGCGGGAGCCCGGAGGTCCGGGGCCCGCGCCTTCTGTGTTTCCAGCCTCGATTGTCTCCGGCCCTCACGGCCCGGGGCGCCTCATGCGGCGAGGCGTCCCGGACAAGGCCCGGAGGGGCTCAGGCGGACATCTTGTCGTCGTTGGCCGCGGTGGCCTCGCGGATGCGCACGCTGACGAGCTTGGAGATACCCGGCTCCTCCATGGTGACGCCGTAGAGGGTGTTGGAGACCTCCATGGTCCGCTTGTTGTGGGTGATGAGGATGAACTGCGACTGGCGGCTCATCTCCTTCACCATGTCGTTGTAGCGGCCCACGTTGCCCTCATCCAGCGGCGCGTCGACCTCGTCCAGGAGGCAGAAGGGCGTGGGCTTGATGAGGAAGATGCCGAAGATGAGGCCCACGGCGGTGAGGGCCTTCTCGCCACCGGAGAGCAGGTTGACGCTCTGGAGCTTCTTGCCCGGCGGCTGGGCCACGATTTCCACGCCCGGCTCGCCGTTGGGGCCGTCGCTGGTGAGCACGAGGCTCGCGCGGCCTCCGCCGAACAGACGGGGGAAGATGGCCTGGAACTTCTCGTTCACCACGTCGAAGGTCTGCTTGAAGCGCTCGCGGCTGGTGGCGTCGATGCGCTGGATGGCCTCCTTGAGCTGCTCCATGGAGGCCAGCAGGTCCGTCTTCTGCGCGGTGAGGAAGTCGAAGCGCTTGGCCAGCTCCGCGTGCTCGTCGATGGCGGTGAGGTTTATCTCCCCCATCTTCTCCACCTGCGCGCGCAGGTCCTTCAGCTCCGCCTCCGTCTCCGGCGTCAGCGACGGCAGCAGGTGGTAGCGGTGCAGCTCCAGCGCCAGGTCCACCTGGTGCCGCTCGCGGATGCCCGCCGACAGGTGCTCGAGCTCCAGGGCAATCTCGCGCTCGCGCAGCGAAATCTGGGACAGGCCCTGCATCAGCTCCTCCACCCGGCCGCGCAGCTCGCGGAACTGGGTGTCCTGCTCGCGCACCTCCACGGAGGCCACCGTGTGCGCCGAGCGCCGGGCCTCCAGGCCCTCCGCGGCCACGCGGTGCTCCTCCACGCGCTGGGCAAGCCCGGCTTCCGTCTCCGCGATGCGCTTCGCCAGCTCCTCCGTGCGCGAGCCCCCCTCGGCCAGCGTCGCCTGGAGGCGCGCCACGCGCGTCTCCATGTCCCGGCGCTGCGTCACGAGGCTGTCGAGTTCCTTGCGCGCCGACTCGCCGCGCTCGCTGCCGGCGGCGACCTTGATGCGCAGGCCCGTCAGGTCCGCGTTGGCCGTCTCCGCGCGCTGGCGCAGGGACTCCTGCTCGGAGGCCAGCTGCTTGACGCGCTCCTCACGGCCCTCGCGGTCCGTCTGGCCGTGGGCCACCTCGCCCCGGCTGGCCTCCTCCTCGTGGGCGAGCGCCGTCTGGCTCTGCGCCAGCTGGGCCTCCTCCTGCTCCTGGGCACGCAGACGCTCGCGCACGCGCGCCAGGTCCTCGCCCGCCTTGTGCAGGTCCTTCTCCTGGCTGGCGAGATTCACTTCCTCGGTGTGCTGGTTCTTCGCCAGCCCCTTGAGGACGCCCTCCGTGTGGCCCATCTGCTTCTGGAGCGTGTAGTGCCGGGTGAGGATTTCGTTGTAGCGCTCCTCCACCCGGGCGACCTCGCCCGCCAGCTCCGCGATTTCGCGCTTCTTCTGCAGCGCGCCCACCGCCGCGCCCTCGCGCTCACCGCCGACAATCGTGCCGTCCGCGCGGAACACCTCGCCGTCCTGCGTGACGAGCGTGCACACCGGACCGCCGGCCTCCGCGTACGCACGCGCCGCCGCCACGTCCTGGACGATGATGACGTCGCCGAGCAGCAGCCGCACCACCGGCGACAGCGCCTCCTCGTGCGTCACCTCGCGCAGGGCGTGGGCCAGCACGCCCGGGCGCTCGAAGTCCGGCTCCAGGACCGGAGGCAGCGCCTCCAGCGAGGGCACGGGCAGGAAACTGCCGCGGCCTTCCGCGTGGCCCTTGAGGTACTCCACCAGCTCCACGCCCTTGTCGCGGCTCTCGACGATGACGTGCTGGAGCCGCTCCCCCAGGGCCGCCTCCACCGCGCGCTCGTAGCGCGGGGTGACGGTGAGCACATCCGCCACGAGGCCGAAGATGCCCTGCTCCCGGGCCACCGTGCCCGCGCGCACCATGACGGCGCGCACGCCGCGGTCGAACCCGTCGTAGTTCTTCTGGATGTCCTCGAGCGACGACAGGCGGCTGCGCTTGTCGCTCAGCTCCTCTCGCAGCGCGATGACCTGGATTTCGTTCTCCGTGAAGGCCGCGCGCGTCCGGGTGAGCGCATCCTCCTCCTGCCCCTTGCGCTCGGCGAGCTCCGCGGCCAGGTGCCGGGTGTCCTCCACCCGCCGGGCCACGTCGCCACGCACCGCCTCCAGCTGCGTCTCCTGCGCGCGCAGCGTCTCCAGCTCCGCCTGGAGCTTGGCGCGGCGCGTCTCCAAATCGGTGCGCTGGCGGGCCAGGTTGACCAGGTTGCTCTCGTGGTTGGCCAGGCGCGCGGCCACGGCCACCAGGCCCGCGCGCTCCTGCTCGAGCCGCAGGGCCACCTCGGTCTGCAGTTGGGTGACACGGCGCAGTTCCTCCTGCGCCACCTGCATCGACACCTCGTCCTCTTTCCACGAGCCGGCGATGCCAGACAGCTCCGCCTCGCGCGCGGCCATGGCGTCGGACATCTCCGCCTGCTTCGCCAGGAGGCCGTCCAGGTCCGCGCGGGCCTGCGTCACGCGGGACGTCGTCTCGTCCAAATCCCGGCGTCCATAGGACAGGTCCTGCGTGTCGCGCTGGAGCGCGCTCTCCTTCGCGTGTACCTCCGCGGCCAGCGCCTGGAGGGCGGCGGCCTCCGCGTCCAGCTCCGCGCGGCGCCGCGTGATCGCCTCCTCCAGCTCCTTCACGCGGTCCAGGCTGTCGCGCTCCTCCGTGCCCAGGTTGGCCAGGCGCGACTGGAGGACCTGCTTCTCCGCGAGCAGCTCCAGGTGGCGGTGACTGGCCGCGTGCAGGTCGATGTCCCGCATGCGCGCCTTGAGCTTCTTGTACTTCTCCGCCTTCTTCGCCTGGCGGGACAACGTGTCGAGCCGCTTCTCCAGCTCGGTGGTGATGTCCGTGACGCGCAGGAGGTTGGCCTCGGTGGCCTCCATCTTCCGCTCGGCGGCCTTGCGGCGCGCCTTGTACTTGGTGACGCCCGCGGCCTCCTCCAGCAGGTGGCGCCGGTCCTCCGGCTTGCTGGAGACGATGAGTCCCACGCGGCCCTGCTCGATGATGGAGTAGGCCTTGGTGCCCACGCCCGTGCCGAGGAACAACTCGGTGATGTCGAGCAGACGGCACTGCGTCTTGTTGATGAGGTACTCGGAGTCGCCGTTGCGGAACAGGCGCCGCGTGACGGTGATTTCAGCGAAGCCCTGGTACTGGGGCGCCAGCTGGTCCGTGTCATCCACGAGGAAGGTGAGCGACACCTCCGCCATGGACAAGGGCGGCTTGTTCTCCGAGCCGTTGAAGATGACGTCCTCCATGCCGCGGCCACGGAGGTTCTTCGCGCTCTGCTCGCCCATCACCCAGCGGATGGCGTCGACGACGTTCGACTTGCCACATCCGTTGGGGCCGACGATGCCTGTCACCCCTTCATCGAAGGTGAAGACGCTCCGCTCCATGAAGGACTTGAAGCCGGTGATGTCCAACCGCTTGATACGCATGCCAGCGGGCTCCTGGGGGACGCGCGAGGTACGAGTGAAAAGTGAGCGCGAGGCCGAAAAATCGGCCTCGGAACGATTTCTGGAGGACTACCAGCCGCTTCCCAGGCGATCAAGCGTGACCATGCCACGCGTGGCCATACGTTCGGCTGCTTGCCCTTTGGGCAGGCCTGGCCAACCAAGGAAGGTCCGCTCCCGGACTTGCACCCTGGCCACCCCACCCTACCTTCCCATTGACTTTTCTGGAGGTTGCCTACGTTCCAGCCCTTTCTTGCCGTGATGCTCCTCATGGGAGCGTCCCCTACGCCGGAGGTAGCACCCCGGACTGACACGCAGGCGGCCAAGGCCTCCGTGGCGTGTCCTCACCCCTACTTCCCCCTCGAGGAAGGGCTCACGCTCACCTACCGGGCGGGCACGTCCTCGACGATGGTGTTGAGCACCCACGGGGTGACGCCCACGCCGGAGGGGCTGCGCGGCAAGGTCGCGGTGAAGCTCAAGGACCGGCAGGGTGAAACGGATGCAACCTGTAGCACTGAAGGCATGAGCCTGGGCCTGGGGGGCCTCGAGGGCGCGCTCCTGTCCGCGTCTGGCATGGAGGTGCAGGTCGTGAGCTCCGAGGGCGTGGCGGTGCCCGCGCCCGCGAGCATGGTGCCGGGCGGGACGTGGAAGAACAGCCTGTCCGTCAAGCTGCGGCCGCCCGCGAGCAAGTCAGGAGGCCTCCGGCCCACCATCTCCACCACGTTCGACAAGGCGGCCACCGTCGAGGGCGAGGAAGAAATCACGGTGCCCGCGGGCACCTTCAAGGCGCTCAAGGTGCGCAACATCGTCACCGCGAGGTCCACGCGCCCAGGCGCCGAGGGCCGCTCCATGGAGACCACCGTGTGGCTCGCGCCCGGCGTGGGAATCGTCAAGTTGACGACGGCGGACAGCACCGGCCTGGAGCTGCTCCAGGTCGAGCACCCGCGGCCCGTCCAGGCCAAGGCCAGCGGCAAGCCCAAGCGGCCCGCGAAGAAGGCCGCGGCCGACAAGAAGGCGCCCGCGGAGCCCTAGAGCCCCAACGGACTCGCCTCAGGCGCCGGAGGACTCGCCGCCGGAGGACGCCGGGGGCACCTCGCCCGGGCCCGGAGCGGGCTCGCCGGAGGCCGACGCGGCCGGAGCATCCGTGGGCGAGCGCGGCGCCGTCCGCGACTGAGGCTCCACCGTCACGCGAACCACGCGAGGCCCATCCACCTCCTCCACCTGGATGCGCCACATGTCCAGCTTCAGCGAGTCCCCCTTCTCGGGCACACGCCCCAGCTTCGCCATCAGGTAGCCGGCGATGGTCGTGACCTCTCCCTCCTCGTCCTCGTCGAGGTCGAAGGTGACGTCCAGCCGCTCCTCCAGGTCATCCAGCTGCGCGGTGCCCGGCAGCTCGAAGCGTCCGCCCGGCAACGAGCGCACCTCCTCCACCCGCCGCCCGAGCTCCGCCACGTCGCCCACGACTTCCGCCACCACGTCCGCGATGGTGACCAACCCCGACGTGCCGCCGTGCTCGTCCACCACCAGCGCCGTCTGCCGGCGGCGGCGGCGGAACTCCGCGAGCAGCTGCTCCAGCGTCGCGTTCTCCGGGATGAAGAGCACCGGCCGCTGCACCTGCGCCAGGCTGCGCAGCTCGCCCCGGGACAGGAGGAAGAAGAGGTCCTTGGCGTTCACCACGCCTTCCACCTCGTCCAGGTTGCCCCGGCATACGGGCAGCCACGTGTGGCCCGCCGCTCGCGCGTCCGCGATGCACTTCTCCAGCGGCTCCTCCACGTCCAGGAACTTCACCTGGTTGCGAGGCACCATCACCTGGCGCGCCGTCTTCTGCGCCATCTCCAGCGCGCGCTCCAGGAGCTCCGCGCGCGCCGTGGTGATGGCGCCCGCCTGGGCGGAGCTGTGCAGGATGACGCGCAGCTCGTCCTCGCTGTGCGCCTCGTGTGCCTCTCCCACCGACTGGAGGCCGAAGACGCGCAGCACCCATGCCGCCAGCCCGTTGAGCAGGACGATGGCCGGGTAGAAGAGGAAGTAGAACGCCCGCATCGGCAGCGCCACCGCGAGCGTCGTCGCCTCGGCGCGCTGAATCGCCAGGCTCTTGGGCGCCAGCTCCCCCAGCACGATGTGCAGGAAGGTGATGATGCTGAAGCCGATGACCACCGACGCGGTGTGGGCCAGCGTCGTGCTGCCACCCTCAGGCACCAGCTTCGTCAGCACCGGCTCCAGCAGCTTGGCGAAGGCGGGCTCACCCAACCAGCCCAGCCCCAGCGAGGCCAGCGTGATTCCAAACTGCGTGGCGGAGAGATACGCGTCCAGCTTCTCCACCATGCGCAGCGCCTGTGCCGCACCCGGCTGGCCTTCATCCACCAGCGACTGGAGCCGCGTGGCGCGAATCTTCACGATGGCGAACTCGGTCGCCACGAAGAACCCGTTGGCGAAGACCAGGAGGATCGCCAGCCCCAGGAACACCCATTCCATTCCCATGGCTCAGAAAAGTGCTTCGAAGTCGGCGTCGCCCTTGAGCGCGTCGAACATGGGGTCCGTCGACAACCACCCCATCACCTTCTGGCGGTCCGCCGTGAGCGCCGCCTTCAGGTATTGCACGGCGTCCTTCGGCCGGCCCCACAGCGCATACAGCGCCGACAGGTTGTAGTTGAGCAGCAGGTCCTCCGCGTTGAGGGCGCGGGCGCGCTCATAGGCCCGCTCGGCCTCCGCGTAGAAGCCCTTCTGCGCGTAGCAGATGCCCAGGTCCAGCTGCGCCTCGAAGTTCTCCGGCTCCAGCCGCACCACTTCCTTCAGCAGCGTAATCGCGGAGCGGTAGTCGCCCTCGTCCATCATCAGCGCCGCCAGCTCGTGCCGGGGGAACGCGTCCTGCGGGTCCAGCTCGATGGCCGCCTGGAGCTCGCGCATGGCCTCTTCCACCCGCCCCTGGTCCGCGTACGTGAGGCCCAGATTGAGGTGCGCGTCCGGATACTCCGGGTCCAACTCGATGGCCTCCTTGTACTCCTCCACCGCCATCTCCCCGGCGTGGGTGGAGAGGAAGCAGGCCAGGTTGTAGTGCGCCGTGGCGCTCTCCGGCTCCAGCTTCAAGGCCGTCAGGTACTCGCCGAGCGCCTCGCGGAAGAGCTTCTTCTCCGCGTAGACGGTCGCCAGGTTGTCGTGCGCGTGGGCCGAGCTCGGGTCCAGGTCGATGGCCTTCTTGAACTCCTTGATGGCCTCGTCCAGCCAACCCCGGTCCGCCAGCTCGATTCCGCGAGTGTTGTGCTCGTCGGAGAGCGCGATGTTGTCCTTTTCCCGGGCCATGAGAGCGCCGGGCAATCTACGCGCCGCGCAAACGCGGGTGCAAGGTAGAGTTTCCCTCCGCCCATGCGCCACGCCGCCTTGCTGCTGTTGCTGTTCGCCGCCTGTCATCCACGCCCCGCCGCGGTGGCGGACGCCCCCTCCGCCCCCACCCCGGCCCCCCAGGACGCCGGCACGCCCGCCCCCGCCCCGGTCGCCAGCCCCCAGGACGCCGGCCCCCCCGCCCGCCCCATCACCCTGCTGGTGGGCGGCGACGTGACGCTGGGCCACAACCACCAGAAGTTCTTCGACGACCAGGTGGCCCAGGGCCGCTCCCGCGAGGAGATGCTCGCCTACGGGTTCAAGGAGGTGCGGGCGCTGGACGACGCCTCCGACCTCTTCGTCGTCAACCTGGAGTGCCCCTTCACCGAGGGCGGCGAGAAGCTGGCCAAGAACTTCAACTTCCGCGCGCGCCCGGAGCTGGTCGGAGCGCTCCTGGCCGGCGGGGTGGAC
The DNA here is from genome assembly GCF_037414475.1 of Myxococcus stipitatus. Next base: position 7,827,864 of record NZ_CP147913.1, on the reverse strand, counting down.
GCGGTGAGCCTGGCCAACAATCACCTCATGGACTACGGCGCCCAGGGGCTGGTGGACACGCTGGTCACGCTGGAGGCGGCGCGAATCCCCTACTTCGGAGCCGGGCGCAACCTCGCCGAGGCGCGCAAGCCCGCCCTCATCACCGTGGGCGGCGTGCGGGTGGCGCTCCTGGGGTACTTCTTCCTGGGCGAGCGGAACATCGAGCCGCCGGAGGTCTACGCCACGGAGACGACGCCGGGTGTCGCCGGCCACTTCTCCGACGTGGGCGTCATGGAGCGGATGCTGCGCGAGGACATCCTCGCCGCGAAGCACCAGGCGGATGTGGTGTTGCCCTTCTTCCACTGGGGCCGCGAGGGCACCTATGTCCCGGAGCCCTATCAAGTCCGGCTGGCCCACGCCGCCATCGACGCGGGGGCCTCTGGAGTGCTCGGCAGCCATCCCCACGTGCTCCAGGCCATGGAGCTGCACCGGGGCGCGCCTGTCGTCTACTCCCTGGGCAACTTCGTCTTCGGGGGGAACTGGAACCCGCGCGACAAGCGGGGGGCCCTGTGGAAGGGCCGCTTCGGTCCGGGGGGTTACCTCTCCAGTGAGGTGTTCCCGCTGCGCACGGACCGTTTTCCCGAGCTCCCCTTCCAGCCCGTGCCCGTCACCGGGGAGGCGGCCGAGGAGGTGTTTCGACTGCTGGTCAACAGCTCCGCGACGATGGAGCGCATGCTCCCCGAGCTGGAGCCGTGGGCCCGGCCGGCTCCCTCCCCCTCGACTGGAGGGAGGGAGTAAGCGGCGCATCAGACCTTGTTGTTGGACTGGCCCCGCTTGGCGCGGGTACGGCGGCGCTTGAGCTGGGCCTTCCGACCCTTCGCGCGGTTGGCGACCTTCTTCTTGGAACGATTTCCCTTCTGGGCGGGCATGTGGAAGGACTCCGTGTGGTGATGTGAGACCGACCGCCAGGACACATGGCCACGGCGGTGAGGGCGGCCCTTCTTTCATGCTACCGCCCGAGCGGCCAAGGAATTTCTTGACTCCGTCCGCCCTTGCCAGCAGCCGGACAAAGGGGCAATACCCCCGGAACGACGATGATTGACAAACTCGAAGACGTCGAGCGCCGGTTCGAGCGACTCACCGCGGACCTGTCGAACCCCGACGTGCTCGCCGACTCGGCGAGGCTCCAGAAGGTCTCCAAGGAACGCGCGGGCATCGAGAAGCTGGTGGAGACGTTCCGCACGTACCGCCAGGTGCTCGCCGACCTCAAGGAGGTCGAGGCGTGGCTGGAGAGCGGCGGCCCCGACGAGAAGAGCTACGCCCGCGAGGCCCTGCCCGGACTGAAGGAGCAGCGCGACGCGCTCGAGGCCAACCTCAAGGTCCTGCTGCTGCCCAAGGACCCCAATGACGACAAGAACGTCATCCTGGAGATTCGCGCGGGCGCCGGCGGCGACGAGGCCGCGCTGTTCGCCGAGGAGGTCATGCAGATGTACCTCCGGTACGCGGACACGAAGGGCTGGAAGTCGGACATCATCGACATGAGCCCGGGCAACGCGGGCGGGGTGAAGGACGCCACCGTCACGCTGTCGGGCGACGCCGTCTTCAGCAACCTCAAGTACGAGTCCGGCGTGCACCGCGTGCAGCGCGTGCCGGCCACGGAGACGCAGGGCCGCATCCACACCTCCACCATCACCGTGGCCGTCATGCCGGAGGCGGAAGAGGTGGACGTGAAGATCAACGAGGCGGACATCGACCGCCAGGCGATGCGCTCCACGGGCTCCGGCGGACAGAGCGTCAACACGACGGACTCCGCGGTGCGCCTGACGCACCGGCCCACGGGCATCGTCGTGAAGTGCCAGCAGGAGAAGAGCCAGCTGAAGAACTACAACATGGCGCTTCGAATGCTTCGCGCGAAGATCTACGAAATCGAGCAGGAGCGCATCCGCTCGGAGCGCGACTCCACGCGCCGCTCGCAGGTGGGCACCGGCGACCGCAGCGAGAAGATCCGCACCTACAACTTCCCGCAGGACCGGCTGACGGACCACCGCATCGGCCTGACGGTGCACAACCTGCCGGCCGTGATGACGGGTGACATCGAGGAGATCATCACCGCCTGCCGCACCTACTACCAGGCCGAAGCCCTCAAGGCCCAGACGGGCGGCGGCCCGAGGTCCCAGCCCGAAGCATGAGCAGCGAGACCTGGACCATCCGCAGGGTCCTCACCTGGACGACGCAGCACTTCGAGAAGCGTCAGGTGGACGCCCCCCGCCTCACGGCGGAAATCCTCCTGTCGCACGTGCTCAAGACGGGCCGCGTCCGGTTGTACGTGGACCTGGACCGCCCGCTCTCCAAGGAGGAGCTGTCCGCCTTCCGCGCCCTCATCGAGCGGCGCCTTTCGGGCGAGCCGACGCAGTACCTCACCGGCACGCGCGAGTTCTACAACCGCGCCTTCAAGGTGGACGCCCGCGTCCTCATCCCCCGGCCGGAGACGGAGCTGCTCGTCGAGGCGGCCCTGCGCGTGCTGCCCAAGGACGCCCCCGCGCGCGCCCTGGACGTGTGCACGGGCTCGGGCTGCATCGCCATCAGCCTCGCGGCCGAGCGGCCCCAGCTGTCCGTGACGGCCACGGACCTGTCCCCGGATGCCTGCGCCCTGGCGCGCGAGAACGCGGAGACGCTCAAGGTCTCGGACCGGGTGACGGTGCTTCAAGGCGACCTGTTCTCTCCCCTGCCCCCGGATGCCCGCTTCCACGTCGTCGTCTCCAATCCGCCCTACATCGCCACGCATGAAATCGCGGACCTGTCCGCGGAGGTGCGGCGCGAGCCCAAGCTGGCGCTGGATGGTGGGCCCGACGGACTGGTCGCCCTCAAGCGGGTGGTGACCGAGGCCCGGAAGTGGTTGGAGCCTGGCGGCCTCCTTGCATTGGAGATGGGGGAGACACAGGGTCCCGCGGTCCTGGAGCTCCTGCGCGCGGCCGGTTACGAAGACGCGCGCGTGGAGAAGGACCTGGAGCGGCGGGAGCGCATGGCATTTGGGACACAGCCCGCGGCCAGCGGGCCACAGGGCTGAGGGCCGGAAGAATCATGGACAAGATTGTGATGAAGGGCGGCGCCGAGCTGCACGGCGAGGCTCCCGTGTCGGGCGCGAAGAACGCGGCGCTGCCCATCCTGGCCTCCGCGCTGCTGGCGGATGGGACTTCCACGTTCCGCAACGTGCCGGACCTGGCCGACGTCGCCACCATGCTCAAGGTGTTGCGCACCATGGGCTGCGGGGCGGAGCGGCTGGAGGGCCGCAAGAAGGACGTCTGCGAGGTGGGCGTCAACGGCCACATCACCCCCGAAGCCCCCTATGACCTGGTCAAGACGATGCGCGCCAGCGTGCTGGTGCTGGGGCCGCTCGTCGCGCGCTTCGGTCGGGCCCGGGTGTCCATGCCGGGCGGGTGCGCCATTGGCGCGCGGCCCATCGACCAGCACCTCAAGGGCCTCAAGGCGCTGGGCGCCGAAATCCACCTGACGGAGGGCTACGTGGAGGCCCGCGCCAAGCAGCTCAAGGGCGGCACCGTCAACTTCGACGTCATCACCGTCACCGGCACGGAGAACGTGCTGATGGCGGCCGTGCTGGCCAAGGGCCGCACCGTGATGGAGAACTGCGCGCGCGAGCCGGAAATCGAGGAGCTGGCCAAGGTCCTCAACAAGATGGGCGCGCGCATCGAAGGCGCCGGCACATCCGTCATCACCGTGGAGGGCGTAGAGGGCCTCACCCCCGTGGAGCACGCCATCCTCCCGGACCGCATCGAGGCGGGCACGCTGCTGGTCGCCGCGGCCATCTCCGGCGGCAACGTGCTGGTGAAGCACGCGGTGCCCGAGCACCTGGACGCCGTCATGGACAAGCTGCGCGAGGCTGGGTGCACGCTGACCGCGGAGGCGGGCGGCATCCGGTGCAAAGCGCCCAAGACGCTCAACGCGGTGAACATCACCACCACGGAGCACCCGGGCTTCCCCACCGACATGCAGGCCCAGCTCATGGCCCTCATGTGTGTGAGCCAGGGAACATCCGTCATCAGCGAGAACATCTTCGAGAACCGCTTCATGCACGTGCCGGAGCTGCACCGTCTGGGCGCGGACATCACCATCCAGGGGCACACCGCGGTGGTGAAGGGCGTCAAGAAGCTGAGCGGCGCTCCCGTCATGGCCACCGACCTGCGGGCGAGCGCCTCGCTCATCCTGGCGGGCCTGCGCGCCGAGGGGCGCACGGACGTCAGCCGCGTCTACCACCTGGACCGGGGCTATGAGCGGCTGGAGCGCAAGCTGCGTGCCCTGGGTGCGGACATCCGGCGCGTCAAGGCGAAGGCCTGAGGGGCACGGGGCCGGGCGACCCCGGAAGGCGCGTTGCCAACAGAAGGCCCAACGCGGGTTGCATCCGAAATTTCGCGCGACCTATCATTCTCGGACCACTGGGGACAGAGCTCCCCCACTGCAGGAGAATGAACTGCGCCATGGATTGCCCCAGCTGCAACGTCGAGATGACCGATCTCGCGGGGGATGAACAGACGTTGCGAAAGTGTGGAGAGTGCGGCGGGCTTTGGACTGACGCAGCGGACCTCAACCGGCTCCTGCTCCACAACAACCTCCCCGGGCTGGAGAGCCAGGGCGGCAAGGTCGACGCGGCGGCTTTGACCGGCCAATGCCCCGACTGCAAGGTCGACCTGGTACGCGTCGACGGTGGAGACCGTCAGCACCCTCTCCACTACGACACCTGCGAGTCCTGCGGCGGCATCTTCCTGGAGTCGGAGTTCCAGGACGCGACGGACGTCGAGGTCGCCACCAAGGAGATCATCGACTTCTTCCGCCACTTCAGCGGCAAGCGGAAGCAAGCCGCCCTCTGAAGCGGGCGGCCGGGCGACAGCGCCTCGGTGCTCAGGGTTGGCCGCGGAAGGCGCGGCCCCACTCCTCGGCCACGGAGCCGTCCAGCTCCAACGTGGTTCCAGCCGGGCTGCTCCCTTCGGGAGCGGCTCGCTGGAGACGGGCCGTCACGCGGCCCTTGTTGGGGACTTCCAGCGTGAGCCGGGAACCGGAGAGCGCGTAGCTGCCTGTGACGGAGCTGGGCTCGCCGCCGTCCAGGGGCTCGTGGGCGAAGCGGAACGTCCCGTCGACGAAGATGGACAGGAAGCGGTCCGGAGCCCCTTCCAGTCCACCGAACCAGGTCCCCAGCAGGGGCGCCAGGCGGGCGTCATAGCGCAGGCGTGGCGCCAGCCAGGTGCCGTTGAGCGCCTTGCCTCCCGAGTAGAAGACCAGGTCGGTGACACACACCGGGGCGTCCTCGCGTGCTCCCGCGAAGCGCTCCACCACCTCCAGCGTGAAGCGGTTGCCCGTGAGGGCGGGGCTGATGGGGACCACCTGGAGGCCGCGCTTGTCCTCCACCTTGAGGCTCTTGGCGGAGTTCACCCCGGAGAGGGTGAGCTTCCTGGCGCGCGCGTGGGCCTTGTACGAGGCCCGGTCCGTTCCGTCGCCCGTGTAGACGCGCACCTCGTCGATGGAGACGACGTCCTTGAAGCCGATGGTGACGGGCGCGGGGGACTCGCCCGAGGCGCACCACGCGGTGGTGTCTCGCCCGTCCAGCAGGTGGAGGGGCGAGTAGCGCTCGGGTTGGCGCTCGCGCTCCAGGTAGTCGGAGGCCTGGGCGTAGCCTGGTGGAGCGTTGGACGCGGCAACGGCGGCGGTCGCCAGCAGCGGCAGGAGGAAGGGGATGCGGGGCATGGGCCCATCTTGGATCGCTCCGAGCGGAGGGCTCCAGTCCCCGGCCCGTCAAGGCGGACCGCGGCGAGACTCGCGCGTGGGGGGCGGATGAAAGCGCCCGCTGGGGTGTTGGGGCGCTTGACACCCGGACGCCGCAAGGAAGTGATGCGGCTCGATGCGGAGAGACAACGTGAAGCGACGCTGGGGGTGGGTCTGTGTGCTGGCCGCGATGCTGGCCGGCTGCAAGGAGGACAAGCCCGCCGAAGTCCCGGATGCGGGGCTGGTGGAGACGGGGCCGCAGGCGCTGACCGAGCAGGAGCCCAACGAGCGGCCCGAGCAGGCGCAGACGCTCACCCGGGACAGCACGGTGACGGCGGACCTGGCGGCGCAGCCCAACAAGGTGGACGAGGACTGGTACCGGCTCGCGCCTTCGTCGCCTCGGATGGTGGACGTCACGGTGTCGGGGTTGCCGGGCGGGGACATCACCCTGGAGGTCCATGACCGGGACCGCAACCGGTTGGCCTCCGTGAACAGCGAGGGTGAAGGCAAGCCGGAGCGCTTCCCCAACCTCTACGTGGAGACGGAGCGCTGGCTGCGCGTGGCCCCCGCGCGAAAGGGTGTGGGGGGCGCCTACACGCTCACCGTGACGATGCGTGCGCCGAATGATGGCGAGGAGCACGAGCCCAATGACCGGGCCGTGGACGCCGTGACGCTCCCGCTGGGCCAGACGGTGACGGCCTTCCTGGGCCACGCGGGCGACGAGGATTGGTACCGGGTGGAGCTGCCCGAGCCCGCCGTGCCCACACCGGACACCGCGGCGCCTGACGCGTCGGTGACACCGCAGGAGAAAGAAGGTGGCGCCGCCGCTCCGGGGTCCGAGGGGATGGCTCCCGCCCAGGGGGCCACCGCGCCCGGCGAGGCACACGCGGAGGGGACTCCTGCTCCGAGCGCCGAGGAAGGCACGGGGGCGGTCTCCCCCACCGGAACCTTTGGTGGAGGTGAGCCGCCCGCCGCGATGCAGCCAGGCTCGGCGGTGGCGATGTCGCCGGATTCGGGGACCGCGGTGCCCCCGGAGCCGCCGTCCGTGGCGCTGAAGATTGAACTGTCGGGGGTGGAGGGCGTGCGGCCGGAAGTCTCCGTGCTGTCGGCGGCCGAAGCGCCGTTGTTCTCGTTGCGCGGCAAGGAGGGCGAGGCCCTGTCGCTGCGCAACATCGGCGTGCGAGCCACGGACCGGGTGGTCTTCGTGGTGGTGAAGGGCGGATGGACGGGGACGGGCAAGGAGGCTCGCCGCACGTTCAACTCGACCACGCCGTACACGCTCACCGTGACGCAGGAGGAGGCCGGAGCGAACGCGGAGCTGGAGCCGAACGACGAACTCCACAAGGCCACGTCGCTGACGGCGGGGAGCTACCGCGAGGGATTCATCTCGCCCAAGGGCGACGTGGACCACTTCGTGCTGCGCACGTCGGAGCCGGTGCTCGCGAAGGTGGAGCTGTCGGGCGTGGAGCGGCTGGACCTGGTGCTGTCCATGGTGGAGCCGCCCCAGGGCGACGGCCAGCAGGAGACGGTGTTGCTGCGCGCCAATGACGGCGCGCTGAAGGAGCCCGAGCGGCTCAACAACGTCGCGTGCAACGGGAGCTGCTGGTTCCGCGTGGAGGGTGCGTCACGCAAGGTGGACGGCAAGTGGGTGAAGGACTTCGAGAACGCGGAGAAGCCCTACCGCATCAGCGTCACCACGGTGCCGGACAACGGCGGCGAGGAGCGCGAGCCGAACAACACCGTGGACCGGGCGCAGGAGTTGACGCTCGGAAAGTCCGTGCGCGGCACGGTGTTCCCGGTGAAGGACACGGACTTCTACCGGCTCGACCTGTCGGACCGGCCGGTGCGCACGCCCTTGAAGGCGACGCTCCTGGGCATCCTCAAGGTGGACGTGGGCCTGTACCTGCACCGCGTGCAGCCGGATGGGAAGCTCTCGCTGGTGCAGACGGCGGACCGCGCCAAGGGTGACCAGCCTGAGAGCATCCGCTACAGCGCCGAGCCTGGCGTCTACATCTTCGAGGTGCGCGACGCGAAGAACCGCGAGGCGAACTTCCAGGACTCGTATCAGCTCACCGTCGAAGAAGAGGGCGAGTAGCACGAGGGAAGGGCCCCGGTGCCTGCGTGGACCGGTGCCCCTCGGGGTGAGTTGATACGATGGGCCGCATGGCCAACAGCGTTGTGTTCACCATCGAGGACACGCGCACCAGGGCGGTCGAGACACAGCACGTCCCGAAACGTCAGGGGCTCGGGGCGCGCGAGCAGGGCATCGTCATCGGGTTCGCGGAGGACTGTGACGTGCGAGTGTCCGGCCCGGGAATCACCGCGCATCACGCGCGGTGGTACATCGGGGGGCGGCCCCTGCGCGTCGACTTCCAGCCCTTCACCTTGGGCCCGTATGTCTTCAGCATCGGGTTCGATTGAAGACACGCGCCCAATCACAGCCCATCCATCCCATTGGTGAAACATCCCCCTTGTTTCATTGATGGCTCCCAGCGGGTTCATGATGAGCGCCCAGAGCAAGAACAGTCCCTGCCAGGTCGCCGAGGACGAAGCAGGCGTGCCGCGGTAGGGTTCACTCCAGCATGAAGCCCACGCCTGGAGACATCTTCGCCGTCTTTACACCTCGGCTCGGCGCCTACACCGCGGTCCAGGTGACCGCGTTGAACCTGGAGGGCAAGACCGAGCAGGCCTCGGTACTGGCCCTGGACTGGGTGGGCTCCACGTTGCCCGATGCCGAGGCCGTGGCGGCGATGGCTCCGGCGACCTTCAATTTCTTCTTCTGGAAGGAGCACCGAGACCACCTCTGGGTCTCCGCCGAGGTCCCACGCGGCTACACCCTCGTGGGGAACCGGCCGCCGCTCGTCGTCGAGAAGGTCAACAGCTATGGCGGTTGGCCCTCGGGTCATCAGCACTACAGCCAGCGCCGGTGGGAGGCCATCCCGAAGGACAAGCGGGATGTCTTCAAGGCCCTGGCCGCCCATCCAGATAATCAGGTGGCGCTCAAGCTGGGTGAGCGCGAGCTGAGCCTTTCGACGGGCCGGCTCCATACGGAAGAGTTCGTCGCGGCGCCCCGGCTCTCGGTCTTCGACGCGCTGCCCATGGTGACGGCCATCGACTGCACCGTTCCCATCCCCGGCCTGTTCGACTTCCTTCGGGAGCGGCCGTTCATCTACGAAGCGCGCATCGCGAAGCACGGTGAGCCCATCGTGGACCTGCGCGGGTCCAACTTGAGCAGGCTCCGGTTGGACGTCACGGGGGTCCGTGAAGTCCATCTGAACGTGGAGTTGGAGGAGCTGCAGCTGACCGGCACCACCAGCCCCGAGTTGATGATTCACGCCGAGGCGGACGGGCGCTGGCTCACCTTGTCCATGGAGCGGCTGACCACGGACTGGTCCGGGCTGGCCGCATTGGACGGCCTGCATGTGAGCCCCGCCCAGGAGTTGGATGTCGCGGCCATCGTGCCGCGCTTCCCGAAGCTGACCGAGCTGCGAGTCTGGGGGGCACCGGGCTACTTGAGGAACGCGGGCAGACTCGCCGGATTGCCCTCGCTCACGGAGCTGACGTTGAGCGACATGTTCGGAATCTCGGCCGAGGAGTTCCCGGGGCCGGAGGTCCTTCCCCAACTGGGCAGGCTCTGGCTGACCAGCATTCCCGCGGACCTCGCCGCGTCCGTGAAGAAGGCCTACAAGGCCATGGCCCGCGAGGGGCTCGACCTGTCCGTGCGGCAACCGCGCAAGGCGGAGTGGCTGGCGGAGAACCTGGACAATCCCTTTCGGACCTGGGACGGGGTCGAGAACATCACTCCGGCGCAGGCCAAGAAGGCCGCGGCCCTGTACCGGCAGGCGCGTTCAGCGGCACTCGAGGCCGCGTCCGAGCACACAGGCTCCCCCTCGGACCTCATGTCCGCGCTCACCCCCATCGTCACGGCCTACACCCAGGGCTTCAACAAGCTGGATGCGCGAAGCAGCTTCATCTTCACGGAGGAGCGAGAGCACATCTACGTCGCGCTGATGGGCATCTGCGACGCGGTCGATGAACGGCTCAAGTCCGAGGGCGGAGCGTCCGCTGCGCCCCTGGATCGCGATGCCATCACCTCCGCGATGGACTCCATCCGGGACTTCTAGCGGCCCCCGAAGACGTCCCGTCCGAGCCCCTGTCGTCATCCTTGCAGGACCACGAAGCGGGTGCTGGCCGAAACCAGCGCGGAGGGCGGCAATCCGAACATCACACGGAACGAAGTGCTGAAGTGGGCCGCGCTGGAGAAGCCCGCGACGTAGGCAGCTTCGGTCAACGAAGCCCTCTGGGAGAGCGCTCGGGCGGCCACGCGCAGACGAACCCAGGTTCGATACCTCCGGAATGGAACGCCGGTCACGTCTCGAATCAGGTGGCGCGCGCGAGAGGGTGAGAGTCCCAGTCCGGAGGCCACCTCGTCGAGCCGGCACTCCGAGGAGTCGAGCCCTTCCACCACGGACTCAAGCCTCCGCAGCGCAGAGGTGACCCGGCGCTCCGGGCGTGCGCTCGACGCCGCGACCAGAGCTCCGATGGTGGCGAGGACAGCTCTCCCATCCGAGGGCCGCACACCGTGTCGCGTCAGCGCACCGAGCACCTGCGGGGTATCGACATGCTCGAGCCACACCCCGCTCCGGCTGCGCTGTCGCCAGGAGGGACCTCCCATGGCGATGCCCTCCACGGGGTCGAGATAGAGAAAAGCCATGCGCCCCTCCCCCGCCATCAACTGGTGGAGCGTGTTGGGAGGGATGAGCGCGGAGCGCGCCTCATACGGAGGGCCACCGGCTGACAGCTTGAATGGCTGCTCCAACCCCAGCGCGACACAGGCCACCGCGTTGCGATGGGGCGCCAGGCGAAGGGAGGGGCCCACATAGGCGGAGCGCACCGCTGACAGGAAGACCAGGGGGGCCGGCGTAGCCGGTTCTTGAAAGCCGGGGCGTCTGACGCTGCCGTAGGTCATGGTCTCCACCCCGAACGAGAAGGCTGTGACATGGATACCAAGGCGCTGTCCGCGACGTTGATTCTCCTGCTGGTCGGAGCCATCAATCTCCTTCCCGGCGTGGTTGCACTGCTCCCGGACAAGACGACAAGCCTGTACGGCCTCCGCATCGACGGTGAGTCCCTGGCGTTGGTCATCCGGCATCGCGCGGTACTGCTTGCCTGCGTGGGCCTGGGGCTTGTTGCCGCCGCATTCGTGTCGTCGCTGCGCATGCCCGCCCTCGCATTCGCCGCCATCAGCAAGCTGAGCTTCCTCATCCTGTTCGCGATGGGCACGGGGGTGACTCCGGAGCTTCGCAGGGTCGCGGCTATAGATGTCGCAGCCCTGCTCCTGCTCGTGCTCGCGGCATGGATGAGCTGAGCATCGGACGCCGCCCCCCTCACCTCGCACGACGACGAAAGAACAAGCGCGGCGTGAGGGCATCGGCGGCGTGTCCGAGAGGGGCACCCGATGACCCCACTTCAAGGCAAGACCGACAGGCGTTCGCGGCGGTAACGCTCCGGGCTCATGCCCCACCACCGCTTGAAGGCGCGGTGGAAGGCAGCCGGCTCTGCGTAGCCCAGGAGGAAGGAGACCTCCGCGATGGACATCCTCCGCCGCAGATAGATGGCGGAGAGTTCGCGACGCAGGCCCTCCACGATGGACGCATAGGAGTGCCCCTCCTCCGCGAGCCAGCGCTGGAGGGTTCGTGGTGACACTCGCAGCGACCGAGCCACGGCCCCGAATGACGCATCTCCACCCGAGAGCGCTTGCCGGACCTGTTCTCGCACGCGCTCCGCGGTGGTGCGCACTTCGGGAAGCCGCTCCAACTCCCGCTGAGCCAGACGCTCGAACATGCGATGCAGCAACGCATCCGCATGGACGAAGGGACGCCGCGCGTCCTCCTCGGAGAACTCGATGTCGTTGAAGGGCGCGCCGAACTCCAGGGGACCTCGGAACAGGGCCTCGTGTTCACGCACATCCGCGGGGGCCGGATGTGTGAAACGAACCTTCAGCGGGAGCACGTCCTCTCCCGTGAAGGCACGCACGCCCGTGGCGAACTGGGTCAGCGCGGCCTCCACGAGGTGCCGATGCGCCGGACGCCACGTGCCCACGGGCGTGAAGCGCATGCGCACACCCCGCTCGGTGTCCTCCATCCGGAAGCGCTCCCCGTCCCCCCAGACCCGTTGATAGCGGCATCCACGCGCCATCGAGTCGCGCAGCGTGGCGCTGGTGAGGACCACGAAGGTCGCGGGGTCATCCAGGTCCACCACCTCCACACGAGACAGGTGCAGCCCCAGGTTCGCGTCGCCAGACAGCTGCGCCATCTGCTCCAACAGGTCATCGAGGACGGCGTATGGGATTCGCAGCTCGGGGTCGTCCAGGTCCAACAACCGCAACCCCACGGCGCGCTCCAGGAGCGCCTCTACTGGCAAGCCCAGGTGACTCGCGATGCGCAACGCCTGACGCGCCATGCGCGCGGAGAGCGACGGCACGCCACTGAAGGACGTCTTCGCCACGCGGGAAACCGTAGCCGCCGGTTGGCGCACGCGGCAAGCCGTTCTGGCGCCCACGGACACTGCGGTGAGAAGTCTCGAGCGGCACCCTGGGAGCATGAATGACACGCACCCTCCCCGGCCCATCGTTCCGCGCCTGCACCTCTTCGAGTTCATCGACCAGGACTGGTGTCCCCAGCTCCTGAGGGACCTGGTGACCGACTACCTGCACACCGTCAGCACACGCCTGGGTCTCTACGATGGCGCCGTGGATGTGTTGGCCCGGGGCCTGAAGTCCTCCGGAAACAATGACCTGCTGGACCTGTGCTCTGGCGGGCGAGGCCCCCTGCCCCACCTCAAGCGATTGCTCGCGAAGAAGCATGGCGTGAACCCGAGCGTGCTCCTGTCGGACAAGTTCCCCCACGCGGACGCCGCCGGATGCGCCCGCCGGGAGGGCGTCACCTACCTGGAGCGACCCGTGGACGCCTTGCATGTCCCACCGGACCTCAGGGGTATGCGGACCCTGTTCAACGCCCTGCACCACTTTCGACCGGAGGAGGTCCGGCGGATGCTCTCGGACGCGAGGACCCAGCACGTTCCCATCGCCGCGTTCGAAACGGTGCGCCGCACACCGGCGGGTGTCCTCTCCATGGTGCTCGTGCCCTGGCTGGTACTGCTCTTCACGCCATGGGTGCGACCCGTGACACCCCTGCGACTCCTGCTCACCTATGTGATTCCAGTGGCTCCCCTGCTCATCTTCTGGGACGGCCTCGTCTCCTCGCTGCGAGTCCACCACTCCAGCGAGTTGCTCGCGATGACCGAAACCCTCACGGCACCGGACTACACCTGGGAGGTCGGAGAGGTGGCGCTCCCGGGCAAGGCGACCCTCAGCTACGTGCTGGGCATGCCCTGCTCTCACACCTCGAGACTCTAGATACCCAGTGTCAAAAGCCACCCGATATCGAATAATCCGGCCCCATGGCTTGACGTCGAATCCACGCGGCGTCACCATTCCCATCACGGACTTTCATTCCAGACATCCCCAGCCCGCTCTTCACGACAAACGGATGAGAGTCCGGTGAACGCAGCTCAAGACAAGGATGGTTGCGCATGAAGCGGAGCAACAAGTTCGAGAGCCTGGACAGCTCGAAGTTCACGACGCTGGAGAACGAGCAGTTGGAGGCCGTGATGGGCGGCTTCAAGCAGGCGCCCACGGGGAACTGCACGCTGGACACCATCACGGTGACTCCGCGCGGCAACTCCAATGATGGCAATGACACCTACGAGGGTGAGTGCAGCTGAGGTCAGAGACGTCGCCCCCCCGACTGACGTCGGACCCCAGGCATGGGGTCTCGCACCCCATGCCGTTCGTCGCTCCTCTCCCCTGGAGCAGGACCTCCCGCGCATGATTCTCCTGCTCAGCACCAGTGATGACACCAACCTGGACCATGTCATCGACTGGCTGAAACTCCAGGCGCACGCGTATCTGCGGCTCAACGCGGATGACGTGATGGAGGAGCCCCTGCACCTGTCGCTTCAGCCACCTCGCCTCGCCTTCCGAGGCCACGAGGTGGACCTGAGTCAGGTGGGTGTCGTCTGGCTGAGGAAGTTCGGCAACTTCCGCCGTTCCGCGTTCCACGCCCGCGCTGCCTCCCGTCTGCGCCGGGAATCCCTCCTCCAACTGGAGCGGGAGCACGCCAGCCTGCTGACCGCGCTCACCTCGCTCCTGGAAGACAAACACTGGCTCACCCACCCCTCACGGCTCCGGGTGAACAAGGTTGAGATGCTCCTGAAGGCCCAGCGGAGTGGGCTGCTCACACCCGAGACCCACGTGCTCAACCGGGGTGAGGACCTGTCCCGGTTGCTCGCGGGAGGCGAATACATCAGCAAGTCCCTCTTCGAGCCGCTGTTCCTCAAGGAGGAAGGAGGCCTGTACTCGATGTTCACCCGGACCCTCGAGCCCGAGGAACTCCCCCGGATGGGTGAGCACTTCTTCCCCTCCCTGGTGCAGCGAAAGGTGGAGAAGGAATACGAGCTGCGTGTCTTCTATCTCGACGGGGAGTGCCACACGATGGCCATCTTCTCCCAGCAGTCCGAGCGGACGCGCCAGGACTTCCGCGAGATTGACTGGACGCGGCCCACGCGCATGGTCCCGTATGCCTTGCCCATGGAGCTCGAGGAAGCGATTCGGCGCTTCATGCGCGCCATCGGGCTCAACTGCGGCTCCCTGGACATCATCAAGAGCACGGACGGCGGTTACTACTTCCTGGAGGTGAACCCCTCCGGTCAGTTCGGAATGGTCTCCCATCCCTGCAACTCCTTTCTCTACGAGAAGATTGCCCGCTACCTCATCGACCATGACCTCCGAGCCCAAGAAGCTCATTGACCAGCTTCCCAAGGAAGACCGGCCGCTCTACTCGCTCAACTTCCTGGTGGCCCGGTTCGCCGCCATCGAAGACCTGGGGCGCGACGAGGAGCTCCAGCGCAACAAGCTGCCCTGCGGCCACTACGACACGCGCGACTACTCGACCCACCCCTTCCACAAGCGCATCTCCACGCCCCTCAGCCGCATCCCGCCCTCGGTGAGCCGCGATGAGTAGCTACTTCGTCTGCTTCGCGTGCTGCCTTCCCGTGCGAGGCCACACACGCAGCATCCTGTGTGACGTGCAGCAGGGCACCTTCCTCTTCATCCCCAACGTCCTCGTGGACATCCTGGAGATGAGCCGGGAGAGGACCGTCGACGACATCAAGGCCCACTACGGCCACGAGCACGACGCCCGCATCGACGAATACCTCGCGTTCCTGGTGGAGAAGAACCAGGGCTTCTTCACCCAGACGCCGCAGCGCTTTCCTCCGCTCGACCTGGACTGGCGCAACCCCAGACTCGTCACCAACTGCCTGGTGGACTTCGACACCGCCTCCACCCATGACCTCGTGGACCTGAACCAGCAGCTGTCCCAGCTCGCGTGCGAGTCCCTGGAGCTGAGGTTCTTCCACCCGCTCTCCTTGGAGACGCTCACCCAGCACCTGGACGCCTTCCGGGACTCGACGCTCCGGTCCATCAGCGTGGTGGTGGGCCACCATCCCAGCCTCCAACTCGAGGCGCTCGAAGTGCTCCTGGTCCTCCACAAGCGCGTCAAACACCTCACCATCCACTCGTGCCCCGAGCGCGACGAGCACCACCACATCGACCTGTCCACGGACCTCATCTACACGACGGAGGCCGTCACCTCCGAGGCTTGCTGCGGCAACGTGTCCAGTCAGCTCTTCCGGTGCAACATCCTGTCCTTCACCGAGGCACGAAGCTTCAACAGCTGCCTCAACCGGAAGGTGGGAATCGACACGCGAGGCCGCATCAAGAACTGCCCGTCGATGCGCCGCTCCTTCGGAGACACCCGCAGCACGCGGCTGGCCTCGGTGGTGGGACACGAGGACTTCCAACGCGCCTGGAAGACCACCAAGGACCAGGTCCTGGTCTGCCAGGACTGCGAGTTCCGCTACATCTGTCAGGACTGCCGGGCGTACCTCCAAGACCCCGAACAGCCCCTCTCCAAGCCCGCGCGGTGCCGATACAACCCCTACGAAGCCCGCTGGGAGTAGCCGACGCACAACCGGCGCGACTTCCGGGTCCCAGGGGCCGCCCGAGGCGAAATCCCTCTTGGGAACCGGGTGACACCTGGAGCATGGTTTCGGGATGAACACCTCTCCGGGGACGATGGTCGGCGCGCTGCTGTTGCTGTGGCTTCCCTTGTTGGTGGGATTCTTCACCGGCCGCTGGGTACTGAAGCGGGTCACAGGCCGGGTGGAGTCCCTCGCGAAGCTGGCGTCGTCGTCGTTCGCCGTGCCCTCGGCGCTCGTGAGCGTCATGACGTCGATGGGGCTGATGATGGCCACCAGCGTCGTGTTTGCCCCGAAGACACTCGCGTGGCTTCAGGTGAACGACGTGTTGCCCTTCACACCCACGCTGGACCTGCTGCGCGTCGTCTCCTGGGTCGCGGCCTTCCTCGTCGGTTACAACGCGAGCGCTCTGTTCCGAGGCTTCGCCGCCGCGCAACCCGCCACGGCTCCCGCGTCCGAACTCGAGTCTCCTCCACCGCCGCCAGGAAACAAGCACTCCGGCACGACGGTGATTGCCTTCATGTCCGCCACGGTTGCCGCGGGCCTGGCCCTGGGGTTCGTGGTCATCGGAATGCAGAAGGGCGGATTCCTGCGCACCTCGGACGTGGGACACCTCTCCGAGCTCGCCACCATCCAGGAGCAGCTCCGGCCACTCGAGTCCTGCGAAATCCTCTACCGCCAGGTGGATGGCAAGGGCCGGCGCAAGTATCCGGACTCCGTGCTGGTCCGGGGCTGCTCGGGCAACTCAAGCCGCACCATCTTCGTCCCGGTCTCGACCGAGTGGGCGAGCAAGAACGTGAGCTTCGAGATGAGCCGAGGTTCGACCTCCTCGGAATGGAGCATCCTCGTCGACAAGGACGAGGTGCCCTTTCCCGCGCTCAAGGCGGCCCTGGAGCAGTTCGCGCCCCTCATCGTCGCGGAGTACCCGCGCAAGGCGCAGGAGGCTCGCCAGCGTCAGGAAGAGTACGAACGCGAGCGCGACGAGCGGCGGCGCGCGGAGGAGACGAAGGAGAGCGCGAAGTCGACCTATCCCGAGTGACGCCGCGCGTCCTCAGTTACAGACGGTGGCTCGGAAGTTGTGGTCGTAGAAGTACGCCCAGGCGCGGCGCGAATAGCCCATCGGGTCCGCGTCGTTCATGCCGGGCGTGAAGGACTGCCACGAGCCGGTGTACCACTGGATGGAATACTCGACGATGTCGCAGCCATAGGTCCCCGAGCATTTGGTCGGAAAGAAGAAGCGCAGCAGTCCATTGTCGGTCAGCAGGGAGGCATCGTCGTCGGCGGATGCACTGTCCATCCCCACCGCCCACCGGATGTCGAAGGTCGGACTGGAAGGCCACGACCAGCACGCCGCTGACGCCGAGCCACTCACCAGGGCTCCCACCACCCCCACCAGGCCCGACAGGTTCGCGATACCGCGCATCATTCCGCTCATCGTGTCTCCTCGTGTTCGTCCGTCGAGCCCGTGCGAGAGGCCCCGACACAGGCACACCGAGCCGGCCCCATCCTCGACACTTCCGCGGGGCCCAAGAGCTACACGATTCGCTGGCCGTGCCGTTTCACCCCGCGGCGCAATCCGCGTTCGAATAGGCAACGGAACTCGCCGCATCCGCCCCCGAGTCAGGGCGAGCGAGAGAGCGTGGTCGCCAGCCGTGCCAGCCTGGACAAGCCCTGCTCGAGCGTCTCCGTCCAACGGTTCCCGCAGTTGATGCGGAGATAGTTGCGGTATCGCTCGCGGGTCGAGAACAAGGTCCCCGGTGAGGTGGAGATGCCGTCCTCCAGCGCCCGTCGGTACAGCTCCACGGAGTCCACGCGCTTGGGGAGCTCCACCCAGAGCACGAAACCACCCTGGGGAGTCGTGGTCCGGGTGCCCTCGGGGAAGTGGCTCAAGACGTGACGCGAGATGCGCTCCACCTGCACCGAGCAATGCAGCCGCAGCTCCGCGAGATGCCGCTCGTACTCCTTGGTCGCCAGGTAGCGGGCCATCACCTGTTGCGACAAGGAACCACAGCCCATCGTCGAGGCGACGTGGAGCGCCTTGACCTTCTCCAGATAACGGCCCGGCGCGAGCCACCCCACCTTGAGCCCGGGAGAGATGGTCTTGGAGAAGGAGGCACAGGTGAGGACGTTCCCCCGCCTATCCCAGGCCTTCAACGGCCTGGGCCGCAGCCCCTGGAATGACAGGTCCGCGTAGATGTCATCTTCGATGAGGGGGATGTCGAGCCGGGCGAAGAGTTCGACGAGCGCGGCCTTCTTCTCATCGCTCATCAACGAGCCCAGGGGATTGCTGAAGTTGGGCGTGAAGAGGCCCGCCGAGATGTCGTGGCGCTGAAGGGCCTGCTCCACCTGCTCCAGTGAGACCCCTTCGACGGGATGCGTGGGGAGCTCCACGACCTTGAGGCGCAACTGCTGGAGCGCCTGGAGGATGCCGAAGTACTGCGGGGACTCGATGAGCACGGTGTCCCCAGGAGCGCAGGTCGCACGCAGCGCAAGCCCGAGCGACTCCATCGCGCCCTGGGTGGCCACCAACTCCGAGGGCGGCACGAAGGTGCCGAACCGCTCCAGCCGGCGTGAGAGCTGTCGCAGGTACTCGAAGTTTCCCGGAGGCAACTCGTAGGTCCCCACCAACCGAGGCTGCTCACGGACCACGCGCCGGGTGATTCGGTTGATGGATTCGCACGGATAGAGCTCGGGGGCCAGGCACGCGGCGCCCAAGGGGAGCAGGTCCCGATGCCTCGCGGACTCGAAGAGGGTGGAGACCAGCTCCGGGACCGCCACTTCCCGGGGAAGCGACAGGCGCATCCGGGGCTGCGTCACGCTGGAGGGAACCCGCGGCCCCAGCACATAGAAACCCGACTGCGGCTTCGACACGATGAGACCCTTGTCCTCGAGAATCTCGAGGGCGCGGACCACCGTGTTGACGCCCACCCGCTTCATCCGCCCCAGCTCTCGAACCGAGCTCAATCGCTCCCCCGGCTTCACCTGATGGGTGGAGATTCGCAGCTCGAGCTCGGCCGCCAGCTGTTCGTATTTCTTCGAGGGCATGGGCGAGGAAAACTGTATCCCATGGGATTCGGATTTCTGCATCTGTATCCACTCAAGGCGCGGCACTACCTTGGCGGCTCTTCGTTCACTTCCTGGAGGCCCCATGACTCTCGACGTCGACCCGCAACGATTCCGCAAGCTGCTGGAGCGCTCGTGTGAGCAGGTGCTGTCGCTCTACGAGACGCTCGGTGAGCGGCGGGTCATCCACGCGAGCACGCCCCAGCACATCGCGGACCGGTTCACCCAGCCCTTGCCCGTGGAGGGACGCGAGCCCGAGGAGGTCCTCGCCTCGGACATCCCCTTCATCTTCGAGCACTCCACCCTCAACATCAGCTCCCGGTTCTTCGCCTATGTGATGTCCGGCGGAAGCCAGGTGGGCATCCTCTCGGAGCTGCTCTGCGCCGCATTGAACGTGAACTCCGCCAAGTGGCATCTCGCCTCATCGGCGGCGGAGGTCGAGCGCGCGGTCATCCGCTGGCTGGCCGCGTTCATCGGCTATCGCGAAGACGCGGGAGGCGCGTTGGTGAGCGGAGGCAGCGAGGCGAACCTCTACTGCCTCCGCGTCGCTCGGGATGTGAAGGCGCCCGGAGTGCGTGAAGAGGGATGCCGGCTCGAGCGGCCCCTGACGCTCTACGCCTCCACGGAGACACACTCCTGTGTCACCAAGTCGGTGGAGATGCTCGGCATCGGGAGTCGGAACCTGCGGCGCATCCCCGTCGACGCACAGTTCCGGGTCGACGTGGCGAAGCTGGAGGAGCGCATCCGCCAGGACCTGGACGCGGGCATGCAGCCGTTCTGCATCGTGGGCAGCGCGGGGACCGTCAACACCGGCAGCGTGGACGACCTCGACGCGCTGGCGGACGTGGCCTCGCGCCACGGACTCTGGTTCCACGTGGACGGAGCCTATGGCGCCGCGGCGGCCTCGGTGGGCCTCACGCGGGAGCTGTTCCGGGGCCTGGAGCGGGCGGACTCCGTCGCGCTGGACCCACACAAGTGGCTCCAGGTGCCGTTCGACGCGGGCTGCGCGCTGGTGCGCGATTGGGCCAGCCTCCGCCATGCCTTCAGCTACGCCGCGCCCTACCTGAAGGCGAAGAGCGACAGCGACGAGCGCTGGGACTGGATGGGCCACACCTTCCAGCTGTCGCGCGGCTTCAGGGCACTCAAGGTGTGGATGCAGTTCCAGGTCCACGGAAGCCGCAAGCTCATGGCCGTCATCGAGGACAACGTGCGCCTCATGCGCCAGCTCGCGGCGGAGATTGACGCGTCCCCCGACTTCGAGCGGATGGCGCCGGTCCCGCTGTCCATCGTCTGTTTCCGTTACAGGCCTGCATCTCGGCCGTCGATGAGTGACGATGCGCTGGACCTGCTGAATGACCGGCTCCTCGAGGAGTGCGAGCGGCGCGGGGCTTACTTCCTGACGGGAACGAAGCTCCATGGGCGCACCGCGCTTCGAGCGTGTCTGGTCAATCACCGCACCACCGAGACAGAGACCCGGGGACTGCTCGCTCACCTGCGCGTCGTGGGAGAGGAGTTGATGCGCCGTCAAGAGGGCCGGCAGCCAACCGTGACAGGGTAAAGCCTGACTCTCATCCGTGCATCCCGTCGCCCCCTGCATGGGAGGACAGAGGCGCCGGAGACGAAACGGCCGTGTGTCCGAGGACAGACATTGAAATCAAGTCGGGTGGGTTTGCCCCTTTGTCCTGCCATCCCTCCGAGAGGATGCTCGCGGGGCGTCACGCGGCCGGTGGAATCCCAGGCCGGTGACGTCATCCTCGCAGTCACGGACTCGGAGACACCATGTTCAAGAAGACAGCCGTCCTCGCGGTCACCTGTGGCACATTGCTGGCGGGTTGTGGGGGTGACCCACTGGCAGAGCAGGCAGTGAATGACGAGATTGTCTCCAACCTGCTCCAAGCCGGCTTCCCCGCCAATGACATCCTGGTCGCAAACGGCGACGTGTACGTCGGCCGTGACGCTCACGTCACGCTCGAGGCGTCGCGTGAGATGCTTCAGGCCCCTCCGAGCAGTGAGGAGCAGTACCGCACGACCAACCAGGTCGGCACGGGGGTGACCAAGATTTGCGTCAATCCCACCGCCGATTTCAACACCTACCCCCTGCTGAGCCAGGGGCTCGACCTGGCCATCGCCAACTACAACGAGCGAGGACTGCGTCTGACGTTCGCGCGTGGACCGAGCACCGGCTGCACCGCCAACATCACCGCGCAGACCATGGCGGGCACGGGTGGGTCCGCGGGGTTTCCGTCAGGTGGCGTGCCCTATGGAATCATCAACATCGGCACGGGCTTGAACAGCTACAGCGCGGACGTGAATGAGCACGTCATCACCCATGAACTGGGTCATGCCATCGGGTTCCGTCACTCGGACTATTACAACCGCAGCATCAGCTGCAATGTCGGCGGCGACGAGGGTGACGCGGGCGTCGGTGCCATCCACATCCCTGGGACTCCCACCACGGCCGTCGTCGGCGGGTCGATCATGAACTCCTGCTTCCGGGACTCCGAAACCGGCGAGTGGACGGGTTCGGATATCACCGCGCTGAACGCGCTCTATGGCACGACGGGCGTCGCGGCCTGTTCGACCTACAGCTTCCCGGCCTACCGAGGGCAGAACGGGACGGAGATTCGCTGCACTTGCGACTCCGCGACGGGTGGAGCGGTCTGGGGGACGGACCTCTACACGGATGACTCGAGCGTCTGCGACGCGGGGGTGCATGCGGGGGCGATTCCCGCCACTGGCGGCACGGTGATTGTCACCATCCAGCCGGGGCAGAGCAGCTACACGGGGAGCACCCGCAATGGCATCACCACGCGCGCCTATGGCGCCTGGGCTGGGAGCTTCACCGTGTCGGGCCTGACGCCTACGGTCTCGGCCTGCTCGACCTACAACTTCACGTCCTACCGAGGGCAGAACGGGACGCAGATCCGGTGCAGCTGCCCCGCCGTGAGTGGGGGCACTGTCTGGGGGACGGACCTCTACACCGACGACTCGAACGCCTGCGCGGCCGGAGTGCACGCGGGGGCGATTCCCACCTCCGGTGGGACGATGGTGGTCACCATCCGTCCGGGACAGAGCAGCTACACGGGCAGCACTCGCAACGGCATCACCACGATCTCCTATGGGGCCTGGGCGGGGAGCTTCTCCGTCAGTCCGTAAGGGCGCGTTGACGATGACGAACGACTCCGGCCGCGACCGATGACGCAGGAGTCTGGCTGAGAGGGAGTGTGCCTGGAATGCAGTGGGTCCAGCTTCAATCCCTCTCAGCCATGTTCCATCACCCAGTCGAGTGCCCGGCGCGCCCGCGTGGAGAGCTGCCGTCGTGAGGGATACACGGCGAAGACCTCCCGGGGTTCGAGCATTCGCCCCTTCACGGAGATGGGCACGAGCGCCTGGCCTTGCGAGTCCGCCATCTCCCTGGGCACGCTGACCACGCCCAGCCCCTCCAGGGCGGCGTTCATGGCCACTCTCGGGTCATTCACCACGGCACGGACATGGCGGGGCCTCACCTCGTCCACTCCGCCGTCTCGGCGGCGCAGGCGCCACACGCCACGCGGCTGCGTCAGGATGGCCGGCACATTCTCGAGCGCCGCACAGGTCACCTGCGGGCGTCCCTTCAAGTGCTCGCGCACGAAGCGCGGAGAGGCCGCGAGCACCGACTCGATGCTCCACAGCCGCCTCGCCACCAGCTCCGCGTCCCGGATGGGGCCCACGCGGAACGCGAGGTCGAAGCCCTCCTCCACCAGGTCCACCAGGGCATTGGTGAGCACCAGCTCCACGTCCACGCGCGGGTGCTGCGCGGCAAAGGAGAAGAGCAGCGGAGCAAGCCGCTGGGCTCCGGACGTCACAGGCGCGGTGACCCGCAGCTTGCCCGCGGGCTCCTCCTCCCGGTCCACCGCCTCGTCGAGCACCTCGCTCAGCTGGTCCAAGAGAGGCCCTGCTCGCAGCAACAGCCGGCTCCCCTCGAGGGTGAGGCCCACGCGCCGCGACGTGCGCTGAAGCAGCCGTGTCCCCAGCTGCTCTTCCAACAACGCCACCCGGCGACTCACCGTACTCACGGGAATGCCCAAGCGCTTCGCGGCCTCCCCGAAGCTCAGCTGGCGGGCCACGGCCACGAAGATGCGCAGGTTCTCGCTCTCCATCATTCCACCCATGGGATGGAGCCTTTCACATCGTCTCATGGTTGCAACCATCCCCATTCGCTAGTCATGGGGCATGACCCTCGAACAACAACATGTCGTGGTGGTGGGTGGCTCCTCGGGCATCGGACTCGGCGTGGCCAGGGCGGCGCTCGAGCAAGGTGCCTCGGTGACGCTGGTGAGCCGCTCCTCCGAGAAGCTCGCGCGTGCCGCGGCGGGATTGGGAGACCCGCGCAGAGTGCGGACCCACACAGCCGATGCGACCCAGGAGGACGACCTGCGCCGGCTCTTCGAAGAGCTCGCCCCCGTGAACCACGTGGTCGTCACGACGGTGGAGGCGCACTACCTCCCCATCCGACAGATGGACTTCGCCCTTGCGCGTCGCGTCATCGACTCGAAGCTCATGGCCGTCTTCCATGTGGCGAAGCACGCGCGGATTCAGCCCGGTGGCTCGCTCACATTCACCACGGGAATCGCCTCGGTCCGCCCATCTCCGAATGGCTCCGTCATCGCGGCCGTGAACGGCGGCATCGAGTCCGCCATACGGGCGTTCGCCCTGGAGCTGGCGCCGGTCCGGGTGAATGCCCTGTCACCCGGATGGATTGATACCCCCATCTGGGACTCGCTCGCGGGCGACGCCAAGGCCCAGCGCTTCGAACAGCAAGCCCGACGGCTCCCCGTGGGCCGCATCGGCACGGCCGCTGACGTGGGCCACGCGGCCGTGTTCCTGATGAGCAACGGCTTCACCACCGGCGACGTGCTCCGCGTGGATGGGGGGCATCCCCTCGTCTGACGACGACGGGGACAGGCCCCCGGCGCGCCCGTGGGCCCTGGCTCCGAGCCGTACAGCCCGGGGAGAATTCTCACAGTTTTGTAAACAAGCAGGAAATCTCACGTCAGGCAGCAACTCCGCGGGTAGAGCCCAGAAAATAGGGCAGGAGCTTTTATGACCAACTACCTCTCGACCACTCGGAACCACCGCCGCCCCACTGTCAAGGACGGGGATTACGTCATCCAGAAGGGCGACACGCTCACGAAGTTGGCGGCGCGCTTTGGCACCACGGTCGACCAACTGGTCCGCGACAACAACATCGCGAACCGCGACCTCATCTTCACGGGCGACAAGCTGAAGGTGGGTCACTCCTCGAAGGATTCCTTCCAGCCGAGTGGGAGCCGCCAGGGCCTGCGCGGTGGCCGCAGCCCGGTCGGGGGTGGAGAGGATGTGGGAGGTCCGACGGGCGCGGGTCCGAGCAACGCGTCGCCCGCGATGCGTCGGCTGGCCGAGGCGGCTCGCCAGGCGGCGATGGGCATGGGCGGCTACAACAGCCAGGGTCTCTGCGCCACGGGCGTGAGCCGAGCCATCCGCAACGCGCTGGGCATCGGCGTGTCGGGCAACGGCAACCAGATCGACAACAACCTGCCGCGCGACAAGTTCAAGCAGGTCAACATGAGCCTGGAGGAGGCGCTGAAGATTCCGGGCCTCGTCCTCACGTGGGAGAGCACCTCCACGCGCCTGGGCAGCATCTACGGCCACACCGCCATCACCACCGGTGACGGCCACACGTCCGCGAGCGACTTCATCGAGCGCAACACGACGAACAACGGCCGCAGCGGCTTCAAGGTCTTCATGCCCATCATGTAGCTCCCGGCCCACACCGGTGATGCGACAGAAGGCCCCGGGTCCTCAGTGGACCTGGGGCTTTCTTGTTTCCAAGTGGCACCTGGAACAAGCCCCCTCCGTACGCCCGCAGCTCCGCTCACACCCGAGAGAAGCGTGTACCGTATGCCCAGGTTGGGTGCGGCTCCCGCGACGCCGTGCCCGAGGACGGAGGAGTCGTGCCCAGACCCCTGGTGGACGTGGACTCGGCGCCCGCCTCTGCCTTCTGCCTCACCGACACGCTGTCACCGTTCACATCCGCGTGGCACACCCACCGTCGCCACCAGCTCCTCTACGCCGCGAGCGGCGCGCTCCATCTCGAGGTCGCTGAAGCGCAGTGGCTCCTGCCTCCGCAGCGAGCCGCGTGGATTGCCGCCGGGACCCGACACCGCGTCCGCACCACCCAGGGCGCGACCCTCTGCACCGTCTACCTGGAGCCTTCGCGCGTCCCCACCGCGCCCCAGGGCGACTGCCGCGTCTTCGTCCTGCCGCCTCTCGCGCGAGAGATGCTCCTCTATTCCATCCGCTGGGGCCCCGAGCGCTCGCCACGCGACAAGGTGGCGGAGAGCTTCTTCGCCACACTCGCGCATCTGCTGTCCGAGTGGAGCGCGGAGCCTCGTGATTGGAAGCTGCCGCGCGCCCGTACGCCCGAACTGGAGCGCGCCATGGCCTACACCCTGGCCCACCTTGGCGGCCCCGTCACCGTCGCGGGGGCGGCGAGGGCCGCGCGCCTGTCTCAGCGCACCCTCGCCCGGCGCTTCGAGGACGAGGCCCGAACCACCTGGCGCCGCTTCCTCCATGACGCCCGAATGCTGCGAGCCATGGAGCTGCTCGCGGAGGATGGCGCCCGAGTCACTCAGACGGCCTACGCGGTGGGCTTCGAGAGCCTCGCGGCCTTCACCCACGCCTTCACCGCCTTCACGGGCGAGCGGCCCCGCGACTTCCGTCAACGCGTGGCGCGAGACACCGTCGCACTCCCCTCACCTACTCGCCGCAAGCGACGCGGTTGACCAGCCCATACACGCCGTAGCCGACCAGGTACGGCAGCGCGCGGTCCGGGAACAGCGCCGCCGCGCGCTTCTCCAGTTGCGCGTAGTGCGCCGAGGCCTGCTCACCACACAGCTCGGACTTGCGCGCGCCCAGCTCCGCCGCGTACGCCTCCACCAGCGTCACCATCCCATCCAGATAGCGTTGCTGCGCGGCAATCGCCTCCGCCACTGGAGCACTGTCACCCCGCCCACCATGCACGGTGGCACGCGGCCATGCGGACAGCTCCTGCAGGGCCGCCTTCCATGACGTCAGGTCCGGCACGACCTTGCCCTCACGGACGCCCCCCTCCAGCCACGCATGCGCGCCGTGGTGCACCAGGTCGCCGACGATGAGCGCCTCGTTTGACGGGACGTAAGCCACCGTCTGCGTCACGGTGACACCCGAGTGCTTCAGCTCCGTCAACTCCACCTTCGCGCGCCCTTCCAGCGGCAGTGAGTACGTCCCCGAGAAGGTGACATCCACCGTGGCTTGCGCGGGATAGGTCTCCTCGGTGAAGGCCTTCGCGACGTTCACCCAATAGAATTTCTTGTACGCGTGCACGGCGGGAATCGCGGCGGCGGTGGCCTCGCTCGCGACCACTCGCGCTCCCGCGCGTTGGAACACCGCCGCGCCGTTGAACTTGTCCGGGTTGGGGTGCGTGATGACCACGTAGCGGATGGGGTGCTCCGTCCTCGCGCGGATGTGCGCGAGCAACTTGTTCGCCTCAGCCTCCGTGAACTGCGCGTCGAACACCACCACCTCCGCGCCCGTGTCGACGAAGAATGAGTGAGTGTCGAAGCCGCTCGCGTCACTCGTGTATCGCTCGAGCCGCGCGTCTCCCAGGCTCGACTTCGTTCCCGCACAACCCAGTCCCAACAACGCCCCTAGCAACAACACCACGGACTTCATCTCGGAGAAGCGCATCGTCAGCATCCTCGTGTTGAAAGGCCGGGCAGGCGAAAGCCCCGTCGAACGAGAAGGAAGATGCGCTCATGGTGGCTGGCGCGCTTGCGCGTATCAGCCACCTGTTTGCTCCTATCCGCCACGCATCCCAACACGCGGCCCTCGCACCGAAGACACGGGGGAGTGTGGTGGAGAAGTTGAGCAGGACGCGCATTCCGAGCGCCCACGACTCGGAAGGAACGAGGCTACCGCGACCAAGGAGTACGGGACTTGAACCCGTGGCCTCGGCTCGAAAGCAAGAAGGCCGGTGCTCCCCTGCGGGAACACCGGCCTTCGAGAGCGGCGGAAGGGATTCGAACCCTCGACCCCGAGCTTGGGAAGCTCGTGCTCTACCAACTGAGCTACCACCGCGAGCGACGAGGTGGGATGTACCGCAGGCCTCCGTGAGCGTCAAGGACGTTGCCGCGGCCCTTCCTCCCCCGAGCCCGACGAACACCCTCAAATTGCTGGAGAACTTCGCGCCCCACTCGCGCCTCTCCCCTCGGAACAACTCGACACATTCCCCTCTCCAAACCCACCACGCCCCGCGTCATCCGGCACTCCATATCTTCAGTTTAATCAGATTTTTCATATATTTCTTGATTACTTGATCTTAACGGCAAATGCGTGCTTTCTCACACTCCCAGTACCGCCCTCCCCCAGGGGGGCTCACCCGCAGCGCAGGAGCACGACATGTCCGTAGGTGCATACCGAAGGCGGCTGTTCCAGGCGGTGGTCTTCACGGCGACCCTCACGGGGTCCACGGCGCTGGCGGTGGCGCCGGAGTCCGGCGGCGAGCGCCATTTCGACGCGCGCGCCTCATACAACGCGCAGGCGCGCTTCGGCTTCTCCTCCGCCCAGAAGGCGCGCGTGGAGCTGCTGCGCCAGAGCATCCCGGAGCTGCGGGTGGAGCTGGACGAGCGCAGCGGCACGGTCCGCTCGCTCTCCAACCCCGTGGGCGCGCTCTCCGGCCCCAGCAGCGGTGACCCCTTGGCCATTGGCCTGGCCTTCGTCCAGAAGCACCACGCCGCGCTCGGCCTGGAGCTGAGCGACCTGGCCAGCTTCGAGGTCACCGACCGCGTCTACTCGGACGTCAGCGGCGCCACTCATCTGTATCTGCGACAGACCTACAAGGGCCTCCCCGTCTACAATGCCCAGTTGCAGCTCAACGTGGGCAAGGACGGCAGCGTGCTGGGCGTCCACAGCGACTTCCTCCCCTCGATGGACGCCTCCATCGCTGGCGTGGAGCCTCGGCTGAGCGCGGGTGAGGCCGTGGCGGGGCTCGCCAAACACCTGGGCCTGCGCCTCGCGGAAGCACCCCGCTCCCTGAAGGCGGAGCCCGGCGCGAAGCGTCGCACGGCCGTGGAGGTGGAGGGCCTGTCGCGCGAGCCCATCGTCGCGGAGCTCGCGGTGCTTCCCATGCGCCGGGGCGAGGCGCGCCTGGTGTGGCACTTCCAGGTCTCCACCCTGGACTCGCAGCACGACTACGACGTGACGGTGGACGCCGGCTCGGGCGAGGTGTTGACGCGCTTCGACTGGGTGGCCGCGGATTCCTATCAGGTCTACGCCGCGCCCGCGGAGAGCCCCAACCACGTGTCCCCTCTGCCGCCCTCGGACGGCCGGACCACACTCACCAACCCCGCCAACACCACGGCGTCCCCGTACGGCTGGCACGACACCAACGGCGTCGCCGGCGCGGAGTACACCACGCCTCGCGGCAACAACGTCCACGCGTACGAAGACCGCGACGCCAACAACGCGCCGCCTACCACCGGCGAGCCGAACTGCGGCGCGGCCATCAATTGCGTCTTCCCCATCAGCCTCTCGTCCGCGCCCTCCGCGTACATCCCGGCCGCCGTCACCAATCTCTTCTACTGGAACAACATCATCCACGACGTCCACTACCAGTACGGCTTCAACGAGGCGGGCGGCAACTTCCAGCAGAACAACTACGGCCGTGGCGGCGTGGGCAACGACTACGTCCAGGCCGAGGCCCAGGACGGCAGCGGCACCAACAACGCCAACTTCTCCACGCCCGCGGACGGCAGCCGCCCGCGCATGCAGATGTACATCTGGACGGCGCCCACCCCGGACAAGGACGGTGACCTCGACACCGGCATCATCGTCCACGAGTACGGCCACGGCATCTCCAACCGCCTCGTCGGTGGCCCCAGCAACGTCTCGTGCCTCACCAACCGTCAGCAGCCGGGCGAGGGCATCAGCGACTTCCTCTCCCTGTTCTACACGGCGCGCTCCACCCACACCGCCAACACGATTCGCGGCATGGGCACGTACGCGCTGAACCAGGCCACCAACGGCACCGGCATCCGCGGCCAGCCGTACACGATGGACTCGACGCGCAACACCTGGACGTACCAGAGCCTGAACAACATGGTCGCCCCGCACGGCGTGGGCTCCGTGTTCGCCCAGGGCATGTGGGAGGCGTACTGGGCGCTCGTCACCCAGTGGGGCTTCGACAGCAACCTCTACAACGCCACGGGCAACGCCGGTAACCAGCGCATGATGCTGTACTTCACCGAAGGCCTGAAGCGCACGGGCTGCCGGCCGTCCTTCCTGATGGTGCGCGACGGAATCATCAGCGCGGCCACCACCCTGCACAACGGCGAGGACGTGTGCCGTCTGTGGAGGGCCTTCGCCACGTACGGCATGGGCACCGATGCATACACCCTGAGCCCGGACGACATCACCACGGTGCGCAACGGCTTCGCCGTCCCGTCCGGCTGCTGACCTCCCGCCGCCCATCCCTCGCGGAGGGAAGCCAATAGGCAGTCACCGGGGGCCTCGCTCACACGAGGCCCCCGGTTTCGTTTCCCGCCCCCGAGCTTCCCAAGCCCCAGGCCGCCGGTGCCAACGGATGCGTGGCTCGCCGTGAGCCCATGCTGTCGTCCAGGACCCAGTCGCCGAGGAGGCATCCCGCGGGCGTAAGCTCCGGGCCGCCATGGCGCTCCTCCCGCTATCGCTGCTGCTGAGCTCGCTGCCCCTGACCGCCCCCACCGTCGACGCATCTCCGCCCGCACCTCCCCGGCGGGAGGCAGAGCCCTTCGCCCTGACCATCAGCGGCGGCGTCAGCCTGGGCGCCTACGAAGCCGGGCTCTCGTGGGCCCTGGTGCGCTACCTCCGGGCGATTGAAGAAGAAACCCGGACAGACCTCTCCGAGCGCCATCCCCAACTGGTGACGGCGACAGGTGCCTCGGCCGGCAGCATCAATGCCCTCCTGGTCGCACTCGCCTGGTGCGCGAACGAGAAATACCCAGGCCGCATCGACACCATCGACAAGAACGACTTCCGGCGCACGTGGGCCCCCGTGGGCTTCGATACGCTCTTCCCCGCATCCGAGGCGACGCCATTCTCCTACGTCGGTCCGCGCTATGAATCCACGGACGGACTGCTCGCCCGCCAGGCCTTCAAACCTGTCATCGAGTCCTTCCATCTCAAGCTCGACTCTCGGAAGGGCCCTGCTGCGGGACCACGGTACCGATACCCGTGTGAGGTTCCCCTGGGCATCACCGTCACCCGGGCGGTGCCCGAGACCATCGAGGAGGCGGGACTGCGAATCCCTCGCCAGAGCTTCAGCATCCTCTGGAAGCTGGAGATCGACTCCGAAGGGAACGCACACATCCGCAATCAATTCCTGTCAGGGGAGCGCTCGAATGACGCACTCGTGTACCTCACCCAGACACTCAGGTCGCCCGCCGAGTCCTCCGCTCCCCCGAAGAGACGACACACCCGGTCCGGGCTCGAGCCACCGCTGAAGAGCCCCGCTTCGGTGGATGCCGACGCCGTCATCAAGACCATCGAGGCCTCCAGCGCGTTTCCGTTTGCCTTTGGCCCCGTGCGCCTGTCGTATTGCGCACCGAGCTGCTCGACCGGCGCGCCACTTGCCCCCTCTTCCGTCTCGGACCCGGCCTGTGAAGAGATTGCCGCGGGCCTCAGGGAAGCGGCGGCTCCGGGAACGCTCATCCCGCCGCTCCAGGTGTGCAGCCAGGACTTCTTCGATGGGGGTGTCTTCGACAATGCCCCTGTGGGCGTGGCGCTGCAGCAAGCGGAGCAATTCCTCACACAACGGCCCGCCACAGAGCCCAATCCGTTGCGCCCCCTCACCTACCTCTTCGTGGACCCAGACTTCCGGCGGCATCCCGCCTCTCCTTCTGGAGTCAAAACCAAGGAGGTTCCGGACCTCGGCAAGCAGATTGCCTTCATCTTCAGCGCCGTCGGCACCGCGCGGAGCTTCCAACTGCAAACCTCCATCCAGAACAAGGGATGGAACCAGACGCTGCGCAGCCACGCTCGACGCACGGCGGACTGGTTGTCTCATCTGGCCCGACTCGCGGGCAGTCCCTCCGTCCAGACCGCGCCCACGGGCAAGGAGCGGCATGCATTCGGCTGGCGGCTCACCCAATGCCTGGCGAAGCCGGCACCGGAGCCTTCGACGCAGACATGCTTGTCGACGGTCGACCCGAAAAAGGTCGACAGCGAAAAACCGGTCCCCTTCTCCTCGCTGGTCACCGCGGCCCTGGGTCTGCGAGACATGCTCACCCAGAGCGGCGCCATGTGCGGGAGGGCCGCTCCCCTCTCCGCGGCGGAATCCCTGGAGGTCTCCCAACGGCTGGGATTGGCGGCGCTCGCCCAGGGCTTCCTGGCCGAGGAGCTCAACCGCTCCGACTACGGCCGTGCCACTCCAGAAGAGCTGCAGCAGTTGCGTCAGGCCCTGCTCGCGGTCACCGCGACGCTGGGCCAGGTCCTTCCCTGCGCGGGCTCGCGTGGCACGGGGCCCTTCTCGCCGCTGAAAGAGCCCCTGGCCTTGCGGAAGAAGGAAGCGGAAGCCCTCGCGAAGCTGAAGCAAGACCGCTCGATGGTGGTCTCCAGTCGCTTCTCCCCACTCGCATCCGCCCAGCTCTTCAACTTCGGGGCGTTCCTCGACGAGCCACTGCGGATGACGGATTACTACATCGGCATCTATGAGGCCGCGCACCAGCTCGCGGAGAACTTCTGTACCGAGCAGGACCCGTACAACGCCGAGGTCTGGGATGACGAGGTGGAGTCCCGGCAGCACTGCATCGGCGCGAAGCTGAAGTTCATCACGGGCAAACTGGGCGTGGCGGAGTCCGGCCCCGCATCTCACGTCTTCGAGACCCTGGCGAAGCGGGAACTGGAGGCCGTGCTTGGAAAGGACGCCCTGCCACGAGTCCTGGCGCGCGAGGAATGGGCGTGGATGTCTGCCTTTCCTCCAGCGCCCAAACATGAGTTCCTTCGGGATGACGCCTTCACCGTCTCCCAGGTGCTCAAGGTGCTGTTGTCGAAGAACACGTTCTGCCAGGACACCAAAGCACGCGGCGAGTGCCCGGCGGACCTGGACCTGGAGGAACTCAGCCAGGGGCTGGTCAAGGCGAGGTACCTGCCGCGAAGTGAGTCGATGCGACTCTTCCTCGCCGACCCCACTCGCTGGACATGGGAGCTCGTGACACACAGCACGAGCCGCATCGCCACCATCCAGGCAGAAGCCCGGCCAGACTGGGAGTTCGGTCCGGCCCTCAATGCCGTCCGCCTGTTGACGACCCGCGGGGCGGACCTGCGAGAGCCGCTGCGCATCAATGCGTCCTCCGTCCCGTTGGGCCAGACCCCCTCCGGAACGTTCGAGGTGACACCGTGGCTCTTCACCCTCGTGCCCTACCGGGCCTCCATCGACGTGGCCCACCGGGGCCTGATGCTGAGCTGGTTCGAGCCCACGGTCCATCCCAACCCGGACCTCACCGTGCGACTGGGTCTCAACCCCCTCGAGCTCCGCTGGGAGGATTCAGTCCGGCCCCGGGTCTCGAGCAGCTTCACGCCAAGTCTGGCCTACGCGGTGTCCTCACTCGCCTCGGTGGGGGCGGGGCCCACCGTGGAGGCACGGTGGCGCGAGCAGGGGCGTGAGCAGTGGGCACTTGGCGCGGAGGTGTACGCGGACTTCGCCCAGGAGCGCCTCCGGTTGGGACTCGGCTTCCGCGACACGCCAGCAACCCCTTGGGCGGGGCTCGTCTACCTGAGCTTCGCGGACGTCAACGGGATGCTCTTCTGGATGACCCGGTGAGGCGGTGTCGAGCTGGACGGCCCTCCGCCCACCAAGCACTTGACTGAACGGACTTTCAGTCGCACGCTGCTTCGCGTGAAGCCCCGTCCCATCGACAATCCGCCCAACCCCTGGGCGAGCACCGAAGTCGAGTACCTGGACGAAATCCCGCCCTCGAAGCTGGAGGTCTGGGAGGACCACAGCCGACAGGTCGTCTCGCACAATGACAGTCCAGACGTGGGCTTCAGCTGGAGCGTCAATCCCTATCGCGGCTGTCTCCACGCGTGTGCGTACTGCTACGCGAGGCCCACCCATCAATATCTGGACTTCGGCGCGGGCACCGACTTCGAGACCCGGCTGGTGGTGAAGCCCCGCGCCGCGGAGCTCTTGAGAGACCACTTCGAGCGCCCCTCGTGGAAGGGCGAGACGGTGGTCTTCAGCGGCGTCACCGACTGTTATCAACCGCTGGAGGCCTCCCTGCGCCTCACCCGTGCCTGCCTGGAGGTCTGCGCCGAGTACCGCAACCCCGTCGGCATCATCACCAAGGGCGTGCTCATCGAGCGGGACCTCGACGTGCTCCAGCGCCTGTCCCACGACGCCCGGCTCTGGGTCAGCGTCAGCCTCCCCTTCCACAAGGCGGAGCTGGCGCGCGCGATGGAGCCCTACGCGGCTTCACCCCAGCGCAGGCTGCTCGCGATTCGCCGCCTCGCGGAGGCCGGAATCAACGTGGCCGTCTCCGTGGCGCCCATCATCCCCGGGCTCAACGACGAGGACATCCACCGCGTGCTCACCGCCGCCCGCGAGGCCGGTGCCACCCGCGCGCACTACAACCTGGTCCGCCTCCCCGGCCCCGTGAAGGAGGTCTTCGAGGAGCGGCTGCGCGCCAAGCTTCCCCTGCGCGCCGAACGGGTCCTGCATCGCATCCGGGAGACACGCGGTGGAGAGCTCAACGACTCCCGCTTCAAGCACCGCATGCGCGGCGAAGGGCTCTACGCGCAGACCATCCACCGGCTCTTCGAGACGACGGCGCGCAGGGTGGGCATGCGCGCCTCGTACATCACCGAGGAGGCACCGGAGACCTTCCGGCGCCCTCCTCGCAAGCCCCCACCCTCACCGCAGCTCAGCCTCTTCTAGCGTCGCGGCCGAGGGATTGACAGACGCTACTTTCGTATCGCCTGGACGATGCTGATGAGGATGACGGCGCCCACCGTGGCCACCGCCAGCGAGTAGAGGTTGAACCCCGTCACGCCTCGGCCGCCCAGGAGGTTGAACACCCAGCCGCCAATCATCGAGCCGACGATGCCCGTCGCGATGTTGGCGAACATCCCCATCTTCGCGTTCGTGCCCTTGATGATGCTCGCCAACCAGCCGGCGATCCCACCCAGCACCAGCCACGCACACAATCCCATGCCCATGATGACATCCTCCTGACCGGCGGATGGAGACCCGCCCCGGCATCGCCGCCGTAACGCCGGGCATGTTCCTACTACGCTCCACGCCCCCGCGTATTTCAAAGCGGCCGGGTCTCTTCCAAAAACAGCAGGCGCCCCGCGCCTCTCGACGAGACACGGAGCGCCCGGGCCCTTCACGACATGGACGTGCTCAGTCCTTGCCGAGCATGCCGTCCTTCAGGCCGCCATCCACCGGGTCCTTGCCCAGCCACACCGAGAAGAGCGAGTCCGCGAAGTCCTTGCCCTCCACCGAAATCTCCTGGCCGCCCTTGGTGCTCTGCACCTGGGTGCCCGTGCCGGGGATGTAGGTCAGGATGAGCTCATCACCCTTCTTCAGGTCCGGGATGGCCGCATTGAACGTGTCCAGCTTCGGCTTGAGCTCCGGGAGCTTCGCGCCCGCGTTCTTCTTGAAGCCGTCGGAGATGGCGTCGGTGATGGTCTTCTTGTCCAAATCACGCAGCATGTACATGCGCACGCGCTTGATTTGATCCGACGCGACAATCTCCGCGCCGTCCTTCGACGGATTCTCCAGGTACAGGCCCACCGTGTAGACCTTGAAGACAACCTTCTTGCGCAGGCCGACTCCGTTGAGCTTCAGCTCCTTGTCCCCCACCTTGGTGGTCTCAGGGTAGTTCACTCCAGCCACTTCCTTGGCGAAGGCAGGCGTGGCGAACATCAAGCAGAGCGCGACGGCGGACAGCGTGGCTTTCATGAAACCTCCGGGTGATGGTTGTTCCGTGTGATGAGACGCAGCCTACCCGCGCGTCTTCATGAAATGTTCCATGAAGGTGACGAGGGTGCGCACATTCTCCACAGTCACGGCGTTGTACGTGGAAACCCGGATTCCGCCCGCCGTGCGGTGCCCCTTCAGCCCCACCATTCCTTGCTGCTTTGCGTCAGCGACAAAGGCCGCGTCCAGCTCCGGCGTGGGCAGGTGAAACACGACATTCATCACCGAGCGGGACTCGCGCTCCACTGGCGCCCGGTAGAAGCCGGAGAACGTATCGAGCGCGCCGTACAACAGGTCCGCCTTCTGGCGGTTCCACGCCTCGATTTGCGCCAGGCCTCCCACGTCCTTCATCCACGCGAGCACGTTGCGCACCAGGTAGATGGCCAGCGTGGGGGGCGTGTTGTAGAGCGAGTTGTTCTCCGCGTGGATGGAGTAGCGGAAGATTTTCGGGATGTCCTTGCGCCCGCGCGCGATGAAGTCCTTGGACGCCACCACCATCGTCACGCCCGAGGGGCCCAGGTTCTTCTGCGCGCCCGCGTAGCTGAGGGCGAAGCGCGACAGGTCCATCTTCTTCCACAGGAAGTCGGAGCTCATGTCCGCCACCAGCGGCACCGCGCCCACGTCCGGGTACGTGTGCCATTGCGTGCCGTAGATGGTGTTGTTCGTGGTGATGTGGACGTAGGCCGCCTTCGGGTCCAGCTTCAGCTCGTCCTGCCGAGGCACGCGGGTGTAGTGCTTGTCCGGCTGCACCGTCGTCGCCGCGACGCGGGGCTTGCCGTAGTACTTCGCCTCGTCCAGGGCCTTCTCGCTCCACACGCCCGTCATGAGGTAGTCCGCGCTCGTGTCGGGCGTGAGGAAGTTCATGGGCACCTGGGCGAACTGCTGCGACGCCCCGCCCGTGAGGAAGAGCACCTGGTGGCTGGATGGCAGGTCCACCAGCTTCGTCAGCAGGGCGATGGCCTCGTCGTGGACGGCCTCGTACTCCTTGCCCCGGTGGCTATGCTCCATCACGGACATG
The DNA here is from genome assembly GCF_037414475.1 of Myxococcus stipitatus. Next base: position 7,791,916 of record NZ_CP147913.1, on the reverse strand, counting down.
CCCGTGCCCTGGAAGTCCAGCAGCTCCTCCCGGGCGCGCTCCAGGGCGGGGAGAGGCAGGCCAGCGGGGCCGGGGTTGAAGTTGATGACGCGCATGGCGGGGTCCTCGCGGAATTGAAACGACGTGCCCCCATTCTTCTCCCCGAAGCCCCCCCGGGAGCCAGTAGGAAGCACGGCGCACCGGCGGCTTCCCGGCGAAGGCGGGAGGAACTCCGGGGAAAAAGAGTCGTGGCCACCGGCCGGGTCCGGGGGTCTGGAGGAACAGGTGGGCTCCACGGAGGGACTGGCGGAGTGGGTGCGGCGCGCGGCGAGTGGGGAGACCTCTGCCTTCAGCGAGCTGTACCGGCACACTCGCCCTCAGGTGGCACGGTTGATGGCGGGGTTCGGGACGCTGGACTCCGATGAGGTGGAGGACGTCATCCAGGAGACCTTCGTCCGGGCGTTTCGCGCCCTTCCGCGCCTGAAGGAGGCGGCGGCCTTCGAGGCGTGGCTGTTGTCCATCGCCCGGAACCGGGCGAGGACCCGGCTGGAGCGCAAGGCGAGCCTGAGGCGATTGGAAGACGACATCGCGGACCCCGAGCCGGAGAGTGTCCCCGCCATCCCCGAGGCGCTCCAGCTCGAGCGGGACATCGACGCCGTCCGCCAGCTCATCGACGAGCTTCCCGAGGGAGAAGAGAAGCGAACAGTCCAGCTCTTCTATATCGAAGGAGAGCTGTCGGCCCGTGAGATTGCCGAGCGGTTGGGCGTTGGGAAAAGCGCCGTCACGATGAGACTCGAGCGCTTCCGGGGTCGTATCAAAAGAGAGTTGCTGCGACGAGTGCTCGCAGGTCGGTGGGAGTGAGAGGTCATGAGACACCTGGATGACGAGGCGCTCAGCGCCCTTGCCCGTCGAGAGCCAGAGGCGGAGGTGTACTTCCGCGAGCACCTGGCCACCGCGTGTGAGGTGTGTGAGGGATTCCTCGCTTCCCACCCCGGCCCCGGCATCCTCGATGGGCACACCGACGCCGTGCTGCTCGCCCTGGCCCCGGCTCCGGCCGAACCGCCGCGGCTGAATGAAGTCGGCTTCGCGCGGGTGCGCAAGCAGCTCAAGGCCCCCCCGCCAGATGCGCGGCGCTGGGGCCTCATCACGGGAGCGGTGGCCGCGGCCCTGCTCGCGGTGGTGCTGGTGCCGCGGCTGCGGCGGACGGACTCGGGTGTGGAGCTGGGCACCGAGTCCACGGCCCCTGGCGTGAAGGGGCAGGTGGGCCGCATCGCGCTGGAGCTGGCGGTGGTGGCGCGAGGGGCGGATGGCCGCCTGCGCCGGCTGGACCCGGACACCGTCGTGGACCCGCGCGACGTGCTCCTCTTGCGCTACCACGCCACCGAGGCGGGCACCGCCCTGCTCTTCCAGCAGCGCGCCGGCCAGGAGCCGGAGCTCCTGGGGCAGTTCGCGCTGGAGGCAGGGACCCATGACCTGCAGGGCCCACAAGGACTCTCCGGGGTCAGCCTGGAGGGAGAGTCCGGACCGCTGACGCTGTGGCTGGCGGCTTCCCCCACGGGCCTGGAGCCATCCCCCGATGAAGTGAAGCAGGTGTTGGTGGGGGAAGGTGAGCGCTGGGAACAAGGCACACTGGCTGTCACACGGTTCGACGTGCGCGTGAGAAGCGGCGATAATTCCCCCTGACCAGGTGCGCGTGAGGACCCTGCTTCCCATCCTGCTGGCGGCGCTGACGGCATGCGCGACCTCTTCGTCCCGCGGGACGGAGAAGGGTGGACTCGTGCCGCTCCGGCTCGACGAGGAGGCCCTGTCCAGCGCGTATACGCCCCGGCGCATGGCGCTGCTGGTGGGCATCTCCGAGTTCGCGGACCCCGCCTGGCGCAACCTGCGCTACCCGGCCAAGGACGCCACGGACCTGGCGGCGGCCATGCTGGACCCGGCGCGTGGAGGATTCGACCAGGTGCGTGTCCTCACGCGCCCCGAAGAGACGACCCGCGCCGCCATCCTCCAGGCGCTGCGGCGGTTGCGCGAGGAGGCCCACCGGCCGGACGACGTGGTGGTCGTCTACTTCTCCGCGCACGGAACCCTCGCCCGCGATGCCACGGGGGAGCTGCGGCGCTACCTGGTGACACGCGATGCGTCCTACCGGGCCGTGGCCCAGACGGCGCTCGCCATGGACGCGCTCAAGGCGGAGTTCGACTCACTGCCCAGCCGGCGGCGGCTCCTGGTGCTCGCGTCGTGTCACAGCGGCAACGGCAAGTCGCTGTTACCCAAGGAGCTGGAGAAGGAGCTGACGGGCATCAAGTCGGGCTTCTATGCGCGGCCGCTGGAGGAGTCTTCACGCGCGTCCATGGTGTTCGCCGCCTGCGACTGGGGCGAGACGGCGCGCGAGGACGAGGGCCTTCGCAACGACATCTACACGCACTTCCTCATCGAGGGACTGGGGGGCGGCGCGGACCGCAACGCGGATGGCGCCGTCACCGCGACGGAGGCCCACGACTACGCGCGCCGCCGCACCTTTGCCTTCACCGAAGGACGCCAGCGCCCCTCGGCGGAAATCATGGAAGTGGGCGCGGACCCCGTGGTGCTGTCGGGACGTATCGCGCGCACGGGCCAGCCGGAGCTGTTCTCGTACAACCCCCGGTTGGATGGCTTCACGCTCAAGGTGGATGGAGAGCCCCGCGTGGAGCTGCCGGGCGGCGCCGCGGTGGTGCCCGGCAAGCGCACGGTGGAATTGACCAAGGGCGGCGCGGTGCTGGTGCACCGCGAGGTGGAGGTGGACTCGGGCGAGCGGCTCCCCCTGGAGCAGCTCCTGTCTGATGCGTTTCCCCGGCGCTCGCTGTCGCTGCTCGGGGGCATGTTCACCTTCGCGGACGCTCGCAGCCGCGCGGAGCTGCTGCCCATGGCGCCGGAGCTCGCGGTCGCCCTGCGGTTGGAGGACCGGCCGCTGCGCGACTTCGGGCTGCAGTTCGACGTGAGCTTCAGCACGGGCAAGCGCGCCCTCATGCTCCAACCGGGGGACGACGTTCCCTTCCGCTACACCACCTTCTCCGCCGGCGTGGCGTTGCCCTACCTGTGGCGATGGGAGCGGCTGACGCTGTTCGCGGGCCCACGTGTGGCCGCCTTGTACCTGGGCCGGTCCTTTGATGTGGAGACAACCGCCGGCGGCCAGAGCTTCTTCACGGTCAGCCCCGGCGTGGTGGGTGGCGTGGTGCTGCGCATGGGAGAGCGCCTGGAGTTGATGACCCAGGCGCAGCTCATGCTCACGTATGTGGTCGTGGATGGGGAAGGACAGGCCGTGGGTTTCACCGGCGCATGGGCCGGTGCGGGGTACCGGTTCTGATGCGCTCGAGATTCCACATCGCGACAAGTGCCGTCCTCGCCCTATGCCTGGGGGCATGCGGCAACCTGGAGAACGCGCCCTTGCGCGTGGGCACCATCCAGGGACAGCTCACGGAGTATGACCCGTCGGTGGCCATCGTCGCCCTGGTGGCGGCCCCCGAGGTGCGCACCACGGTGGATGCCGAGGGGCGCTTCAGGCTCGAGGACGTCCCCACGGGCACCGCGGAGCTCTTCATCGTCGCGACCGCCGAGAAGGCCACACGCGTGGCGGTGAGGGTCTCCGGAGGCAAGGCGGTGGATGTGCCTCGCGTGGAGCCTCGGCACGCGGGCTTCTTCGAGATGCGCGTGAAGGCGACCCACGGCGAGCGCGTCGAGGGCGTACAGGTGTCCGTGCAGGACACGCCTTTCGACCGGCTGATTCTGGATGGCGCGGGCCGGCTGCGGGTGGGTCCCCTGCCGGATGGTTGCTACTCGCTGACACTCTCCGGCTCGGGCTTCCCTTCCCTCTCGACCGAGGCGTGTGTGGGCTCGGGCGAGAAGAAGGAACTCAAGCTCGAGCTCATTCCCAACTCAGGCATCGTCAACCGCTGCGCCCTGACGGGCTGCGCGGACGGACTGGTCTGCGCACCTGGCGGCAAGTGCGTGGAGTGCGTGCAGGACGCGCAGTGCGGCGCGGGGATGATGTGCAAGGGCTTCCGCTGCGGAGCGGTGGGGCCGAGCTGCGGCGCCTGTGGAAGCGATGGGAGCTGTGAAGACATCGGCGCCTCCTGCCACCCCTTCGCCGATGGGAGCCGGGTCTGCGTGAAGCAGTGCACCGAGGCGGCGAACGAGGACGAGCAGGACTTCGCGGCGAACCGCTGCGAGGCGGGCTTCACCTGCCAGCTCGGCCGCTGCCTCCCGGACCCTTCCCGCTTCGTGGGCTGCGGCGCGTTGGAGCGCCTGGGCGACGAGTGCGCGGACGACACCCGTTGCCAGAAGCTGGGACTGGCGAAGGGCGTGTGCGTGGAGGGCCGCTGCACCGTGCCCTGCACCGAGGACCTGGAGTGTCCGGACGTGTCTCACTGCCAGGACTCCCGCTACGGGCGGGTGTGCTCGGTGCTCAGGTAGTCGCGTCGCCCCGAGGCGCCAGCACCAGGCCGTCCCGGGACAGGCGTGACACGGCGTCCAGGATGTCGGCCTCGGGCATTCCCGTGGCCACCGACACCTCCGACGCGGACAGCCCTTCCACCGCCATCTTCAGCACGAGCAGCGCGTGAGGCGTGGCCTCCAGGTAGTACGAGACCAGGCCCTCGGGATGCCGCCACACCAGCGCCAGCTCGTCACCGGACTCCGGCGGCCCACCCACGCCCCGGGCTCGCACGTAGGCGCAGATTCGCCACGCGTGCTCCAGCACCACCAGCGTCGGGTTCGGCGTGAGTGACGTCACTCGCTCCGGTGTCTCCGCCTGGGACGCGAACACCGCGAAGTCCGTCCACTCGAACCGCGCCAGCGCGGGGACGAAGGGCGCGAGGCCTCGTGACGGGAGCGTGTCCGCGATGAACGAGGGGAAGCCCTCGCCCAGGTGATTCACCTCATGGTGCCGCGCGGGCCGGGTGTGGGTGTAGTCCTCCACGAGCGCCTGCCATGCCTCGGGCCCCACCGCGCCACGCACCAACGGGAAGAGCTTCTCGAGCGCGCCTCGCACATGCCCTCGCACGAAGTCGCCATAGAGCGACACCCGCGAGGACGGCGCGGCCCACCCCGGATGCTCGCCGTACAGTCGCTGGAGTGACACACTCCCGGGACTCGCGAGATAGGCGCCCATGCTGTCGAAGAAGTGCTTGAGCACGGGCTTCATCGGCCCTCCCCTTCACGCACCACCGCGCGCGCCAGGTCCGCCTCGTCCAACACCGCCGCCATCGACGGGATGTCCTGGTCCCATTCGATGAGCGTGGACACGGGCCCGGTGCGCTCCAGCACGTAGCGATACAGCGACCACACGTCGTCGCAGACGCGGTCGCCGTGCGTGTCGATGATGACGTCGGGATACGTCGTGTGTCCCGCGAGGTGGATCTGCACCACGCGCTCCAGCGGCAGCGCGTCCACGAAGGCGCGCGCGTCGTAGCCGTGATTGCGCGCGTTGACGTAGACGTTGTTCACGTCGAGCAGCAGGCCGCAGTCGGCCTCTTCCACCACGTGCCGAAGGAAGTCCGCCTCGGAGAGCGTGCCTCCGGGCATGTTCGCGTAGTAGCTCGGGTTCTCCAGCAGGAAGGGCCGGCCCACGCGGGCCATCACCTCGCGCACCCGGGGGACGACGTGCTCCACCACCGCCTCGCTGAAGGGCAGCGGCAACAGGTCGTGCAGATACACGCCGTCAAGCCGCGAGTAGCAAAGGTGGTCCGAGAAGAACGGCGCGTCCACGTGCTTCACCAGCGAGGCCAGCGCCGTGACGTAGTCCACGTCGAGCGCGTCCGGCCCACCGATGTCCAACCCCACGCCGTGCGGCAACACCGGCCAACGCTCGCGGCAGGCCTCCAACGCGCGGTGGGGGCGGCCTCCGAGAGACAGGAAGTTCTCCGGGATGATCTCCACCCAGTCGAGCGCGCGCTCGGTCCGGGGCAGCTCTTCGTAGAAGCTCCTGCGCAAGCCGATGCCCACGCCCAGCGACTTCAGTCCGTGTCTTCGCGCGTACGTCACCACCACGGCCAGGCACCTCCAGGGAGCTTCATGAACCGGGCGGCGGGAGGTCCTCTTCCCACCGCCCAGCAGGCCGGCTGGTGTCACCGGCCCTGAATCCGTCCCGGATTACTTCTTCTGACCGCCGCAGCCACCCGCGCCGCAGGAGTGCTCGGCGCCCTTCTCCGGCGTCGCCGCGGGGGCGGCATCCTGCTTCGCCGCGCCGCAGCTGCCCTCGGCGCCCTTGTTCTCCTCGGTCTTCGCGGCGCCACAGCTGCCCTCGGCGCCCTTCTCCGCGGCGGCCGGCTGGCCCTCCGCCGCCTTGGTGGAGGCACAGCCAGTGGCGAGGGAGGCCAGGGACAGGGTGCCGACAATCGCCGCAAGAGCCTTCGCGTTCATGGTGCTTGCTTCCTTTCAGTACTGCGTTGAGGGGGAACGACTTCTAGTACCGCGTGGGACTCAAAACCTTGAGCCTCATCTACGGATGCCAGGTGACTCGCGGATGTATCCCCGACGTTCCATCGCCTCGCGCAATGAACTGTCGCGGGCTGGGACGAACTGAATGCCTTCTGATTCCGCCGTCACACCCAGCGCTTGTAGCAGACCTTCCTGCTCCACAAAAGCCGCGCGCTTGAGGTGACGCTCGAGCAATGCATCGAAGAGCGGCTGTCCGGCGACAGCATCCACCGCGACTCCAAACGCCCCCAACGTCGAGCTGTGCCCTCGCTCCGCGAGCAACTCCAACACATCCTCCAGGTGACGACGGTTTCCAGTGGCACGGCGTATTTCCACATCGAGATGCAATGCGAGCAGTGCTCCCGTCCAATACGTGCCGGGCGAAAAACTGTTTCCGGAAACCACCTCTTCCATCGTGCGGGCTCCCGCCACGCGACGGCCGCGCGCGAAGCCATCCACCAACTCCTCCCATCCGCGCTGAGCGCTTTGCCGTCCGGAGCGCACGCGAGCAACCTCGGTGTAATAGGTGGCCAGCCCCTCGGACAGCCATGGCACACGCGGCAGGAAGGCCGGATGCGTCAGGTGCAGCAGTTCGTGAAGCGCCACCCAATCGCGCTCGAACGAAGCGAGGTCCGCGTCCTGTCCCACGAGCAAGGAGACGCTGGGCGGCGAACTCCAGAGCACCATGCCGAAGAGGCTGGGGCCTTCATGTCCAGGCACGGGAATGACACGCACGGTGACGCGCGGATAAGGGAAGGTACGGCGCACCGTGAGCACTTCGTCCGCGGCCTGCTTCAGCCAGCCACAGACCTGAGTGTCATCCAACTGACGAAAGCGGCCCAGCACCGCCACGTCCAACACCGCGTCCGGCAGCAGCACCTGGCAGCGGCTTCCACCAAACCCATGGAAGCCCGAGTCCACCAGGTCCTCCGCGCGAAGCCGATACAACCCTGTCTCATCCGGCTGCCAGGGCAGCAACGCCTGCGTGCCCTCCACGGCCAACTCCACGCGCAGGTCCGGTGGCGTCTGGTTCGGACGGATGAGGTACGCACGTCCCGCGACGTGCCAGGTGTCGCCCTCCCCCATTCCCTCGAAGAAGCCATGCCGACGTGAGCGGCCGGGGGCATCCAGCGCATAGCGGTAGCGCAGGAACCGGATGTCCACGGGCAGGAGCACCCGCCCCTCCTCCACCGGCAACTCGAAGTGCTCACCGTCCTCGCGATAGGCGCTCACCGACTCCACGCCGCCCGGCGACGTGAAGCGAAACACGCGCGGCGTGCCCCGCACCAACACCACCTCCACGTCGAGCGCAGGGGCGGGCTCGCGAACGAAGGTGACGGTGTAGCGGAGAGAAGCCGGGTCCTTCGCGGGATGCGGACGCGGAACACCCACGCACGAGAGCCCCACGAGAAGGACGAGGGCCAGCAGCGGACACCCGTGCGCGCGCGACATCGCCACCTCCACTCAGGAGCGGAGCATACAAGCCCCGTGCACGCCGCGGGGCCGCTGACTTCAGTGCCGCTTCTTCGCCGCCGGAGCAGGCGCGCCATTCGCGAGCAGGAACGCGCGCGCCGCCTCCAACAATTCATCCGAGAGGGACAAGGACTTCGTCGCCCGCGCGAGCGTCATGGCGCCGAACAACAGCGCCACCGTGGCCAGCGCCCGCTGACGTCCCGTGACACCGTCTTCGCCCGGAACCCGCGCCCGCAGCTCCGCGGCCAGTCCCTCCACGCCCTCGGCGAGCGCCTCGCGGGCCTCGGGAGTCGCCCGCGTCAGGTCCGACAACACCGACGGCATGATGCAGCCCGTCTCCATGTTGTCGCGAATGTTCTGGTTCAGATAGCGGCGCACGAAGTGGCTCAGGAACTCCGCGCCGCGAAGCTCCTCCAGCCCTCCCAGCCAGCGGGAGTGCTGGTGTTGGAAGAACGCGCGCACGGCCTCGGCGAGCAGCGAGTCCTTGGAGGCGAAATGCGAGTAGAAGCCGCCCACCGTCAGCCCCGCGGCGCGCATGACGCGCTCCACGCTCGCGCCCGCGAAGCCCTCCTTCCGGAAGAGCGTCTCCGCCGCCGACAGGATTCTCTCGCGGGTGGCCTGCTTGTGCTCGGGTGCGTACCGCATCGTCGTCCCGCCTCCTACTCCCGGTCTCCCGAGCCGGAGGGCCTGAACACCATGCAGGTGGTGGTGCCATGCGCGTACAGCCTGCCGCTCGCGTCCGTCAGCCGCCCGTGCGCCGTCGCCACGCGGCCCCCCACGTGAATCACCTCCCCCGTACACGTCAGCCGCCCGGTGTCGCGGGTGATGGCGCGCACCATGTTCACGTGCAACTCCAGCGTCGTGTAGCCCGCACCGACAGGCAACATGGTGTGCACCGCGCACCCCAGCGCCGAGTCCAGGAGCGTGGCCGCCATTCCCCCATGCACCGTGCCGATGGGGTTGTAGTGGTACTCCGCGGGCTCCACCACGAACACCGCCCGGCCTTCAGAGACCTCCACCGGAGCAAAGCCCATCAACTGAGCCATGGGTGCTCCCGGCACCTCGCCCCGGATGATGGCGCGCAGGTACTCGATGCCCGACATCGACTTCGCGGCGGCCATGCCCTCCCGTGGGTCCGCCCACGTCACCGTCCTCGACCGCGCCTCCGTCTCACCCTCGCTCATGGGCCCCGCTTCTCTCTCATGAAATGATGTTCATCATCGCCATATTTCGGGATGGAAACAATCTTCCTCGCAACGAAGCTTGCAAGATGGGATGATACTCATAATACAAAGGGCCATTCAGTGCACGCCGGATACGGGAAGGCGGATGAGCGGCCGGGCCGTTCACCTTCCTGGCGTGCCATCCAAGGAGCAGTGGATGCAGAAGCGGCGCGTCGTGGTGACGGGAATGGGGCTCATCAGCCCCTGCGGCACGGGCGTGGAGAAGAGCTGGTCCGCGCTGGTGCGCGGCGAGAGCGGCGTGGGTCCCATCACCCTCTTCGACGCCAGCCGGCTGGACTGCCAGATTGCGGGCGAGGTGAAGGACTTCCGGGTCGAGGACCACATCGAGCGCCGTGAGGCGCGGCGCATGGACCGCTTCTCGCACTTCGCGGTGGTGGCGGCGGACATGGCGCTGGAGGACTCGGGGCTGAAAGTCACCCCCGAGAACGCCGAGCGCGTGGCCACCATCATCGGCTCGGGGATTGGTGGAATCGGCAGCCTGGAGGACACGTTCCGCCTGGTCATGGAGAAGGGGCCCGACCGCATCAGTCCTTTCTTCATCCTGCAGATGATCATCAACATGGCGCCCGGCTACGTCAGTCTCCGCCACGGCTTGAAGGGTCCGTCCTGGGCCCCCAACTCCGCGTGCTCCACCAGCGCCCACGCCATTGGCGAGGCGATGCGAGGCATCCAGCGCGGTGAGTTCGATGTGGCGGTGGCCGGAGGCGCCGAGGCGCCCATCTCGCTGCTGGGCATCGGTGGCTTCGCGGCCATGCGCGCGTTGTCCCTGCGCAACGACGCACCCCATGCCGCCAGCCGCCCGTTCGACGTGGACCGCGACGGCTTCGTCGTCGCCGAGGGCGCCGGCATGCTGGTGCTCGAGGATTTGGAGCACGCCCTGGCCCGAGGCGCACGCATCCTCGCGGAGCTCACCGGCTACGGCGCCAGCTCCGACGCGCACCACATCACCCAGCCCGCGCCCGAGCACGAAGGCGCCCAACGCAGCATGCGCGCCGCGCTGAAGGACGCCGGCATGGGCCCCGGAGACATCGGCTACATCAACGCGCACGGCACCTCCACCGACGTGGGCGACCTGCTGGAGGCGCAGGGCATCGCCCAGGTCTTCGGCGATACGGCCCGCGCGGTGGCCGTCTCCTCCACCAAGTCCATGACGGGCCACATGAATGGAGCCGCGGGCGCCGCGGAGGCCGTCATCAGCGTGCTCGCCCTCACGCGAGGCGTGCTGCCACCCACCATCAACCTCCAGCGGCAGGATCCACGCATCACCCTGGACTGCGTGCCCAACACCGCGCGCGAGGTCCGCGTCGACGCCGTGATGAACAACTCCTTCGGCTTCGGCGGCACCAACGTGTCGCTCATCTTCCGCAGGATGATCTCTTGAGCCCGCGCCCCCGTTCCCCATGTAAACCAGAAATACTCGTTTACTGACGCGAATCCACCGCGTGCCGCGCTGCGGCGGTAAACATTTGACAACGTGCGTCGAAAGGCGCTTCGAACGCACATTCGCGGGCCGACAACTCCAAGTAATTCCTGGAGGTTACAGTCACTCAAAGAGTAAGCGCCCGATGGAGGACGCCCCGTTCGTCGCCATCCGCACAGGGAGGGGGCCCACCCAAAACGTTGATTGCAAATCGGTAAATCGATTTGCAAAGTGGCTGAGAGGGGCCCAGGGCGCGAGGCCTGATGCACCCGACGGACCCGATTCAGCCATGAACGACAACGCACTGAACGCCAACGTGGGCTTGAAGCTCCGCGGCCTGCGCCTTGCCCGGAACATCAAGCAAGCGGACGCGGCCAAGGACCTGGGAGTCTCTCCCGCCTACCTGAACCTCATCGAGAAGGGGAAGCGGGTGATGCCCTTCCCGCTGCTCTGGAAGGCGCTGAGGTATTTCGACCAGGACCCCGAGCAGTTCATGTCCACGCTGGGCGAAGGCCGCGTGGACGAGGCGCTCGCCAAGCTCCTCGACGAGCCGCTGCTCAAGAGCCTGGACATCGACCCGGAGTCGCTCCAGTCGCTGTCGGCGGAGCCGAAGCTGGCCGGCACCGTGGCCGCGCTGTTCAACCTCTACAAGAACACGCGCACGCAGCTGGAGAACGTGCTCGCGCAGCTCAACGTGGAGGAGCGCACGCGCGCGCAGGGCGGTGCGGGCAACGGCACCGTGCCGGGCGTGCGCTTCGACTACTCCCCGTTCGACGAGGTGAGTGATTTCCTGGAGACGCACCGCAACTACTTCCCGGAGATTGAAGAGCAGGCGGAGGAGTTGCGGCGCGACGTGAGCCTGGAGCGGCAGCTCACCAGCGGGCAGTTGGTGCAGCTGCTCGAGAAGCGCTTCGGCTACCGCGTGCTCTTCGACACCGCGCCCAGCGGCTCGTCGGTGGTGCGGCGGTTGGACCCGGAGGAGCAGACGCTCACCCTGTCGCCGGACCTCACCGAGCAGCCGCTCAAGTTCCAGATCGCCGCGTCCATCGGCCTGTTGATGCTGGACCGGGAGAAGCTGGTGGAGCGCATCCTCGGCGCGGGGCGCATGCGGCACGCGGAGACGCAGCGGCTCATCAAGGTGAACCTGGCCAACTACTTCGCCGGCGCGCTGATGCTGCCCTACGGAGACTTCTTCAAGGAGGTGCAGCGCACACGCTACGACGTGGAGCTCCTGTCGAGCATCTTCGGCTCCACGTACGAGACGGTGGCCCACCGGCTGTGCAACCTGTCGGACCCCAAGCGCCCGGGCATCCCGTTCCACTTCCTGCGCTCGGACATCGCCGGCAACATCTCCAAGCGCTACAGCGGCACCGGCATCCGCTTCGCCACGGGCGGCGGCAGCTGCGGCAAGTGGGCCGTGCACCTGGCCTTCCTCAACCCGTCCCAGCTCACCCGGCAGTATTCGATGATGCCCGACGGCACCACGTACTTCTGCTTCGCGAAGGTGCAGCTGCAGCCCATCGAAGGCTCCATCGTCAAGGGCACCGCGTACTCCATCGGCCTGGGCACCCACGCGGAGAACGCCAAGTTCCTGGCCTACGGCCTGCCCACCAATGACTTGCGCAAGGACGCCATCCCCTCCGGCATCTCCTGCCGCTTCTGCGAGCGCACCGACTGCAACCAGCGCGCGGCCGCCAGCTACCGCTTCGCCTTCGCCTTCGACGAGTACACGAAGAAGGATTGTTTCTTCTCCCCGCTGCTCGGCTACGAGCAGGGCGACAAGCAGGAGCGCCACCACGGCCATCAGAGCCACCACGGTGGGTCCACGGCGGGCGCGCACGCCGCCACTGGAAATGGCACCCCGCTGCCTCCAGGCGTCAACGCCACTGACGGGAGCGAGAAGCACGATTCGCTGGACAAGGCCGCCCGGCGCCGCAAGGGTGGTGAGGCGTGAGCATGCATCCGTCCGAAGACACCGAACGCGCCCACCTGCTCGAGGCGCTCCAGAAACAGAAGAACACGCTGGCGACGCTGCGCATCACCGGCGCGCCCACCCAGGTGGGCCAGGAGCTGGTGAGCCTGGCGGAGCTGCACGGCCTGCTCGAGGACCACGCCGCGAGCCGCCAGTGCTACGAAGAGGCGTACGCCTTGTTCAAGGAGGCGGGCTACAAGCCGGGCCAGGCCCAGGCCTGCTTCGGCATGGGCGTGGTGAAGGCGAACTTCGAGGACCACCGCGGCGCGGTGGAGCTCATCGCCCAGGCCGCGATGCTCTTCAACGAGACGAAGGACCGCGAGGGCGAGGCGCTGTCCCGCGCGTGCATCGGCGAGTCCCTGCGCGCGCTCGGACAGCCCGAGGCCGCCGAGGAGAAATACCAGGAGGCCCTCATCCTCTACCGCCAGACGCGCAACACCGAGCGCACCGCGCGGCTGCTCCTGGACATCGGCGACATCCGCATGGAGAAGGCCGAGTACGAGCCGGCGCGCAAGCGGTTCCTCGAGGCGATTCCCCTGCTGGAGAAGGGCGAGGACCCGGAGGCGCTCGCGCTGGGGCATCTGCTCCTGGGCGAGTCCGAGGGCCTCTTGGGACAGCACGAGGCGGCGCGCACGCACCTGCTACGCGCGGTGGAGCTCTACCAGGAGCTGCACGACCACGTGTACGAGGCCCGCGCCCGCTGGGACTTGAGCCTGTCCTGCTACTACACGCAGGACCTGGCCGCCTCGCGCGAGCAGTTGGAGGCCGTGCTCCCGCTCTACGAGGAGCAGGGCCGCGCGGACGAGGTCGCCAAGGTGCGCAACATCCTGGCCCACTTCGCCGCGCGCGGCGCCTGAGGACGCCTCGACTCACCTCGCGGGCGCCGCATCACGCCTGGATGCCGGCGCCCACCGCGAGGGCCAACAACCCGAGCACCCCCGCGGCGATGAGGGCGTAGCGCCACTCGCCGCGCAGTCCCAGGAGCGTCCCCGCAACCCCCAGCCGCGCCACGGGTGTCACCAGAAGGAGTGACGCCGCCGCCTTGCGCAGCTGGTCGATGGCCACGTGGATGCTCTCTGATTCCGGCAGCGCCTCCAGGCAGAGCGACAGCACGAACATGCCGCCGCTCAGCACTGCGCCCACGCGCAGCACGCGCGCAATCCAGCGGTCTCCCGCCAGCGTCCGGTCCCGCGCGCGGCCCAGGTCCGGCGCGGGTGTCTCGACCGGTCCCGAGGTGACGGGCTCCGCGTCCAGTTCGGGCGCGGTCTCCACGTGGGCCTGGGCCGCCATCAACGTGCCGCGGCCTAATGCCCGAGGGTCCGCCATCATCGCCGCGGAGACGGGTGGCGGCGCGGCGCCACCGTCCGGCTCCTCCTCGCTCACTTCCACACGCTCGGCCACAGTCCCGCCCCTCCCTTCCACAACATCTGCCCCGCCACGACCAGCAGAACCAGTGCGAAGAGCCTCTTGAGGACCAACGTCGGAACCTTGGGCATCAGCTGACCGCCGGCGTACGCGCCCGCCAGCACGCCCACCACCAGGGGAGACACCAGCGCCAGCTTCAGGTGTCCGCGCAAGGCGTAGGCGGCCACGCTCGCCGCGCCCGTCACGCCAATCATCAGGTTGCTGGTGGCGCTGGCCACCTTGAAGGGCACGCGCATGCCGTAGCTCATCAGCGGCACCTTCAGCGGCCCGCCTCCCACGCCCAGCAGCGCGGACAGCCCGCCCGCGACGAAGGAGCCGGAGATGCCTAGCGGATAGTTCGTCGGCCGGTAGTCGTCGAGCGTCGCGGGCTCGGCGCGAGGCGAGCGCAGGAAGATCATCTGCAGCGCGACGTAGAAGGTGAACAGGCCGAACACCACCGCCACCATCGCCGGGGCGAGGAGCGCCGCCACCAGGCCTCCCGCGATGGCGCCCAGCACCGTGGCCAGCTCCAGCGTCAGCCCCAGGCGGATGTCGCTCAGGTGGTTGTCCACGTAGCCCGCCGCCGCGGCGCAGGAGTTGGCCACCACGCACAGCAGACTGGCCGGTATCGCCTCCTCCAGGGGCACGTCGAAACCCAGCACCAACGTGGGCACCAGGACGATGCCCCCTCCGATGCCGAGCATCGACCCCAGCGCTCCCGCGAGCCCGCCCACCACCATGAGGAGAAGAACCGTCATTCCTTCACGAGAATAGGAGCGCTCCAACGCCGCGCCCAGCGGCATTCCCCGAGGGGAACACGGCTCGCCAGGACGGCTGCTCCACGCGCGAAACATCCCTGCACCCAGGGACAATGGCCCACGCGCTATGCCGCGCGTACGCCCAGGGTGCCCTCGGGGAACGCCTCCAGGAAGCGAGCTCGCGTACGGGGTGTGAAGGTGCCCCTCGCCATGTAGCCGTGCAACCTCCGAAGCACGCCCCGCGCCGACTCCAGCGCACCCTCGACCTCCTGGGAGAAGTCGAAGGTGTCATTGCGGTACAGCTCCTGGAAGGACAGGCGGGCGAAGGCAGGCAGCGCACGCGTACGCCCCATGGGGCTGGAGAGAAACAAGCCGGAGACATAGAGGCCACGCACCCAGCCATCCACCTCCGCCTTGGTCGGCGCCTGCCCCACGCGCTCCTGCGACGACAGCCGCACCAGCTCGTAGATGCCCCGTCCGATGCCGCGCCACGGGAAGCCGGGACTCTTCACCACCTGACACTTCTCCCGCAGCCGGGGGGTGCCCAGCAGGTCCATGCCGTGCAGCTCGCGCAGGTAGAAGAGCGTCTGCGCCCACTCGATGTCACGCTGCGCCGACAAGAGCCGCTCGCCCCGCCGGCGATGCCGCGCCACCAACCCGTCCACCACCGGATACATCCGCCGGTCCAGGCACAAGTGGGTGAAGTAACCGGCCAGCAAGGCCAGTCCCGGCTCGGTGCCCACCAGCGCGCCCGTCGCCACCAACTCCGCCATCTTCAGCCCGAAGCCCACCGGCGCGCGCTCGTGATACAGCCGCGCGAAGGGCGGCATCTCCCGCTCCGGGAGGAACGCGGCGAGCCCGCCCCGGATGCCCTCGCACAACGGAAGGTCCGGCAGCGCCGCGCCGAAGCGCGCGTACGGCAAGTCCTCGGAGAGCGCGCGCACCCAATCCGCCGGCAGCTCTCCGGGATTGGCGGCCAACCGTTCGATGGCGGTCAGATGCATCAGCAAGGTGGGCATTGCCCTGACTGCTACCCAGCCCCTCGCGGCAATGCAACGCTCGAATGAAATCCAACGCTTTGCGTGCAACAAGCCGGGCGTTACAGTCCGCGACTTCTCTTCTCCCCTCTCCCGTTCAGGAGTTCATCGGCCCATGAATTTCACCTTCGTCACCGGCGACGCCACCCTTGCGAATGGCGAGCTGCTCGTCATTCCGCTCTTCGAGGGCGAGCTGAGTGAGGGCGCCCCGGTCAGCCTGGCCTCGGCGGACCGCGCGCTGGAGGGCCGCCTGCGGGGCGCCGCCACCCAAGAGGGCTTCAAGGGCAAGGCCGACCAGTCCCTGATGATGCACACGCTTGGCCGCACCACCGCGGGCCGCGTGCTGCTGCTGGGCCTGGGCAACCGCGCTCGCTTCCAGGCGGAGACGCTCCGGCTGGCCCTGGGGCGCGCGGCGAAGGCGGCCCACCGCCTCAAGGTCGCGTCGCTCGCGGTGGCGCTGCCCGCCACGCAGTCCCCGGCCGACGCGGTGCGCGCGGTGGTGGAAGGGCTGGAGCTGGGCGCCTACCGCTTCGACAAGTACAAGTCCTCCGCCCGCGAGGAGAAGGGCGCGCAGAAGCCCGTCAAGGTCGCGCTGGTGCTGCCCGAGGGCACCGAGAAGTCGCGCGAGGTGGAAGACGCGCTCGCGCTGGCCAGGACGGTGAGCGAGGCCACCAACTGGGCGCGAGATCTGGTGAACGAGCCGCCCAACGCGGTGACGCCCGCGGTGCTGGCGGAGGCCGCCCGCAAGTCCGCGCGTGAGCACGGGCTGAAGATCACCATCGGCGGCAAGCGTGAAATCGAGAAGCTGGACATGGGCATGTTCCTGGGCGTCGCGGCCGGGAGCACCGAGGAGCCCCGGCTCATCCACGTCGTCTACACGCCGAAGAACGCGCGCGACGCGAAGCGCCCGCCGCTGGCGCTGGTGGGCAAGGCCATCACCTTCGACTCGGGCGGCCTGTCGCTCAAGCCCACCGAGGGCATGGTGGAGATGAAGACGGACATGGCCGGCTCCGCCGCCGTGCTGGGCGCCATGCAGGTCATCGCCGCGCTCAAGCCGCCCTTCCCCGTGCATGCCTTCATCGGCGCGTGCGAGAACATGCCCGCCGGCAACGCCTACAAGCCCGGCGACATCCTCACGTCCCGCCTGGGCAAGACGGTGGAGATCACCAACACGGACGCCGAGGGCCGCCTGGTGCTGGGCGACATCCTCACCTGGGCCTGTGAGCACCAGCCGTCCGCCGTCATCGACCTGGCCACGCTGACGGGCGCGTGCATCGTCGCGCTGGGCAACTACATCGTGGGCGCCTTCGGAGACCACGACGGCGCGGTCAACGAGGTGCTCCAGGCCGCGCGCACCGCGGGCGAGGACATGTGGCGCATGCCGGTGAGCGACCTGCAGAAGGACGCGCTGCGCTCCGAGGTCGCCGACATGAAGAACTCCGGTGAGCGCTGGGGCGGCTCCATCAACGCCGCGCTCTTCCTCAAGGAGTTCGTGGGCGACACGCCGTGGGTGCACCTGGATATCGCCGGTCCATCCAACAGCCCCAAGGAGCGCGGCTACAACGCCAAGGGCGCCACGGGCGTGGGCGTGCGGACGCTGGTGGAGTGGGTCCGCCTGCGCGCGCAGAACCAGGCCGCGGAGCCCATCGAGCCCCCGAGCGCCAGGCCCGCCCGCGCCCCGCGCGGCTCGCGCAAGTCCGCGCGCGGCTAGACCTCGAACCAGGACACAGGCCCGTCGCCGTTGGAGGTGACGGGCCCCTCGGGCGCGCGGAAGCCTCCATCGAGGCCCGCGCGCTTCGTCTTTCAAGGCACAAAGGCCTGCGGCGTCGTCTTGTGAGGGTGGGCCTTGAGCTCGGGCAGAGGGCGGATGCCGACGATGAGCGCATCCACGTTCTGGATGACACTCGCCACGGACTGCGCGGGCCAGGTGGCCAGCATCAGCAACACGCGGCCCTGCCGGCCGTCTCTCACCACCACGCGGCCTCGCACGCCATCCCCCACCTCGAAGTCGAAGCCCACCGCGCTGTCCGACAGCGCGAGCGGCACCGGGTCCGTCGTGGTGAACCCGGGCTGCTGCCGCAGGCCCTCCGTCAGACGTTCGGCGAACTGGACGGGGGTGACTTGTACGGGGGGCGCCACCTGGACGACCACCTGCGCGCCGGAGGGCGGGTGGCGCAGCACCACCGGAATCGAGAGCCCCTCGGGCGTGCGCTCGTTGGTGGCCTCCAACTGCCACTCCTCGCTGGGCCGGATGACCTCGAAGCCCAGCTCCTCGTCGACGTAGGGGCCTGAAACAGAGGCTGGGAGCGAGGCCACCGAGCCCGAGCCTCCCGTCCCCGCCGCTGCGTCCGCCTTCAAGGCCTGACGTGAGCCGCTGCACCCCACGCCCAGCACCAGGACTCCCCACGCCAGCTTCCGCCACACAGCCATGCAGTCCCCCAACCACCCAATGCAGTGGTTGCGAACGTGGGCATGGGCCGCCTGCTAGGCCAGACCTCCCTGCAGGGTGCGGTAGGTGTTGGACAAGCGCTCGGCGACGTCGGGCGGCAACACATTGCGCGCGGAGAACAGGGCATAGGAGACGATGGCGTCCAGCGCCTCCAGCGTCATCGCGCGCGCCACGGCCTCGCCTCCCGTGGACAGGTTGGCGCGCAGCCGCGTCACGTCCACGCGCCCATCCGCGCCGGGCACCACGCCCGCGAAGGCCTCTTCCAATCCAGACGGCGGCGCATCCAGGAAGCCGCGCAACAGGTCCACGTCCTTCCCCGCGTCGCGCAGCGCCCGGTGGATCAACGACAGGAGCAGGTTGTATCGCTCCTCCGCGGACAACAACTCCCACGCCATGCCCTCGACGGCCGGCACCGACGGGGCGGCCGGAGTCAAGGGACGCACCTGGAGGTGCCCCCCACGCACGCACTCATCCAGCCACGAGTAGAACGCGTGCTGCCCGCCCTCGCGCACCACGCGCAAGTCGGCCAGCGTCGCGCCCGACCCCAGCCGCTGGAAGAAGCGCTCCTCGCCCGGCCGAGCCCCCGCGGGCCCTGGCTCCGCGCGCAGGTCCTCCGGATAGCGCCGCCGCAGACGGGCCAACTCCTCAGAGCGCTTGATGCCGGTGAGCACCAGGTCCCTCGTGCGCTCGGGCAGCTTCACCACGTCCGCCATGGGCGCGGGGCCCTCGACGAACAGGAAGCTTCCTTCCGTCAACTCGAAGAGGCTGAGCACCACCTCACGCACCACGTACGTCATGGCGCCGTAGAGGTGGGCCTCGGACACCAGCCCCTCGGAGGTCAACACCTGGCCGATGCGGCGAGAGGGCGTCACGCGAGACAGGGCCTGCGTGAGCTGCGTCTGCGTCACCATCCCCAGCCGCGTGAGCACCGCGCCCAGCCGCTCCGAGCGCTCCGTGGAGGTGGCGAACACCACCTGCCCGTCCCGGAACGACACCGTCCGCCGGACCGCGCCGCTCTGCACGGCGAGCAGCCCACTGCGGATGCCCGTCAGGACGTGGGCGAAGACCTCCTCCACCGACAGCGTCCCGAGCGTGCCGGCCAGGAAGCCAGCGAAGCCCGAGGGCTCCTGGAGGAGCACCATCCCCTCCGGCCCGTGGAACCAGGCCGAGAGGGGACGGGAGGAGGACAGGCCCGCGGCAAGGGACTTCTCCAGCTCGAGTGAAGTCGCCTCGCCACCGACGCGGGGCGTGGCCTTGGGTTTCTGGGCCACCGCCCGTGTCCTCCCTGGGTTGCCGAACTACTTCTGCGCCGGCGCCTTCAGCTCGGCGTCGATGATGCTCTTGAACTCCTCGGGGGGCTGCGCGCCGGAGAGCATGATGCCGTTGATGAAGAACGCCGGCGTGCCCGTGACGCCCACCTTCTGGCCGTCCGCCATGTCGCTCTTCACCGTGGCCGCCTTCTCACCGGAGTCCAGGCACTTGTCGAACTTCGCCTTGTCCAGGCCCAGCTCACCCGCGTAGGTCTTCAGGTGCTCGACCTGGAGCGCGCTCTGGCTGGCGAACAGCTTGTCGTGCATCTCCCAGAACTTGCCCTGGTCCGCGGCGCACAGCGACGCCTCGGCGGCCTTCTGCGCCTCCTTGTGGAAGTCGAGCGGGAACTGGCGGAACACCAGCTTCACCTTGCCCTCGTACTCCTTCATGACCTGGTCCACGGACGCGTTGGCGCGGCTGCAGAACGGGCACTGGAAGTCGCTGAACTCAACGATGGTGATGGGGGCGTTGTCCGCGCCCTTCGACGGGCCCGTGGCGGCCACCTGCTTGCGCTCGGCCGGCGGACGCGGCGGCTCCGGCAGGGTGATCTGCACGTTGGCGTTCTTGCGCAGCTCCGCGAAGAGGGCCTGAGCGCGCTCCTGCTTGGGCTGCTGCGTGAGGAAGTCGACAATCTGCGGCTTCATCTGCTCATACGTCGAGCCGGGGGGCAGCTGGCCCTTGGCGCCGTCGAAGACCTCCTTGATCTTCTCCTCGGTCGGCGCGGGAACCTTGTCGTCGATCTCCGCCTTGAGGAACTGCTCCTGCGTCATGCCGCGCTTCTTCGCCTCGGCATCGACCAGCTTCTCCGTCACCATCCCCTCGATGCCCCGCTTGCGCAGCTGGAACTTCTGCTTCTCCAGGTTCGCCAGCGGCTCCTGGATGCGCTCGTTGAGCTCCTTGTAGGTGATCTTCTGGCCATCGCCGAAGGTGGCGACCACCGTCTCGGGGGAGGGCTCACCCGGCGTGGCCTGCGCGGCGGCGGGCGCCTGCGCGGTGGCCGGCGCCTTTTCCTTGTTGCAACCGGCGGTGAAGGAAGCCGCCAGCAGCGCGGCGAGGATGACAGGGGTTGGACGCATGGGCATAGCCCCGCGACTTAGTCGAGGCTGCCCCGGCCTGCAAGGAAATGCCAAGACACCGTCAAGCGACGAGCGGCTCGAGCTCCAACGCCCCCGCCAGACTCGGCAGGCCCAACTCCAGACCCTCCATGTCGAGGCGGCGCGCGGGAACAATCTCATAGCAGCTGGGGTCCGAAAGCACCTTGCGCACCAGCTTGTGATTGAGCGCGTGCCCCGTCTTGTACGCCGTGAGATGTCCGATGACCGGGCGCCCGAAGAGAGACACATCGCCGATGGCGTCGAGGATCTTGTGCCGGACGAACTCGTCGGTGAAGCGCAGGCCCTCCGGGTTGAGGATGGAGACCTCGTCCACGACGATGGCGTTCTCCAGCGAGCCGCCGCGCGCCAGGCCCAGCTTCTTCAGCTTCTCCACGTCGCGAAGGAAGCCGAAGGTGCGGGCGCGCGAAATCTCACGCGAGAACTCCCGGTCGCTGAAGTCCAGGTCGAAGGCCTGGCCCTGGATGACGGGGTGCTCGAAGTCGATGGTGCAGCTGATGCGGAAGTTGCTGGAGGGCGTCAGCGAGGCCTGCTTGTCGCCATCCACCACCGACACCGCCTTGCGGATGACCAGCAGCTCCTTGGGCGTGTCCAACTCGCGGATGCCGGCTTCCTGGATGAGCGCGGCGAAGGGCGCGGCGCTGCCATCCATGATGGGCACCTCGGGGCCGTCCAGCTCCACGCGGGCGTTGTCGATGCCCAGGCCCGCCATGGCGGACATGAAGTGCTCCACCGTCGCCACCTTCACGCCCTCGCGGCCCAGCGTCGTCGCCAGGGCCGTGTCCACGACGTACTCCGCCAGAGCCGGGATGCACACCGGCCGGGGAAGGTCCGTGCGGACGAAGACGATGCCGTGCCCCGCGGGGGCCGGACGCAGCGTGAGCGTCACCTTCGCGCCCGAGTGGAGCCCGATTCCCTGCAGACTGGCGGTCTTCGAAAGGGTGCGCTGGTTGTAGGAAGACGGGGGCATGTCGGTGTCGCCTCGTGGCTGCTCGTGCTGCGGGACTTCCGAACGGTCATCTGGCCAGATGGCGCCGGAATCGTTCAACAGTGGTCTGACGCGACGCGCAGATTGAGCAAGTGGCATGCCACAACGACGTGACATCCCGGGTGCCGTGGTGGGGGGCTTGAATGACCCGAACCCCTTGGAACGGCTGGCTTTTTTCTGACATCGCGGTGGGTGCCATTCGTGGCCAGACACCCTCCCCCGTCTGAGGCCCGGTCAGTTCCCCCCGAAACCGTGACACGCGTGTCCGGGATTCACTTGGAGCCTCTTCCGCCGCCCGCCTCCGTGACGCGCTTCGCAATGAAGCGTGTCTTCCATGCAACACGTGCGCGTCCATAGCGCAAGGAACTGGCTGGAAGCAAACACGCGCCGTATGAGCACACGCCGTGGGGGGTTGCGTCATACGGCGCGCGTGGGCGTGGGTCGGAAAAATCCCGCCCGATACACGTATCAGCGAGACAGCGCGGAGACGAATCTGTCCCGGAGGGCCTCGGCCTCCTGGCGGTCGAAGCCCCTGCCCTGCAGGAGGGTGCGGCGGCTGACAGCGTGGAATGTCGACTCGAGCGTCTGGCTGAAGCGGCGCAGGTCCTCCGCGAGCCGGGCGCGGATGCCGGGGCCCTCTGGAGGCCAGGGCAATTCCACGAGCAGCGCGGTGAAGCGGTCGAACGCGTCGTAGTCCGCGTAGCGCAGGAGCTGATAGCCGCCGTCGTGGAAGTACGTGAGGAAGGACTTGAGGGCGTCGAGCGCGCGCTCGGCGGCGGGCACGTCGTCGGCGCGCAGGTGTCCCTCCGCCGCGCGGCACAGCTGGGCGTAGACCCACAAATCCTTGCGCAGCCGCAGCGCGGCGTCCTGGGGGCTCACCAGCGCGTCGAAGACACCGTCGCTCAAGCCGCCATTGGGCGCGAGCGCCTCCACCAGCGCGACAATCTGGCCCCGCAGGAGCTGCGTGAAGGCCGCCGCGGCGCGAGCGGGCGCGTCCGACTCCTTGTCGACATGGGCCAGCACCTCCCGGCCGATGCGCTCCGACTCCTTCGCCAGGTCTCGCGCCGCCCGGAGCGCCGCGGCCTGGAGCTGCTTGGAGCCCGCCTTGGGTGACAGCTCCGCGTGCATCCACGTGGCCAGGGCGTGTGTCTCACTGCGCACCAGCGCCAGCAACACCCTCACCCGCCGGGGGATGGGGGGCGTGCCCTCCGCGTCCACGTAGGCCAGGTAGTGCAACAGGCGGAACAGCCCCAAGAAGGCGGTGGCGAAGACACTTCGCGACTCCTCCGTCATGGGGGCCAGCGTGTCCAACAGCCGCACCGAGCGCAGCCGGTCGTACTCGACGCGGAACTCCAGCGGACGGAAGGGGCGGAAGTAGCGGTTGAGGACGATTTCCTTCAGCGCCAGCTTGCCCAGGTCCTGAAAGAGATTGAGCCGCGCGGTGGGGAGTTGGAGCAGGTGGTCCAGCAGGTTGCGCAGTGCGTCCAGGTCCTCGCGCAGCACGAAGAGGCTCTCCGGCGGTGTCTCCTGGTCCAGCTCCTCCTCGATGAGTGCGCGACGCACCCGGTCATCCGCGAGCTGGGTCTCCACGTACTTGCGGAAGACCATCTTCTGGTCGCTGTCCGGGTCCTGGAGGTGACGTGCGACACGGATGGCGCGGTCCATGGCGTCGCGGACGTCGACCAGCTCCTCGTGGAAGTCGCGGGTGACGAGCGGCCTGTCTTTCGCGTCCACCACGGCGGTGAGGTTGAGGTAGCGCTCCACCGCGCGCAGCAGCATCTCGAACTCGAAGAGCAGCTCCTCGCGGCCGTCCACGGGCACGCCGCGCAGCCAGCGTTCGCGCTCGGCGAGGAAGCCCGCTCGCGACGTCTGCGATGCCCGCATCAGGTCCGCGTAGAAGTCACGCGCGACGCGCGGAGTGGAAGGGCCGGCAGCGGGAGACGCGGGAGAGGTGGCCTGGCTCATGGCTCGCGAGTGTCAGAAGAGGCTGCCCTGGGGCGTGGGCGGCGGCTGCTTCTTGAAGTACTGGTAGGTGCGATGCGTGGCCATCCGGCCCCGGGGCGTGCGCTGCAAGAAGCCCTCTTGCATGAGGAATGGCTCGTACACGTCCTCGATGGTATCGCGTTGTTCGCCCACGCTGGCGGCGATGGTCTCCACGCCCACCGGTCCCCCACCGAACTTGTCCAGGATGGTGAGCAGGATCTTGCGGTCCATGGAGTCCAGACCGCTGGCGTCCACCCCCAGCCGGTCCAGGGACTTCTTCGCCAGCTCCAGGGTAATCCGGCCGTTGCCCTCCACCTCCGCGAAGTCGCGGAGCCGGCGCAAGAGTCGGTTGACGATGCGCGGCGTGCCGCGTGAGCGGGTGGCGACCTCGTGCGCGGCGTCCTTGTCCAGGGGGATGCCCAGGATGCGCGCGGAGCGGTGGAGGATGAGCTCCAGGGCCTTCGCGTCGTAGTACTCCAGGCGCTCCTGGATCTGGAACCGGTCGCGCAAGGGCGAGGTGAGCAGGCCCGTGCGAGTCGTCGCGCCGATCAGGGTGAACGGGGGCAGGTCTATCTTCATCGCCCGGGCCGCGGGCCCCGTGTCGATGGTGATGTCCAGCCGGAAGTCCTCCATCGCCGGATAGAGGTACTCCTCCACCGCCGCGTTGAGCCGGTGGATTTCGTCGATGAAGAGGACGTCGCGCGCGTCCAGGTTGGTGAGCAGACCCGCCAGGTCACCCTTGCGCTCGAGCGCGGGGCCGCTCGTCACGTGGATGCCCACGCCCAGCTCGTTCGCGATGATGTGCGCCAGCGACGTCTTGCCCAGGCCCGGGGGACCGGAGAACAAGCAGTGGTCCAGCGCCTCACCGCGGCTCTTGGCCGCCTGGACGTAGACCTTGAGCTTCTCGACGACGGCGCCTTGGCCCACGTACTCGTCGAACGAGCGCGGACGCAAGGAGGCCTCGAGCCGGACGTCCTCCGGGAGGACCTCTTCGGAGAGAGTGTCGGACTTCCTCGCCATGACCATGGGACCCTATACAGGAAGGCCCCGTCTGTCGCCCACATCCTCGGCCCCTTCCACCGGGGCGCCTCGCAGGCCAGGCGACCAGGGCCCCTTGAAATCCTTCGCCCCCCAGGGCTTCGCGTGCGGGCGGCTTCACGGATGATGAGGCCGCAACGGTGGCCATGGGCAAGGCGTGTGGACTTGCGGACGCTCGGACCCGGTCCTCAAGCGACGTGGGGCGCGGATGATTCCCAGTCGAGGGAAAATGCCGGCGTGCTTCGACCTCCCCGCGCCTCCACGGTGAGCCCATGAGCCAGAGCCCCGTCTTCCGCCCCCTGCCCTTCCTCGTGGAGGCCCACGCCGAGCCGCATCCGGGCGCGCGGCTCCAGAAGCTGCGCCGCGCGGCGCTCCTCGCTCGGGAGCGCTTCGTCCAGGAAGGCCCGGTGGCGGCCGTCGCCACCTGCGAGCTGGTCACCTTCCCCTATCCCTCGTTGTTCGCCTTCTGCGGCGCGGCGCTGTCCCCGGCGCCCTACGTGATGATGACCCACCGCATGCAGGTGGTGCAGTTCGTGGATGCCGAGGGCGTGCGCAGAACGCTGCTCTTCAACCCCACCGACTACGAGCGAAGCCAGGCCGCGCCGTTCTACCACTCGCTGCGCGAGCGCTACGGCAACTTCGTCTCGGACAAGCTCATGTCCACCCGGCGCGGCACGGTGCACAGCCACCTGTCTTCATTGGGGCTGACTCCCGCCGACGTGGACTACGTCGCCTTCGACCACCTGCACCTGCAGGACCTGCGCGGTTGGCTGGGGGGCGGAGGCGCGACGGCGCACTTTCCCCGGGCCCGGCTGCTGGTGCAGCGCGCCGAATGGGACATGGTGAAGGAGCTCCATCCGATGCAGTCCGTGTGGTTCGTCCCCGATGGCACCGACGTTCCCGAGGAGCGCGTGGTGCTCCTGGACGGAGACACCTGGCTAGGGGCGGGAGCGGCGCTGCTCTTCACCCCGGGACACACGCGCGGAAACATGTCCCTGGCGGTGGCCACCTCGCGCGAGGTGTTCGTCACCAGTGAGAACGGCGTCGCCACGGAGAGCTACACGCCGCTGCTGTCCGCCATCCCCGGCGTGCGCCGCTTCGCCGAACAGATGGGTTGGGAAGTGGTGCTCAACGGCAACACCCGCGAGGACTCCCTGGCGCAGTACTCGTCCATGGTGGTGGAGAAGCTCTTCGCGGGTCCCTCCTCGGTGGAGCGCTCGTTCATCAACTTCCACCCGTCCTCGCTCCTGACGTCCCACGTCCTGGCGCCGGGCTTCGCGCCCACCATCGTCCTGCCCGCGCCCAACTTCGGCGACGTGCGCCCCACGCCCGCCAACCGGCGCGCGGCCTGACGTCACTGACACCCCTGCGCGTCCCGCGCCCCCTGCTGCGCGCACGGCCAGGCGGGACGGAAGGGCACCGCCCACAGCGCCTCGTTCATGGGCACGTCCCCGGCGAGGAAGAACACTTCATTGCCCGCGCGCACGAACGAGCGCGGGTCCGACGACGAAGTCCCCGGCGCGATGTCCGTCAGCCGGCGCGTGCGCCACAGCCACCCGTCGCTCGTCCACACCTCGCGGCCGAAGCCGGACGTCGTCGCGGAGAAGAACAGCCAGTCGTTCTCCGCCACGAGATGCTCCGGGTCGCTGCCCTTCGCGCCCCACTCGATATCCCAGACCATCCACGTCCCCAGGGCGGAGCCGTCGCTGCGCCACAGCTCGCGCCCGCGCCAGCCATCCTCCGCCGCGAAGTACAGCACCCCATCCATCACCACCAGGCTGGACGGCAGCGAGCCCTTGGGCCCCGGCCAGATGTCGCGGACCAGGCGCGTGCCCACCGTCGTGCCGTCGCTGCGCCACAGCTCCCCACCGTGGCGCGTGTCGCCCTTCTCCCCGAAGTACCCATCCGAACCCGCCACGAAGAACAACATGCCGTTCATCGCCGTGAGGTACGACGGAATCTCTCCAGAGAAGTCGCGCACCTTCATCGCGGAGCCCGGGCGGTCCGTCGTCACCCACAACTCCGCGACACTCGTCCCGGCGTCGCGAAGGAAGAACAGGCGGCGACCCGCCGCGGTCAGCGAGAAGAACACCCCCACCGAAGACCGGTAGTGCGCACGCGCGACCCCGTCCGAATCCACGCTCCACAACACCGCCGCGTCGTCCGAATACGCCACCAGCGCGAGCCGGTCTCCCCACGCCGTCAGCCCCGTGAGCTGGTGCGAGGCGGTGCCGGGTTGGAACTCGTGCATCAGCCGGGTGCCCTCGTCGGTGCCGTCCGTGCGCCACAGCTCCTGGCCGTGCTCGAAGTCCTCCGCGATGAAGTACAGCCAGTTCCCCACCCGGGTGAGCGCACGCGGCGCGGAGCCCCGCTCGCCCTTCCATACGTCCTTCACCATCACCGTGCCCGCCGCGGTGCCATCCGTGCGCCACAGCTCCGGACCATGCAGGCCATCATCCGCAACGAAGAGCACCCACTTCCCCACCGGCGTCAGGAAGCGCGGCACCGAACCCATGGGCCCGGGACGGATGTCCTTCACCACGTCCGCGCACTCCGCATTGCCTGGGCTGCTCCAAAGCTCGCGCCCCTGGCCCTCGCCCTCCGCGCTGAAGAACAGCCGGCGATCACCGCGCGCCAGCCACTCCGGCTTCGAACCCGGAGGCCCCACCCGGTCCGGTCCACACTCCCGGCGCGCCGTCGGCGGCTCGACAGGCACCGGCCCTTGCGTCTCGAGGGTCATCGCCGCTTCGCCCCCCACGACACCCATGTCGCGCTCTCCGGAGGAGGCGCCACACCCCATCCCCATGAATCCCCCCAAGACAACGGACACAAGCATCGGGATGCCACGCCATGCCTTCATGTGAGCAACTCCTTGACCTGGGTGGAGCACTGCCGCCACCGCTGTGGCTGGAAAGTGTCACCGTTGGCGGAATTGACTACCCACCGTGGGAAGAGGGCTGCCCAGGGTGTCCGCCATCCTGCGACGCGCGCCGACCCTTGCCACCAAGCGGACACCGGGCACGTCGGACCCCGGACCGTTTCGCTTTCTCAAAGGAGAAATGCTTGTGCGGGCTAGTCCTGGAGGTCCTGAATTTGATCGCCCCAGGTCAAATCCACCCCAGGGCCGTTGAAAAGGCGTCAGCCCCCTGCCCGCAGGGACTTGAGCGCCTCTCTGAAAAGGGTCTGGAAGGAAGCATCGGCGCCCAGCCGGCTGGTGGCGAGCTCCGCGGCCTTCTCCGCTTGAGGGGGTTTGTAGCCCAGGTTGAGCAAGGCGGAGACAAGGTCGGAGTGGGTCCCGCTCGAGGCGGCGGGCGCGGTCCCCCGGGACACCGCCTCCAGGTGGACGGTCTTCATCTTGTCCTTGAGCTCCAGGACCAGCCGCTCGGCCGTCTTCTTTCCGACACCGTGGATCTTGGCCAGGCGCGCCACCTCTCCGCGCGACAGGGCCGCCACCAGCTCCGGCACCTCCATGCCGGACAACACGCCCAGCGCCATGCGGGGCCCCACGCGCGAGACACCGTTGAGCAGGAGAAAGACGTCCTCCTCCGCCTTGGACAGGAAGCCGAAGAGGTCGAAGGCGTCCTCGCGGACGACGGTGCGCACGCGCACCTCCACGCTCTGGCCCTCCGCGGGCAGCTTTCCGAGCGACAGGGACGAGAAGTTCACCCGGTAGCCCACGCCCTGCACGTCAATGACGGCGTCTTCGGCGTCCTTCTCCAGCACCACGCCACGCAGCCGAGCAATCATCCCGCCTCCGGGCGCCGGTAGGACGGCGCCAGCCTGTCCGCGAGGAGCGCCGCGGCGCCCTTGCGCTTCTTGCCAGCCGAGCCCGCCATGGGAATGGCGGCGCGACCATGATTGAGGTGACACAGCGCCACGGCCAGGGCGTCGCTCGCGTCCGCGCGCCCCAGCTCCGAGGCTTCCAACCCCAGGAACGTCCTCACCATCCGGGCGACGGCGTCCTTGCCGTCCGCGCCGCCCGCGCCCACCGACTTCTTCACCTTGGCGGGCGGATACTCGAAGACGGGCAGCGACACCTGAGCGGCCGCCAGCAGCGCCACACCGCGCGCATGGCCCAGCACCAGCGCACTGCGCGCGTTGCGGAACGTGAACACACCTTCCACCGCCACCGCCTCGGGACGGAACTTCGCGAGCTGCGCGCACAGCGCCGCGTGCAGCTCCTTCAGGCGGAAGGCCAGGGGCGCTGTCTCATCCACCTTGATGACACCGTGGCCCACGTGCACCAGCCGGCCTCGCTTCTCCTCCACCACGCCGTAGCCCATGAAGCGACTGCCGGGGTCCACCCCGAGAACGCGCACCGTTTGCTCCGTTCCACCCGCCGTTATTGCGACAGGGACTCCATCAAGGACTCATCCATCTCGAAGTTCGCGTGCACGTTCTGCACGTCGTCATTGTCTTCGAGTGCGTCCATCAGCTTGAGCATCTTCTTCGCATTATCACCGTCGAGCTGGACGGTATTCTGCGGCAGATACATCCATTTCTGCTCACCCAGCGGCAAGCCCGCGGACTCCAGGCTCACGGCCACCGTGTGCAGGTCCGCGGGGGCGGTGCGCACCTCGAAGCCGTCCGAGCCCTGGGGCACGACGTCCTCGGCTCCCGCCTCCAGCGCCTTCTCCAGCACCGCGTCCTCCGCGGGGCCTGATTTCACGGTGACAATGCCCTTCTTGTGAAACATCCAGGCCACCGCGCCCTCGGCGCCCAGGTTGCCACCATGGCGGCCAAACACGGAGCGCACGTCCGCGGAGGTGCGGTTGCGATTGTCGGTGAGACATTCCACGAGAACAGCCACGCCGCCGGGGCCGTAGCCCTCGTACATGATCTCCTCGTAGCTCTCCCCCTCCAGCTCACCGGTGCCCTTCTTGATGGCGCGCTCGATGGTGTCCTTGGGGATGTTGGCCTCGCGAGCCAGCCCGAGCGCCACGCGCAGACGTGCGTTGCCACTGGGGTCTCCACCGCCCAGCCTCGAGGAGACGGTGATCTCCTTGATGACCTTCGAGTAGAGCTTGCCCTTGGTCGCGCCCATCGCGGCCTTCTGGCGCTTGATCTTCGACCATCGATTGTGACCGGACATGGAGGTATCGCCTCTGGGCGGCCTTCTCGCCCAGCCCGGGGCGCGGAGTCAAACCCTCTTCAATCCGCGTCTTGCTCCGCCGCTGTCACATGCGCGGGCTCGGGCTCCACCGAGGGCAGGGGCTCGAAGAAGCCCATGAGGCCCGAGGAGCCACTGGCCTTCTCGCGCTCCTCGATGAGACACGCGGGCACCAGCACACCCAGCGCGAACAGCCGCGTCGCGGCCTCATAGGCCACGACCTCCGGATAGCGGCACTCGAGCAACGCCGCGCGCATCGTGCGTCGCCCATCGAACAATCGCACCACCTCGCCCACGTCCTCGGGCAGCGCGGGCAGCTCTTCCGACAACCTCGTGAAGTCCACCGTCAGCCGCGACGCCAGGGGCAGGCCGCGCGCCCTCAAGGCATCGAAGCGCTCCAGCGCCGGCACCACCACGTCGCTCAGATGGGCCCGGTCCATCGTGAACGAGCCCTTGTGAAGCTCCGGCCCCAACAGCACCGCGTACGCGCCACTCGCGAAGCCCAGCATGCGGCGGAAGGCCAGGCTCCCCCGCTCGCCATGGAACATGGCATCCACCACCAGGCCATGGCGGAACGCGAACCAGCCCTCGCCCTCCGCCAACACGAGCCGCCCCGAGCGCACGCCCGACAACAACGCCCGCGTCACCTGCGGCAGGGGCAGCCGCGCGGTGTGTGACTCGAACGTGGCCGTCCCCGTCACGCGCCCCGACTTGAGCCGCGCCAACGATACGACGTCCTCCACCGCCACCGGCCGCGCCAGGTAGTCATCCGCGCCCACGCCACCCGCGAGGTCGCGATGAAAGTCCTCTTCGCGTCTTGCGAGCAGCAGCACCGGCAGGTGCGCGGTGCGCACGTCCGCGCGAATCTGGCCGCACAGACTGAAGCCATCTCCGTCGGGGAGCTCCACCTCCGAGATGACCAGCCGTGGCAACGGGCCTTCCGGAGCCAGCGCCTCCAGCGCGCCTTGCACTCCGCTCACCAGCAGCGCCTCGAAGCCCGCCGCCACCAACGCCGACGCCAGCGCGGACTGCGCCCCGGCATCCGAGTCCACCAGCAGCACCCGCGCCCGGCTCCGCCCGCTTCGACGACGCACCCCCACCTCCGAAGGCACCGAGGCCGCCGGAGCAAGACGCGAGGGGTGTTGGGTAGACACGGCAGTCATGGATACGAAATTATTCCAGCGAACCCAGACTAAATCGCAACCTCGACACAAGTCCTCGGAATCGTTGAGTTTCCGTCACCACCCTGGCGCGGTAGGGTGTGTGGCATGACTCACTTCGTCTCTCGGGCCCTCCTGGCGTCCTCGCTGCTCCTGGCTTCGGCGTCAGCCGCCCAGCAGGCCACTCCCGCGCAACCTGGAGAGGCGGGCCAGGTGGACGTGGCACAGGTGCCGTACTCCTCGGACAACGAGGACCGGATGGGGGCGGTGCTGGCACCGGCGACGCTGCCGGGCCGGACGACGGCGCTGTACGGCTACGCCGGGGCACCCGAGCTCGGCGTGGGCTTCCGCCAGGGCATCTCCCAGGTCGAGTTGGAGGCGCGTGCGCGGTTCAACTGGTTCCAGATTTCCGCCGCGCTGGAGCTCGTGGGGAAGCTGAAGGCGTACGACGAGGGCTCGGTCTCCATGGCGCCGACCCTGGGGCTGGGCGTGGTGTTCAACTCCGGCTCCACGTACATGGACGACCAGAACTTCTCCGGCGTGCTGTTGCGATTGTCACCGGGTTTCATCGTGGACTGGCGGGTGGCGCAGACGGTGTCGATTCTGGGCCTGGTGGACGTGCCCGTGGACATCGGCCTCTCCAAGTCGGAGTCGCGGCGGGTGCAGGCGCTCGGCGGCGGAGGCGTCGAGGTGTATCTGGGCAACGGCATGTCCGTACTGCTCGCGGGACAGCTTGGAATCGAGTCCTTCCGGGAGCGAGTGGGCCTCTCCGATACGCGGCTGGGCTGGTCGCTCAAGGCGGGCCTGGGCGCGCGGCTCTTCTAAGTAGGTAGCCAGAAGTTCTCTAACAAATCCCACAGCCAGAAACCCTCCGCGAGAATACCCGCCTTGCGGAGGGCCTGTATGGGAGTGAGCGAGAGCACCCACAGGACGGCGGCGTCGATGTGGTCATCGACGCTGGGGTACTGGCGATTGGCCGAGATGTGCAGCTTCAGCGCTCTCCAAACATGGTCCATGGCGTTGAGCTCGGGACGTTGTTTGGGCAACCAGAGCAGGTGGATGTCCAGTCGCGCTGCGAGCGCTTGCGACCGCTGAGCGGTGTGGCAACTGGCCTGGTCCAGGAGCAGCAGCACCGGGCGGCCCGGGTAAGCAAGGCGAAGTTGGCGCAGGAAGGCCATGAAGTCCTCTTGCTGCCCCCGCTGGCTGGTGGCTACGACGCGGTGGCCAGTCCGTGGATTGATGGCTCCCCACAAGGTGCGTTTGGCATTTTCGCCGGTGATGAGCACTTCGGCTTGTTTGCCTACCGGAGCCCACGCCGCGCGCAGGGGTGGAAACCAGCGCAGCACCGTGCTGTCCAGGATGAGGAGGACCGCCCGAGGTGATTGGGCTTTCAGACACTTCAGACGGCGGACAAGGCCCCCTTTTTCTGCCCCAGGTGGGGTGCACGCGTCACGTAGACGTACCGGGGCCGCTTCCAGCGCAAGCCCGCCTCATGCAACCGGCGACGCAAGGTGCGCGGCGACACGTCGATGCCCTGCTGATGAAGGTGTGTGCACAGCAGCGGCACCGTCCAGCCGTGGGTCGCCCAGCCAGCCTCTTGCGGGCTCTGTTGGACCAGACTGCGCAGTCGTGCATCGCTCAAGCTCGGGGCGCTGCGGGGACGCCCTGCGCGTGGGCAATCCAGCAGCGCCTGGGGCTCGCGCGACTGCAGGTATCGCTCCAGCCAGCGATAGACGATGGGCCGGCTCAGGGCGCACAGGCGCGCGACCTCTCCCACCGACTTCCCCTCGGCCACGAGCTTCACAGCCAACAATCGCTGGAAGTAGCGGGCGTCGCGAGCCTCGCGCAACGCCCGCTCCAGCCGACGTCTGTCGGATGCTGTCAGCCCAAGCTCGGCAGGACTCCTCACCGGTCGCATGAGCAGGAATCTGTCCATCCAGCCCGAATTTGTCTCCGAACTTCTGGCTACCTACTTAGCGTCACGTCAGGCCGTAGCGCTCCAACTTCTTGAGGAGCCCCTGGCGTGACAGGCCCAGTGCCTCCGCCGAATGCGTGCGGTTGCCACCGTGGCGCTTGAGGGCCTCCTCGATTTCGCGGCGCTCCAGCGCCTCCACCTTCGCGGCCAGCGTGGTGGCGCCCGCGGGGCTTGCTCGCGGACGCTCGCTTCCCGTGAAGGACAGGTCCTCGGGCTGGAGCTCACGACGCTCTCCCGCCAGCACCGTCGCGCGCTGCATCTCGTGCCGCAGCTCGCGCAGGTTGCCCGGCCACCCATGCGCCGCGAGCGCCTCCGCGGCGGCATCCGACAACAGCCGGGCCCGTCCGTCCGGACACAGGTGCGCGCACTGGTTGAGGAAGTGCTTGGCCAACAGCGGCAGGTCCAGGGCGCGCTCGCGCAGAGGCGGCAGCCGCACCTCCACGCCCTTGACGCGCCAGTAGAGGTCTTCGCGGAACGTCCCCTCCTGGAGCATGCGCCCCAGGTCCCGGTGAGTCGCGGAGATGAGGCGCACGTCCACTCGCACCGGGCGGTCCGCGCCCACGGGCAGGATGTCCCCGGTCTCCAGCGCGCGCAGCACCTTCACCTGAAGGGCGGGCGTCATGTCGCCCAGTTCGTCCAGGAAGAGCGTGCCCCCATCGGCCTCCGCGAAGAGGCCCCGGTGGTCGCGGGTCGCCCCGGTGAAGCTGCCCTTCACGTGGCCGAAGAGCGCGCTCTCCAACAACGTCTCGGGAAGCGCGCCGCAGTTGACCGGAATGAAGGGCCCGGCCTGGCGACGGCTCTTGAGGTGCACCGTTCGCGCGAGCAGCTCCTTGCCGGTGCCGTTCTCCCCGGTGATGAGCACGGGCAGGTCGCTGGTGGCCACCCGCTCGGCGAGCGACAGGGAGGCCAGGAACGACGCGCTCTGCCCCACCATGGCCGAGTCCTTCGACGCCTGCGCCAGCGAGGTCCGCAGCGCCTCGACCTGCCGCTCCAGCGCCACGCGGGCCAGCGCGCGTTGCACGACGACCAGGAGCACGTCCGGGTCCACCGGCTTGGTGAGGAAGTCGTACGCCCCCAGGCGAATCGCCTCCAACGAGTGGCGAGTGTCCCCCACGCCGGAGATGACGATGACCTTGGTGCCGGGCCGGGCGTCGAGCAGCGCGGCCAGTCCCTCCAGCCCCGCGGACACGCTGCCGTCTGGAGGCAGCATCAGGTCCAGCAGGACGATGGGGAACGCCCTCGCCTCGAACGTGGCGCGGGCGGAGGGACGGTCACCCGCCTCCACCACTTCGTGCCCCGCGTCTCGCAGCAGCTTGCCGTAGACCTTGCGGAAGGCGGCATCGTCGTCGACGAGCAGCAGCGGCTGGGGAGAGGCCATGGGGAGGCTCAGTCGGGCAAGGGGGCCTGGCGCGGAGTGCCGACCATCTCCAGGGTGCGCAGCGCCACCTGGATGAGCGTCTGGGCACATGGCTCACAACCGCCACCACAACACCGGGGCCAGCGGCCCTCCGGGTTGCGCAGCAGGGGCCGCACGCAGGACTGGTAGTAACTCGGCAGACCCAGCTCCTCGCTGGCGCGGGCCAGCGCGGTGTCGAGTGGGGACGGTGTGGACTCGGTGACGTCGGACACAGTCACTTCATAGCAATGGATGGCCGCGCGCGCAGCGGCCGTCCGACACCGTCCCCATTCCCTGGCGGGCCCCCCGGGGACCTCAGCCGCGCACCACCACCTCGCGGACCTCTCGAGACACCTCACGCACGTCCACTTTCACATCGAGGAAGTGCGCCATCGTCTCGATTTGCGTCTCCGCATGGCCGTCCAGCGGCACCGTGCGGAACGACCCACCCCGCGCCAGCGCACACAGGAGGAGGAACTGGTCACACAGGTGCTCGCCCACCGGCACTTCGGCGTCCAGATAGCGATTCACCTCCAAGGCCACCTCCCTCGCCACCACCTCCGCGCGCTTGCCTCGCTCACCGAAGCCCGTGAAGACCTCGGTGACGTGCTCGCTCTCCACCTCCACCACCAGCACGTTGCCGGGACAGGCCGTGCGCTTGAGTTCCTCCACTCGCAGCTCGTCTGGCCGCCACTTGAGCAGCGCCCCCGCGGTCTCCATCTCCCGCTTCGCCACGTCGAAGGGAATCATCGCCACCACGGCCTTCGCCTCGCGGCGCAGCACCCGCCCGCGTTCCACAAGCGAGAGGGGCTTCATCGCCCGAGGTTGGATGTCCGCGCGGAACTTCCCGCCCCCCGCGGGGAAGAAGCCCGGGCGCTCCAGTGAGACCGAGACCTCCGGTCCCATCTTTCGCAAGAGCGGCAGATACGCTCGGGTGAGGAAGTCGAACGGCGGCGCCGCGGGATTGTGCGTGCCTCCCTCCAGGACCAACGTGGAGGGTTCCGCCGCGTGCAACAGCGCGGGCAGCACCGTCTGGAATACCAGCGTCGCGCTACCCGCCGTGCCCACCGCGAAGTGATAGTTGCCCGCGGCAATCGTGCGCGGACGGAAGGTCAGCTCTCGAGAGCCCAGCTCCGCGCCGGACACCTCGGCCGCGCCCACCGCCTCCGCCGCCTTCACGGCCGTCAGATGCTGACGCAGGAGCCCTGGCTTTGCTCGCCCCGCGCGAATGTTCGTCATCGTGAACGGGGTCCCCGTCACCAACGACAACGCCAGCGACGTGCGCAACACCTGCCCGCCGCCCTCTCCCTTGGAACCATCGATGCGCAACATGTGTGTCGCCTCCTGAGCCCCACGCCTCACGGCGCCATCCGGGCATTCTGACACCCTTCAACAAATAGCGGCGCCCGCTTCCCCCATCTGGCGGCCTCTCGGCCTCTTGGGGAAAGCGGGCGCCTCGGTGTCGTCATCCCGGCATGGTCACCTCGCGTGTCAGGGGTTGTCTTTTTCGTCCTCGACTACCCCTTCACGCAGACGACCTGCTTGAGCGTGTGGACCACTTCGACCAGGTCCGACTGCGCCGCCATCACCGCGTCGATGGGCTTGTACGCCGCCGGCGTCTCGTCAATCACATCCACGTCCTTGCGGCACTCGATGCCCGCCGTCGCCTTCTCGTGGTCCGCCAACGTGAAGCGCCGCTTCGCCGCCTCACGCGACATCACCCGGCCCGCGCCGTGGCTGCAGGAGTGGAAGCTGTCCGCGTTCCCCTTCCCGCGGACGATGTACGAACGCGCCCCCATGCTGCCGGGGATGATGCCGAGGTCCCCCTCGCGCGCCCGCACCGCCCCCTTGCGCGTCACGAAGCAGTTCTTTCCGAAGTGGTGCTCACGCGCCACGTAGTTGTGGTGGCAGTTCACCGCCGAGTCGGACAGCTCGAACGGAGGAAGCTCACCGCTCAACTGAAGCGCATCCACCGCGCCCTTCAGCATCATCTCCCGGTTCGTCGCCGCGAAGTCCTGCGCCCAGCTCACCGCGAAGACGTAATCATCGAAGTGCTCCGTCCCCTCCGGCAGGTACGCCAGGTCCGCGTCGGGGAGGTTGATGTACCAGCGGCGCATGTCCTCCTTCGCCAGCTCGATGAAGTAGCTCCCGATGCGGTTACCCACCCCACGCGAGCCGGAGTGCAACATCAGCCACACGCCATCCGACTCGTCCAGGCACAGCTCGATGAAGTGGTTCCCCGTGCCGAGCGTCCCCAGGTGCGCCAGCTCCGGCCCGCGGCCGATGCGCGGATGCTTGGCGACGATGCGGTCATACCCTTCGACCAGTCGCGCCCACGCCTGCTGATGCGAAGCCGGCGCCACACGCCAC
Organism: Myxococcus stipitatus; assembly: GCF_037414475.1. The sequence goes on along the minus strand of NZ_CP147913.1, from coordinate 7,755,287 downwards.
GCGCCGACGTCGTTGCGGCCACCGTTATCCGAGCGGCCATGCGGCACCGCTCGCTCGATGGCCGAGCGCACCCCCCGCAGCGAGTCCGGCAACTGGTCCGCGCGCAGCGTCGTGCGAACCGCAATCATTCCGCAGCCGATATCCACCCCCACCGCCGCCGGCACCACCGCGCCCACCGTCGGCACCACGCTCCCCACCGTCGCGCCGTAACCACGGTGCACGTCCGGCATCACCGCCACCCACTTGTGGATGAAGGGCAGGCCACGCACGTTCCGGAGCTGCTTCTTGGCCTCGTCCTCGAACGGCACACCCACCGTCCACGACTTGATGGGGCGTCCCGCGTCGTCCGACAGCACCTCGTAGCTCACCTGGTCGCGATTCATGGCCTTCACCTTTCGGTCGTTCGCCGCGGGGTCCATCTCCCGGGCACGCACAGCCCTAGAGCAGCCCGCGTGCCAACCCCCTCCCAGAGGGGAGCCGCCCTGAATCCCTCGCGATTCATATCTCCTGGGATAAAGTCGTATCTCAATGGCGAAGAACAAGGCGAAGCAGACAGTGGTCCTGGGAATGCTCGGGACGACGCTCGACACGGGCCAGGGGCCGCAGCGTTGGTCGAAGTGGCGGCCGACGGTGGCGCTGTGCCAGCAGGAGGACCTCGTCGTGCACCGGCTGGAGCTCCTGCACCCGCCCGGAGCGACGGGGCTCGCCTCGACGCTGGTCGGCGACATCCGGCAGGTCTCCCCGGAGACGACCGTGCGCGCCACACCCATGGCCATCCGCAACCCGTGGGACCTGGAGGAGACCTATGGCGCGCTGTTCGACTACGTACGCGCGTACCCCTTCAACCCGGAGGAGGAGGACTATCTCGTCCACATCACCACGGGCACGCACATCGCCCAGATTTGCATGTTCCTGCTGGTGGAGAGCCGGCTCATCCCCGGCCGGCTGGTGCAGTTGTCCCCCGAGAAGCGGGACGGCTCGAGTGCGGGAACACACACGCTCATCGACCTGGACCTGTCTCGCTACGACACGCTGGCCGCGCGCTTCCGCCAGGAACAGCGCGAGGGCCTGTCCTTCCTCAAGTCCGGCATCGACACCCACAACGCCGCCTTCAACCGTCTCATCGAGCGCATCGAACAGGTGGCGACGAACTCGCGCGCGCCGCTGCTCATCACCGGCCCCACGGGAGCGGGCAAGTCCCAGCTGGCCCGTCGCATCTACACGCTGAAGAAGACCCGCGGCGCCGTGAGCGGGCCCTTCGTGGACCTCAACTGCGCCACCTTGCGCGGTGACGGAGCCATGTCCGCGCTCTTCGGACACGTGAAGGGCTCCTTCACCGGCGCGCTCCAGGACCGGCCCGGCTTGCTGAGACAAGCCCACGGCGGCGTGCTGTTCCTCGACGAGATTGGCGAGCTGGGCGCGGACGAGCAGGCCATGCTGCTTCGAGCCCTGGAGGACAAGCGCTTTCTTCCCGTGGGCTCGGACAAGGAAGTGGAGAGCGACTTCCAGCTCATCGCCGGAACCAACCGCGACCTGCGGGATGAAGTCGACCGAGGCCGCTTCCGCGAGGACCTGCTCGCACGCATCAACCTGTGGACCTTCCAGTTGCCCGCCCTGCGCGAGCGTCCGGAGGACATCGCCCCCAACCTCCTCTATGAACTGGACCGGGCGTCGGAGGCGATGGGCACTCGCATCACGTTGAACAAGGAGGCCCAGGAGCGCTTCCTGCGCTTCGCCACCTCGCCCGACGCTCGCTGGGCGGGCAACTTCCGCGACCTCAACGCCGCCGTGTTGCGCATGGCCACCCTCGCGCCCGGTGGACGCATCACCCGCGACGTGGTGGACGAGGAGCTGGAGCGGCTGCGCGCGCAGTGGCGAACCGGAAGCACCCGCCCCGGCCCGCTGCGCGCCACCGGCTCCGCGGACAGGGTCGCCGAGGTGATGGGCGCAGAGCTGGCTCAAGAGCTGGACCGGTTCGACCGCGTGCAGCTCGCGGATGTCCTGGGGGTCTGCCAGGGCGTGCGCTCGCTGTCGGAGGCCGGACGTGTGCTGTTCGCCCAATCCCGCGCGAGAAAGGCGAGCGTCAACGACGCGGACCGCCTCAAGAAATACCTGGCACGCTTTGGCCTCACCTGGGCCGACGTGTCCGGCCATGGGACGACCGCGACGGAGTGAAGCCGCGCGCGGCGCTCCCCGCGAAAAAAGCACGCACCGGACAAAGGACGGTGACCCTTCCCGTCTTCATGGGTGTTGCAGCAGCACGAGGCCGTGAGCCGGACGAGCCTTCGACGGATGCACCGCCATGCCGACGCCTCACACCACCCGCACGCCCCACGGCCGGAGCGCGGGATGGCTCTTCGCATTCCTGTTGCTGGCCCTGGCCGCGTCGCGCGCTGAAGCGCAGGTGCGCGAGCCCGACAACTTCCTCGCCACCACCCTCACCTTCTCCTCGGCGCATCGGCTGCGCAACGTCTCCACCCGGCACGTCTCGCCCATGCTGTCCGCGGGCTTCCGCGTATCCGAGAGCGGGCAACTCCGCCTCGACTGGGGCTTGCCGTATACCTCCTTCGAGCCACGACGAGACCCGGTGGGACGCCAGAGTCACTCCGGCTCGTCCAACCTGCTCATCGGCCTGCACCACGTGAGCTCGTTCGCGGATGACACGCTCTTCACGCGGATTGGCGTGGCCGTCGCGGTCCCCCTGGCCCGCAGGAACGACTCCGACACCGAGGGGCCTCGCTCCTTCCAGACCGAGGGCCTCAACTACGACACCGCCGCGGCCGTGCGCGGCCTCGCGGACCCATGGCTATGGGCGCTCGACACCACGTCCTTCGTGTTGCCATTGACTCTCGGCATGGACCTGCCGGGCCTCCAGCTTCGCGCGGACGTGGCGTTCGGAATGCTCGTCCCCACCTCGCGCGCCACGCAGGACACCCACTTCGTCGCGCAAGGCAGCCTGGAGGCATCACTGGGTCTGGGCCTGCTGGAGCCCGGCGTGAAGCTGCAGGTCGTCTCGCCCTATCTTTCCAAGGCGACCTGGGATGGCGAGAACGCACGCGCCTCGGTGGAGCCCTTCATCCGTCTCCAGTTGGGCCCGCTGTTCGCCCGGGCCGGCGTGCGCATCGACCTGGGTGACCCCGAGGCCCCTCCTTCACCCAGCCCCTCACGGATGTGGGCGCTGGGCGTGGGACTGGGCCTGGGGTTCTGAAGCCACCACTACCGGATGAGGTAGAAGGCCTCCTGCCGGGGCACGAAGAACTTCCAGCCCTCCGCGGTGAGATAGGCCGGGTCCTCCTCCATCACCGCCACCTTCTGCCCACCCCACTCGGGCACCTGCGTGGTCGTGTTGAGCTCGATGGCGATGTACGAGCCCTCGCGCAGTGGCTTCGGCGCCTCCTTGAACTTCGCCGACCGGAAGTCGATGGACGCGCCCAGCGCGTGGCCCTGGTTCCCCAGGGGATGGCTGTACACGTCCGCCTGGATGCCCCTCGCGGCCATCTCCTTCATGGTCTCCTCGAACACCTCCGCCGACGAGCGGCCCGGCCTGGAGGCCTTCAACATCAGCACGTCCTGGAGCACGTTCGTATGGGAGAGCGCGTTCTTCAGCCCCGCGGGTGCATCCGTCTCTCCCTCGCGCAGCACATAGGCCATCTTCTGGAAGTCCGTGTGCAACCCCAGATAGCTGATGCCGAAGTCCACGTGGATCAGGTCACCTCGCTCGATGACCACGTCCTCCTTCGCCGCGGCCAAGAACCCTCGTGACTTTGTCGCCAGTCCCCCCTGTCGCTGCACGCGCAGGTCCGGCTGGAACCAGGTGCTCAGGCCCAGCGAGCCCACCTTGTCGTAGAGCCAGCGGCGCACGTCGCCCACCGTCGTCTTCCCCGGCACCACCACCGCCGAGGAGAAGGCCTCCTTCACAATCCCATCCGTGAGCACCACCATGCCCCGGTAGTGCTCCCACTCCTCGGGGATTCGCGTGTCCAGGTACTCCTCGATGAGGGGCTCCGCGCTCACGAACCGCGCCTCCGCGGCGGCGCCCAGCGCATCCCGCACGAAGCGATATCCGTCCCGCGTCAGGCTGCGAGTCACCCCCCGCTTGCCATCGATGCCCAGGGCGATGCGCTGGGGCTGATGACGCGCGTCCAGCTCCGCGAGAACTTCCGATGGAGACTTGCCTTCGGCGGGGACCTCGAAGAAGCGCTGGAGCGCCTCCTCCCCGTAGCCCGTCAACGCCAGGCGCCGCAGGCCCTCCGGCCCCGCATCCACGAAGACGAAGATGTCCCGATTCCCCGCATACGGGAGCGGCGGGGCCACGTACTGCGTGAGCGGATCATCATGGAACTCCTCGTTGACGATGATCCACATGCCCACGCCATGCCGCCGCATCATCTCCAGCAGCATGCCGTGGCGCTTCTCGAGCCACGTCTGCCGGAGCACGAGCTGCTGGGACAAGGGCAACAAGCGGGACGACTCGGCGCCGGCTCCCTCCTTGCGAGAGTGCGAACAAGCCGAGAACAACACGAGCGGTACCACCGCCCACTTCAACCGGAACATGCGGGCTCCAAATCAACCAGGAGCCTCACCCTAACGCCTGAAGGACCCGAGACCGAAGTCCCCCACCCCCGGAGCCCTTGGAGACTCCGGAGGCGGAGGACCTGGGGCGCGCTCTTCCACCCTCGCCCGCTGTCGCTCCACCCCAACCCTCGCGGATGACGCCCCCCACGACCCTCAGGTCATTCGCGTCGTTTCTCCCCCGCCATGTCACGACGCCAACCGCAGAGGTGGCGGCCGTCCCCCGACGGCCACCCGCCAGTGTGAAGCGCCCCCGAACCCTCGCGCCACGAAACTCAGTAACTCGCGATCTGGAAATCCAGGTCGTCTTCCAGGAGGAGCTCGACATCCCGCTCCTCCTGGTCCTGCCCATCCCCCTCTGGAGCGGTCCACCGCGTGCAGCCCCACCCACCCGACTCCCGCTCCTCACTCCCCCCCGACAACGCCCCCCAGGCTCCCCCACCCGACCCACGCCCCTCCTCCGGTGCCCACATCCCGTGCTTCCCCCCCTGGTCCCACGCATCACCTCGGAACATCACTCCCCCCTGTTGCGATGCAGTCGAAGCAGCGTCACTCCCCCGTCGCCCGCCCCTTCCTCCTGAAATACGCGCCGAGCCGTTTTTCTTGAGCGTCTTGGCTCAAAATTAAATGGGCGCCCCCTCACGAGAAACGCCCGAAAAACAAGCAAATCTTCAGCAAAAGACGAAAACCATGAAACAGCTGTTTCGTGTTTCAGCGGTCGTCGTTCGCTGGGGACTCGTCCGCCGTGGGCGTGACGGGGATGGCGAGCTTCGCGGAGAAGGTGTCCGCCTCGCCCTCCACGGGGCCGCGCAGGCCCTTGTCCCGCTCCGGTGGTGGATCTGGAATCTCGTTGGAGATTCGTTCCGCGCCAGGATTCCTCGGGCTCGACTTCATATGGGACTCCCCCCTGTTCGATGTTTCAAGGCCGACGCGCCGTCGGGACGACGTGGCGTCAGCTCCAGAACGTATCGGGTAGGAATCCTTGATGAGGCGCGGACACTTCACTCGAAGAGGAGGACCTGGGAGGGCCACGGCGCGGAGGGCTCGCGAGCCAGCCACGCCAGGCGCTCGTCACGCAAGGCCCGGGCAGGAGGCGTCCCGGCGCGGATGCGCTCACGCACGGATTCGAAGAAGCGCCCCGCGGTGTCGGGGATGTCCCCCGTGGAGGCGAGCACGGTGCGCGCCCCCGCCTCGATGAAGGCCACCGGCAGGCTCACCGACTCATGGAGGAACGGCGCGGCGCGGGCCGCTCCACAAGCGGCGAGCAGCACCAGGGGGGCTCCGCGCAGCGTCTGCTCCCGCACCTGCGAGGCCGCGAGCGCATAGCGCCCGTCCTCCTCCGGCGCGAGCACCACGAGCGAGGCATCCGCCAGCTCCGGGCTGAAGATGCCGTGGGTGTGGATTTCAATCTCGCGGGCGTCCTCCATCTCCCGCAGCACCCGCGAAGGCGTGGCCGATGAGCCCCGCAGCTCCACGCGAAGCGGGTCCGGGACACGTGGGGACTCCAGGGGCAGGAGCGTCTCCAGGCCCAGCGACGAAGGCGCTTCCACGCCCGTCACGACCAGGTGATGGCCGCCCTGGCGCCGCGCCTCCGGAAGCATCCTCGTCCGCCCCACGCGGTAGCTCCACGCCTGCTCCACGGGGAGCAGCCCCGGCAGGCCGTGCACGGGCGGCAGGGCCAGCACATCCACGTGCTCACATCCCCGCAGCGCCGTCACCAGCCGGGGAGGAACGAGCCCGTCCGCGGTGCCATGAAGGGGAGCGCTCCGCCCCTCTTCGTACGCACCCGCCAGCATCCCCTGCGCGTCACGCACGGCGGCCACGGTGCGCTCATGGTCCACGGCCATGGCCAGCACACAGCGGCGCGGCACGGGCACCCGCAAGGCCTGGCCCATCAAATCGAGCACCTGTTCCTGCGCGCCCGCCTGGCCCGCGTCGCTCATCAGCACGGCGTAAGCGAAGGTGCGCGCCTTGCGCGCGTCCACGTCCAGCGGGAGCTTCTCAGCCGCGTCGATGGCGCCATGAAGCAGGGCCCGGCCCGATGCGCGGTCCCGCTCCAACATGAACTGACCTTCCAGGAAGGTCAGCAGCGCCCGTTCGCCGGGAGTCCGCGAGCCCCGCCGTAGCTCATCCAGCGTGAGCCGCAGCAGGTCCTCGTCGCGGACCTGCGCGCCATGGCGGGCCAGATACGAGAGCACCCACGCCCCCGACATCCCCAACGGCCGCCCGCACCGCGTGGCCTGCTCCAGTTCCTGCCGGGCCTCGTCCGGACGGAAGTCCGCCCACGCGACCATGGCCAGGTTGCGATGCGCGTACGTGCGCTGCTCGCAGTCATCCGGGATGCGCGCCAACGACTCGCGAAGGTACGCCCGGGCGCTGGCCGCGCTCTGCCGGTAGCGGGCAATCTGCGCCATCTCCTGGAGGAACTGCTGCTCCAGGTTCCACTCCCCCAGCTCGCGCGTCAGCCGCCACCCGTCGCGCGCCTCCTCCAAAGCGTCGGCGGGGCGGTGCAGCCGCACGAAGAGGTCCGCGAGCCTCCGCCGGAGCGTCGCGCAGCGGTACGCCAGCCCCCGCCCGGAGCAGGAAGCCAGCGCCGCGCGCAGCCGCTGCTCGGCCTTCCACCACTGCCCCGCGTGCTCTTCGCGCACGGACAGCTCACGCTCGGCCAGGAGCGTCAGCCACGCGTCGCCTCCCGCCCGGGCGATGCGCTCGAAGTCGTCCAGGTGGCGCTCCACCATGTCGCGCGCCACGAGCGCCCCCAGGTACAGGTCGTCCTCCCCGGAGCGCCGCAGCGTCTCGAGGAACGCCTCGGGCGCGGGGAGCTCGCCGCGCAGGAGCCGGGCATAGTCGCTCGCCAGCGGGCCCCGTCGCTGGAAGTCCGCATGGGCTACCTGGTTCACCGTGTCGCGCAAGGTGGAATCCCCCTGCACGTCGTCCAGGACCTCCGCGAGCGGCAACAGGCGAAGAGCGGCCTCGCGCGTGGGCGCCGCCCTCACCGCGTCATAGAAGAGCAGACGGACCACGCCCGGGAAGCGCCGGGCGTCCTCTAATGGAAGCCGCGCCCCATCCAACGTGGCCAGGTTCAGCGCCGCCGCCCGGGCGTCGTGGAAATCTCGCGAGCGCCGCATCGTCTCGCTGCGCAAGGCCAGGGCGCGAATCCGTGCCTCCTCGCTCCAGCCCGGCTCACCCAGCGCGGCCACCTCCTCGAATGCCTCCGCCGCCTGGAGCGTCAGCCCCATCTCCCTCAACACCAGCGCCCGGTTCCACAGCGCCTGAGGATGGTCCGGGGACTTGCGCAGCACTGTCTCCAGCAGCTCCAGCGCCTCCTCGCGGTGCCCCTGCTCCAACGCGACGAGGGCCAGGTCGCTGTCCCGGTCCAACGACGCGGGCGTGCGCCGGAGGAAGTCCGACGCCTGCCGCAAGTCCTTGCGCACCAGGTACGCCGCGGCGATGCCGTGCAGGTCCCCCCGCTCCTCCAGCTCCGCCAGCTCGCGCAGCGGCAGCGGCGTGGTGACCAGGGAGGCTTCGGGGCCCGCCCGCATGGGCACGTAGCGCCGGTACCCATCCGCGCGCGCATAGGCCACCCGCGCCTCCAGCGAACGATGCGCGGGATGGGCCAGCCACACCTCCGGCGGCGTGCTCCCGGCCACATTCACGGTCAACACCAGCACGACGAGCGCCGCGGCCATTCCCGCCGCGCCCGCGGCCCACCCGCCGCCACGCCTCATCCACGCGGGCACCCGCGCCCGCAGGCGTCCACGCAAGGTGGGCCTGGGCCGAGCCACCCGCTCCTCGAACCTCGGGAGTTCCTCCTCGACGGGGAGCTCCTCCTCCGAGTGCATCGCCTGGAAGCCCAGGAGCTCCAACTGCATCGCCTCGTGCAGCCCCGAGGCGCACATCGCGCAGCGGGCCAGGTGATGGCGGAAGTTCTCTTCGTCGACTGGAGGCAATTCGCCATCCAGGAACAGGTACAATTTATTACATGGAGGGCTCATGCCGCCCCTCCCCCATCGGTCAGCGGCATGAGCAGCTCACGCAGCTCCTTGCGCGCCTGGAACAACCAACTGCCCACGGTCCCTTCGGGTACACCCATCTGCTGGGCGATGGCCCGGTACCGCATGCCCTTGGCGTGCAGCTCGAACGCCTCGCGGACACGAGGGTTCGGCAGCCGGGAAATAGCCTTCACCAGGTCCGCGTCGGTGATGCGCTCCCACATCTCTCCGGAGTGGGCATCGGGAGATGCCACGTCCTCGCGCACCAGCCGGATGTCCCGGCGCTCCTGCTCCAACAGCTCTGTCCTCCTCTTGCGGCACTGGTCCAGGAAGTGATTGGTCAACGCCCGGCACAGCCAGGCCCGGTACACGGGCTCTGGCTGCACGGACAGGTTGCCGTGGTGGACGAGCGCCCGGACAAGCGCTTCCTGCGCCAGGTCCTCGGGGTCGATACCACCCTGGCCACACAGACGCTTCGCCAGGGCCACGAGCATGGGCCTGACGCGCTGGGCAAACTCCTCGAAGCCTTCGTGTGCCACGCCGGCACTGTAGGCCACGGTGAATCGCTTCACCGAGGCATTGCGATGGTCCTTCATCGACCTCGCGTCCTCCTTCCACGCCCACTCGAAACGCAGCCCCCCGGAATCCTTGGGTTGCCGTCCAGAAAACAACGCAACCCCGCAGGTTTCCGACGGCCCTCGGACATCAGGGATGCCCCCCGGGTGGAGCCGACCCTCCACCCGGCGACATCCGCATGAGCCCTGCCTCCCCCTGGACTAGGTGCCCCGGGGCTTGGGCTCCGGGACAGTCACACCGGTTTGAGTCACCCCCGGCTCCGGGTCTGGAGGTGGGTCTCGCACATCCGGCCGGGCCCCCGGCATGGGCAGGCCTGGCTTCTTCGCGTGCCGGGACTCGTCCGGCACCGGCGTGTGCTCCGGCCCGGCGGCAACGGACGTGAGCTCATCGAACGCCGGGACATCCTCCAACGCCTTCACCTCATACATGCAGCTGGCCATGTGTCACGGCTCCCTGGGGCCGGAGGCGGCTCCCCCCTGGATTCGGATAGCGCGCGGCCCTCAATCCCTAGAACGCCCCAGGTCCTGCTTGTTTAATCAATCCGCTGGGGTGGCCCACTGGCATTGGCATTGCTTCGCAAGACATTCGCGTGGTCCTCCAGCCCACGACTTCTCTGCTATGTGAGGCAGTCATGCCACGCCGTGGTCGTCTCGCAGCCTTGCTCCTGTCATGGGCCCGAAGGCGCAGACGTGGCGCACGTGGAGCCACGGCGCCGTGTGGACGCAGCGTCGGGCTCTCGCTCGATGAGTGGCACGCCGTTCCTCCAGGGACTCGCACCCTGTATCTCTTCAACCCCCGCCCGTGGACGCGCGACTCGCTCGCCCAGGCGATGAAGGACCTGACACCATGAAGACGCTGTTCATCGGCCTCGTGGGATTGACCCTTCTCTGGCCCTCGCGGCGAGCCGAGGCTTGTGGCTCCACCTATCTGGGGCCCGTCTACGTCCACTCCACGCACCCGGACCGGCCCTTCGACCACTTCGCGGCGGGGCGTCTTGGCGTGCTCCGCGAGGGATACCGCCCCATGTATCTCGCCTATGCGTGGCGTTCGATGATGGGCGTGCCCACCACACCCGACGAGCAGCGCGTCCTCGTGGAGACCTGGGCGCGCCTGCAGGGCGACGTCCCCGCCGGTGACACGACCCAGGCGGAGAAGCGCTGGCTCGCGGCCCGAAAGGAGGCCGTGCCCTCATCCGGAGACCAGTCGGTGAAGATCGACACCGGGGATGAGGGCATGGAGAACTTCAATCGCATCCAAGGGGATGCGCTGGTGCGCGCGGCGGAGGCGCTGAAGTCCCTCTCCCAGCAGTGGAAGAAGCATCCGGAGCTGTTGGGCGAGTGGCTCCATGCGCAGGACGCCATCTTCAGCGGTTCGTGCGCGCCCCTTCCCGCGCTGGACACCGCCCGCGAGCAGGGACTCCCCGCGTCCGTGAAGGCCCGCCGCCAGGCCGAGCGCGAGTACCAGGTCGCCGCCTTGCAATTCTATTGCAAGGATTACGACGCCGCCCTCGCGGGCTTCCGCCAGATTGCCGGGCGTGCAGACTCGCCGTACCAGGCCCGCGCCGAGTACCTCGTGGCACGCACGCAGGTGCGCCGCGCGCTGATGGAGCGGTGGGACGCGAGCCAGGAGGTGACTCCGGAGAAGGAAGCGACATTCCTCGCGCGCCTGCGTGAAGCGGACGTGACCATCACCGCGCTCCTCGCGAAGCCGAAGCCGCGCGAGTTCCATGGCCCCGCCCGGCGACTGCGCAGCCTCGTTCGCGTCCGCACCCAGCCCGAGACCTGGGCCTGTGAGCTTCCCGCGCTCGTGCTCCAGCCGGGAACGGGGTCCGGGCTCGCGGCGGAGTTGGACGACTTCAACGCGTTCGCCCCTTCTGAAAACGCATGCAAGGCAGGCCCGGCCTCCGGCCGTGAGCTGATGGAGTGGATTCGCGTCATGCGGGCCGGAATCTCCAACGGGTATCCGCTGACCGAGCAGGAGGCGCAGAACCGGAAGGCCTATGACGTAGCCGTCGCGCGATGGAAGCAGAACCGCCGCCAGCCCTGGCTCGTCGCCGCGTTGCTCAAGGCCCGCGTGGGGTATCCGGAACTGGAGACCTTGATTCAAGCCGCGGAGGAGGTGCCAGCCACCGCCCCCGCGGGCCTGACGCTCGCGTATCGCGCGATGCACCTGCTGAACGAGCAACAGAAACATGAAGCGGCACGTGCGTGGCTGGCGCGGGTGAAGCCCGAGATGACGCGAGACCTCATCTCCACCGACAACCTCTTCAACGGGGAGCGCATGGTGCTCGCCCAGGGCTGGGACGAGGCGCTCTCCCACGCGACGTGGCGACTGGTGGGCGAGGATGACATGGACACCTTCAGCGACAGCGTCCGTGCCGCTCCGGCGGACCGGCCGGTGACCTTCAGCGCCCAGGCCGTGAACATCCTCGACCCACAGCTCACCGCGCGCCGGATGGGAGAGCTGTCGCGCGCGGACGTCGCGCCCCCTGTCCTGCGCAGGCAGCTTCGATGGACGGCCTTCGCCCGCGCCGCCGTCGTCGGAGATGACGAAGCACTCCAGACCGCGGCGAAGGAGCTGGCCAAGACCGAACCCGCGGCGAAGGAGGAGCTGCTCGCCATCGTCGAGCGCAAGGGCGTCGAGGAGCGCATGTTCGACGCACGTGTGCTGCTCATGGGACTTCCCGCCGTCTCCGCGACGCTGGTCTCGGGGAGGGACCGCATCGAGAGCATCGACCCGAAGCTGAACCTGACCCAGGTCCTCTCCCGCGAACGCAATGGTTGGTGTGCTCCCGCACAACCCAACGGGCCCATGCCTTCACTCGCCTTCACCACCGAGGACGAACGCGCGGCGGCCGCCGCCGAGTGGAAGACGCTCACCGACGCGGGCCACTCCGTGGTGTATTTCTCGAAGGTCGCGCTCGATTGGGCCAAGGCACATCCCGAAGACCCTCGCTCGCCCATGGCGCTCTACCGCGCCGTCCGCGCCAGTCAGCACAGCTGCCAGCAGGACACACCAGAGGCTCGCGCGGCATTCCGCTATCTCCACAAGCAATATGGGAAGACCTCCTGGGCCAAGCGCGCGCCGTATGTCTACTGAGGAAGCCTCCCGCCTCCAGCGAAAGGAAATCACACGCATGCCGCAGCGACTCTCGTTGATGCTCTTGGGTGTGTTGTGGGTGTCCTGTGTCTCGGCCCCCAGCATCAACAACTCCGCCGGGAAGCCCTCCTCGGCGAACCGCGCCCCCGTCTCGCTCCCCGTGCTGTTCCACGAGGGCAACTTCCTCGTCCAGCCGACGACTCGCGATGGGCGGACGCTCACGTTCTTCACGGCCACGGGCGGAGGACTCTTCATCCAGCCAGACACCGCCCTCCAACTGGCGCTCCCGAGAGTCGCCAAGAAGTTGGACAGCGGCGAGACGCTGGATTGGGTCCGGCTTCCCGACTTCCAGACAGACGCCTGGATACCCGGGCCCGATGGGAGCGAAGGCTTGCTTCCCGTGGCCCCCGTGGCCTTCGACCCAGGCACCTTCGGGGATGGGATACTCGGCCAGGCCTGGTTCGCGGGGCGCGTCTGGACGTTCGACTATCCCGCCGGAAAGCTGTGGCTGCGGGACGCGGGTGACCTCCCGAAAGGCGAGGCCCGGCATCGCGTCACGCTGGGGCTCCCGTCGGATTCATCCGGAAAGCGGGAGACCCACTTCCCTCGCATCCAGGTGCGGGTGGATGGGGAGGTGCTCGACCTGGTCCTCGACACGGGAGCGCTGATGTCCCTGTCGGAGTCCGCGCGGATGGCCCTCGCGGATGGACGGCCTTCCGAGCGCGCCGCGAGCTTCATCACCGTCTCCACCTATGAGCGCTGGCACCAACGGCACCCGGACTGGCGCGTCATCGAAGACGCGGATGCCCAGCTTCCTGGCGCCGTCCTCATCGAGGTCCCCCGCATCGAGGTTGCGGGCCATGAGGTCGGCCCCGTCTGGTTCACCACCCGCGCCGATGCCGACTTCCGTGAGCACATGTCCCGGTTCATGGACAAGCCCATCGAAGGAGCGCTGGGCGGCAATGCGTTGAGGTTCTTTCGCGTGACGCTCGACTACGTGCAATCCGTGGCCGTCTTCGAGCGCGCTCCCAGCCAAGGCTGAGCGGCGGCGTTGGGAGCACCACCGCGCCGGGAACCCGCGCGATTGCTCGGCAGGTGGGCCCAGTCCTCCGCGGCACGAAGTCGGTCGGCCTACGAACCGACGACACGGGGGCATCTTCGTCCAGGGCCCCGTCTCAAGCCCCCCTGCCCTCGCGGCGTGCCCTGACTCCCGCGGCGATCTCCAGCACCTCCTGGGTGCTGGCCTCCCGGCGAGCCGCCGCGAGTTGCTGACGCAAGACACGCGTGCGCTCGTCCAGCCACTTCTCCGCCGACTGCGTTGCGACCAGACGCGCCCCGTATTCCGAGGCGAGCGCGTCAAGCAACAGGTCATACAGCGTGATGTAGAGGAACTCTCGAATCGCCGCGAAGGAGAACGCCTCGGGGGGGACGTACCGAATCCGCCGCCGCGCGTCCGCGCTCCGCGCCTCGAAGGGGAGCAGGCGCACGCTCATCGGGCTCACACTCCCCACACCCGAGAATCGGCTCGAGACGATGTCGAAGCTCGAAAGCCGGTCTTTCGCATAGCAGCCGAGCACGTCTTCCGCCAGACGCAGCAACAGCCCCGTGATGCCCGACACGCTGGTCGGCGTCGGGTAGGTGCGAAGCACCCTCACGCCCTTGCGCTCCAGCAGCACCGCGGCGCGATGCCCGACACAGAGCGTGGGCCCCTCCTGAAGCGTCGCACGGCGAGCCAGGGCTTCGGCGACGACCTGGGCGTTGTAGCTTCCGCAGAGCCCCAGCTCGGCCCCGATGATGAGCAGCCCCGCGCCGCCCGCTCCCGTGGCGAACGCCGCCCCCACGCCCTCCAACAGGTGCTCGACTCCGCTCCGGTAGACGCGGGCCATCTCGACAGCCAGGCGGGCTTCCCTCAGGTGATGCGCGGAGAGACTCTTCATCGCCCCCACCGCCTCGCCCAGGGCCTCGAGCGACCGGAGCCTTCCGCGCTGCTCCCCGCGGCTCTTCATCGGCTCGCCTCCACTGGGGATTGAAAGAGTGCCCGCAGGCGGCGCTTCCATTCCCCCTCGGAGCCGCCGGGCTTGACCATCTCCTCGCGGAGGCCGGGAGCTCGCGCGGGGAGGCTCTCCGCCACGGACCACACCTTGGCGGCCGCTGCCTCGGGCGGCACCCCGTCCAACCAACCTTCCGCCACGGCCGTGAGCGCGATGACCTGGTCCACCTCTGTCCTTTGGGTGAAGCGAGGCTGGCGCAGAAGCGCCCTCAAGATGTGTCCCCGGGTCACCGCCTCTTGTGTCACCGGGTCCACCTCGAGCCCCACGCGGGTGAGCGCTTCGAGCGCCTCGAACCGAGACAGGGAGATGCGCAGGTTCCGAGCCTCCGCTCGAAGCAAGGCGGGCTGCGCCGCGCCTCCCACTCGCGAAACACTTCGCCCGACATCAACCGCCGGCAACTGGTTCCTCGCGAAGAGGGCGGTGTCCAGATAGAGCTGCCCGTCCGTTATCGAGATGAGGTTCGTCGGGATGTACGCGGTGATGTCGCTCTCCGTGGTCTCGACCACCGGAAAGGCGGTCAGCGAGCCGCCGCCCATGGACTCCGACATCGCCGTCGCTCGCTCGAGCAGCTGGGCGTGGATGTAGAAGATGTCGCCCGGGAAGGCCTCCCTGCCAGGGGGGCGCCCCAACAAGAGCGCCAGCTCCCGGTAGGCATCGGCGTGCTTGGTCAGGTCATCGAAGACGACCAGCGCGTCCTCTCCCCCATCGCGAAAGTGCTCGGCGGCGGTGGCCCCCGCATAGGGCGCGAGATACTGGAGCCCCGGCGGGTCGCCCGCGGCCGACGCAATCACCACCGTGCCGCCGAGGGCCCCGCACCGCTCGAGCTGCTCGCGGACGCCCTGAACCCTGGAGCTCGGCTGACCGATGGCGACATAGACACAAGGGACCCGGGCTTGAACCTGGGCGGAGATGATGTCCAGTGCCAGGGCCGTCTTGCCGACGTTGTGGTCGCCCACGATGAGCTGACGTTGCCCTCGTCCGATGGGAATGGCCGCGTCTATCACCATCACCCCCGTGAGCAGGGGCTTGACCACGGGCGCGCGCTCCGTGAGCGCCGGAGCGCTCCGGAAGACGGGGCGCCGCTTCCCGGATGGAGGGGGGTGGTCATCGAGCGGCCGTCCCAGCGGGTCCACCACCCGGCCGAGCAACGCATGCCCCACAGGCAACGACGGAAGCCGCCCCAGCGCGTCAACCCCTTCCCCCGCGCGGACGCCTTGCGCCCCTTGCAAGAGGACGATGCCCGTGTGCGTGGGCGAAAGCTCATACGCCATGCCCAGCGCGCCCGAGTCGAGCATCACGAGTTCGTCGGCACCACACGTGGAGAGGCCCACCGCCCTTGCCACGCCATCGCCCACCTCCACGACCGCTCCGCGAAGCGCGGCGGCCCTCCGCAACTCCAGGTCGGAGGCCTCCGCGATGCGCTGAAGGAGTCCGTCGTCAGGCATCCCCCACCCTCCTGTCCCCCTCGGGCGCGTCGCTCGTACGCTTCAAGGCCCGCGCCGCGCGGCGCGCCATGGCGACCGCGGTGGCGTCCACTTGTCCCGCGGAGGTCGTCACGCGAACCCCCGCCTGGAGTTCACCGACGACCCGCTCCTTCAGCGCGCCCCCAAGAACCGACTCCAGCAGCGCACGCGACTCGGCATCCAGCGGCCGGGCGCACTCGACCAGCGCGGCCCCGCGCGCCTCCACGGGCACCGCGCCCAGCTCCACGCAGGCCGCGCGGACAAGCGCGAGGTCGAGCGCGGGCCCCTCGAGCGCCGCGAGCAGCCCGCGAACGGATTCGGCGGCGATGCGCCCCACCGTCTCCGTCAACTCCTCGGCCCTGGCGTCCTTCCAGTCCAAGAGTTCCCGCTCCATCCGGCGCCGCTCCTCGGCCTGGGCGCGCCTCGCCGTCTCCGCCTCCCGGGCCCCCTCCCGACGCGCGGACTCGAGGAGCGCGCGCCGGCGTTCGTCGCTCTCGCGTGCCGCGGCCTCACGCTCGGCGCGGGCCGCGCGCACCAGCACCTCGGCCTCCTGCCGCATCCGCCGCGCCTCGTCCTCCTGCTGGGAGTGCCGCGCCTGCTCCGCGTCGAGCGCGCGGCGAACCGGCTTGAAGAGCAGCCACCCCAGCGCGGCGGCCAGCAACAAGAAGTTCGCCGCCTCGAACAGGAAGTTGGTGAGGCCAGGCGACACGGTGGCTCACCTCGCGGGCAGCAAGGGGTTCGCGAAGAGAAGGACCAGCGCGATGACGAGACAGAAGATGGCGGTCGACTCCACCATCGCCAGCGCCACGAACTGGTTGCGTGTGATGACGCCCGCCTCATCGGGCTGACGGGCGAGCGCGTCCATGCTCGCGGCGCCAATGCGGCTCTCCCCGAGCGCCGCGCCGATGGCCCCGAGCGCCATCGTCAGCCCCGCCGTGACGATGGACACCAGCGCCAGGATGGTGTGCTCACTCATGCTCAGTCCTCCTCCCCGACACGGATTGCCGCGCCGATGTAGACGCTCGCTAGAATGGTGAAGATGTAGGCCTGGAGCAGGCCGATGAGCAGGTCCAGCGCCATGAGCGGCACGGGCACGATGAGGCCCACCAGCGCGACGATGAGCGCCACGATGAGGTGGCCGCTCATCATGTTTCCGAAGAGGCGCAGCGCGAGTGCGAGCGTCCGCGACAGCTCGCTGACGAGGTGAAGCGGAAAGAGGAGCGGGTTCGGCTGGAAGTAGTGCTTCACATAGCCCAGCGGACCGCGCGCACGGACGCCGGCGATGGGGACCGCCAGGAACACCAGCGCGGCGAGCGAGCTCGTCGCGGCCAGGTTCGCGGTCGGCGGCACGACCCCCGGCAATTGCCCCAGGAGGGCCGCCCCGGCGATGAACAGGAAGAGGCTTCCCGCGAAGCGCTCGAGCCCCGGCGAGGGGCGGCCCACCGCCTGCGTCACCAGGTCCGTGAGAAACCCATGCATGAGCCGTCCGGCGGCGGCCAGACGCCCGGAGGGAGCCCGCGCGACCGCCCTCCCCACCGGCGCGAGCACCAACACGAGAATCAGGCTGGTGGCCGCGCTGCTCACCATCGTGCGCGTGAGGGGCACGGGGCCAAGCCAGACGAGTATCTGTTCGGTGAAGACCTCCGCGCTCATCCCATCCTCCGCTGGAGCCACACGCTGGCGGCGACGAACCCCGCGAACCAGCCGGCCGCGCCCGAGGCCAGGTGACCTGCCCGGGCCGAGAGGAACAACACGGCACCGACGAGCCCCAGCCGCAGCAGCAGCGACAGGAGGTGAGCGCCCCCTCGCACCGAGCTTGCGAGCAGCCGCGACTGCACCAGGCCCACGCCGACGCCCGCGAGCACGAAGACCCAGCCGCTCACGTCCCGCTCCCGCGCACCGCCCGGAAGGCGAGCAGACATCCCGACACGACCCCCACCGTCAGCAGCACCAACGTCAGCCGAATCCCCGTCCCCAGCCAGGTATCGAGGTGCCAGCCCAGCAGCGCTCCGCCCACGGCCAGCAGGACGATGGGCCACCCCACGCTTCCAATCAGCGACAGCGACCGCCAGAACTGGCCCGCAGGCTCGCGCCGCTCGAACCTCGAGAGGTCTCTTCTCGCCCGCTCGCGAGCCTGTTCGGAGCGAAGAGGGGGTGAACGCTCAGCCATGGCGTCCCCTCGTTCGGGGCGCCGCGGGCCCCTGGCTCAGCTCGTGAACGATGCGCTGCTCGAGCTCCCCCAAGCGCCGGCGCATGGTGAGCTCGCTGTCTGGCATCGCGAGGACGTGGGAGAGCGCCGCGAGGACCTCCTCGCCCCGGTCTCCCGCCGCGGCGAAGGGCGTGTAGAGCACCGCCTCATCCCCCCTGGCCTGGAGGAGTCCTCCCGCCGTGGCCGCGAAACGGACACCTCCCCCCTTCCGCAACAGGCACAGGCCGGGCTCGACTCCGGAGGCAAAAGCCTCCTGCCGAGGCCTGAGCCCCACCTGCCCGCTCCCGGTCGGGAGTCGGACCGAGTCGACGCGCTCATCCACCACCCGCGCCCGCGGAGTACAGATGATGAAGCGCAGCCGCTCACCCATGGAGCACCTCCGAGAGCGAGCCCATCATGAACAGGCGGTCCTCCGGCAGACCGTCACACCGCCCGTCCAGGATGGCGGCGACCCCATCCAGGGTGTCGGCCATCGGGACCCACCGCCCTCGCAGCCCCGTGAAACCCTCGGTGACGAAGAAGGGCTGCGTGAGGAAGTTGCGAAGCCGCTTCGCCCGACCAACGAGGGTCCGGTCTTCGGGTGACAGCTCGTCGATGCCCAGCATCGAGATGACGTCCCGCAGCTCCTCGTTGCGGGCCAGCAGCCGCCGCGCATCCTCCGCGACCTCACAGTGGCGGCGCCCCACGAATGCCGCATCGAGCGCCTTGGAGACCGAGTTGAGCGGGTCGACCGCGGGGTAGTAGCCCTCGGCCGCGACCGCGCGCGACAGGACGAGCGCGCTGTCGATGTGCCAGAACGCATGCGTCACCGCCGGGTCACCATAGTCATCCGCGGGCACGTACATGGCCTGCACGGAGAGCATGTCTCCCCGCTGGGTCGCGGTGATGCGCTCCTCGATGGCGGCCAGGTCCGCGGCCAGCGTCGGCTGATAGCCCACGCGCGAGGGCAGCCTCCCGAGCAGACCGCTCACCTCCATTCCGGCCTGCACATGGCGATAGAGGTTGTCGACCACGAACATCACGTCCTGCCCCAGGTCGTCGCGGAAGTACTCCGCGATGGTCAGCGCGGCCTCGCCCACCATGAACCGGGCACCGGGGGTCTCCTTCATCTGGCCGAACACGAGCGCCGTGCGCGCGAGGACATCGCGCCGCCGCATCTCCCGCCACAGCTCGAGCCCCTCCCTCGAACGCTCACCGATTCCAGCGAAGACGGCGACGCCCTTGAACCCGGCGACCGCGTTGTGGATGAACTCCGTGAGGATGAGGGTCTTGCCCACGCCCGCGCCACCGAACACCGCCGCGCGGCCGCCCTGGACGAAGGGACAGAACAGGTCGATGACCTTGATGCCCGTCTCATAGACCTTCATCCAGGGACGCCGCTCCCACGAGGCAGGAGGCGGGCGGCGCAGGGGACGGCGCACATCCGCCCTGATGGGGCCGCCACCGTCGAGCGGCACACCTCGCAGGTCCACGACGCGGCCGAGCAGGCCCCGTCCGACGGGGACACTCAGCGGTTCACCATCACCGTGGACCTCCGCTCCCCGCCGCAGTCCCCGGGTCTCATCCAGCGCGACCGCTCGCAGGCGCGCGGCCCCCACGTGCGCCTGGACCACTGCCATGACCGGCCCCTGGGCGCCCGCACACTCGAGCGCCGCGCCGATGGCGGGGACCAGTCCCTCCACGTCAATCTCCAGGACCGTCCCGCGAACGGAGGCCAGGTGCCCCCGAACCCTGTGCTCCGTCGTCGTCACCCGGCCTGACGCCTTTCAGGCCAGCATCCCCAGACAGCCATTCCAAGCGCCCCCGTTCGGCTTCCTCCCTCATGGGATATTCACGCCCGGGCCTCCGCCACATGCACCCAGGTACGCCCAAGCGACCTTGCGCGCTCTGCGCCGTGCCGGGGACCAGGCAGAGGGCGCACCCCAGGGCCCTCCCGACTCCGGCGACGTCCTGACTCCCAGCCCAGTCGCGAGCCGCGCTTGCGCCCGGGGAGGAGGGACCCGAGGTTTTGTGGAGACGAGGAGTGGGACTGCATCCCGCGGGGGGAGGACATGCGAGCAACCGTCTTTCGAGGCGCCGGGAAGTTCGGTCTGGAAGAGGTCGAGAAACCACATGCCGGCGCGGGAGACGCCATCGTCCGCGTGACGTTGACGACCATCTGCGGCACGGACCTGCACATCGTCCGGGGCGAGTACCCTGTCAAACCGGGGCTCACCATCGGCCATGAGATGGTGGGGGTCATCGACGAGTTGGGCCCTGGGTTGGAAGGCTACCGGGTCGGTGAGCGTGTCCTCGTTGGCGCCATCACCCCCTGCGGCCAATGCAACGCGTGCCTGTCCGGCCACCTGTCCCAATGCGGGCACGGCGCGGGATACGAGGCGATGGGAGGCTGGAGGCTAGGCAACACCCTTCCCGGCGCGCAGGCGGATTTCGTCAGGATTCCCTCCGCGCAGGCCAACCTCGCGCCGGTGCCGGAGGGGCTCACGGACGAGCAGGTGCTGCTCCTGGCGGACATCGCCTCCACGGGCTTCAGCGGCGCGGAGTCGGGCGGCGTGCGGATCGGCGACACGGTGGTCGTCTTCGCCCAGGGGCCCATCGGGCTGTGCGCTTCCATCGGCGCCCGGCTGATGGGCGCCGCGCGGGTCATCGGCGTCGATGGGGATGAGGCCCGCCTGGCGTTCGCCCGCAAGATGGGCGTGGACGTCGTGCTCGACCATCGGAGTCAGGACGTGGTGGCCGAGGTGAAGCGTCTGACGGGCGGCGGCGCGGACGTGGCCATCGAGGCGCTCGGGACGCAGGAGACCTTCGAGAATGCGCTGCGCTCGCTGCGCCCGGGCGGCACCCTCTCCAGCCTGGGCGTCTACTCCGGCAAGCTTCAACTGCCCTATGACGCCTTCGCCGCGGGACTCGGCGACCACCGCGTCGTCACCACGCTCTGCCCTGGTGGAAAGGAGCGAATGCGGCGGCTGATGGCCATCATCCAATCCGGACGGGTGGACCTCACGCCGCTGCTCACGCACCGCTTCGCGCTGAAGGACATCCGCGAGGCCTACGCGCTCTTTGGCGAGCGGCGCGATGGCGTCATCAAGGTCGCCATCCGCCCGTGAGGCGCAGGCCACGTCGTGGGCTCCCGCCGGGGACCCAGACAAGGAGCACACCATGCAGACCCCACGCATGTCCGCGCAGGGCCCAGGGGAGTCAGGGGCTCCCGTCCCCATCCTCTGGTTCGAATCCCTGTCGCGAACCGACACCGCCAGGGTCGGAGGAAAGGGCGCGAACCTGGGGGAGATGACCCGCGCGGGCCTGCCTGTCCCTCCGGGCTTCGTCGTCACCGCCGACGCGTTCCAGCAGTCGCTCGCCCCCATCCGCGCGAGGCTGGGTGAATTGTGGCGAGCAATCGACCCGGATGACGCCGACGCGCTGGCCTCGGCCTCCCGAGAGCTCGTCGCGCTGGTGCGGCAGGTGGAGCTGCCCGCGCCAGTCCGCGAGGCCCTGCTCGGCGCCTATCGCCGGCTGGGCGCGGGGCGCGCCGTCGCGGTCCGCTCCTCCGCCACCGCCGAGGACACCGCGGCCACCTCGTTCGCGGGCATGCATGAGTCGTATACCCACGTGGTGGGCGAGGAGGCGCTGCTGCGGCGGGTGAGAGACTGCTGGAGCTCCGCCTATGCCGAGCGCGTGGTGGCCTACCGGCGCAGCCAGGGACTCTCGGAGGAGCCCACGCTCGCCGTGGTGGTGCAGGAGATGGTCGAATCCTCCCGCTCGGGGGTGATGTTCACCGCGGACCCCACCACCGGTGACGTGAACCGGGTCGTCATCGAGGCCGCGTTCGGACTGGGCGAGGCCGTCGTGAGCGGCCAGGTGGAACCCGACACCTACGTCGTGGACAAGTCGCACCCGCGCGTGCTGGAGACACGGGTGGGCCACAAGGACTTCCAGCTCGTGGGCGATGGCGCGGGTGGAGAGCGCCGCGTCGAACTCGCGCCTGACGAGGCCACCCGGCGCGTGCTCCAGGACGAGGAGGTGCTGGAGCTGGTCCGGCTCGGGCTGCGCGTGGAGCAGCACTACGGAGCCGCCCAGGACATCGAATGGGCGGAGTCGAGGGGACACCTGTACCTCGTCCAGACGCGCCCCATCACCACCCTGGCGCGGCAGGAGGAACACCCAGCGGCCCGGGAGCGCTCGGGCGGAGGCGCGACGCTCATCGCCGGGCTGGGCGCATCGCCCGGAGTCGTGTCCGGACGGGTGCGAGTCCTTCATCGCCCCGAGGAAGGCCCCCGGCTGCAACAGGGTGAAGTGCTCGTGGCGCCCATGACGTCTCCGGACTGGGTTCCCACGCTGCGCCGCGCCGCCGCCATCGTCACCGACAGCGGCGGGATGACGTGCCATGCCGCCATCGTCAGCCGCGAGCTGCGCATCCCCTGCATCGTGGGGACGCGCTCGGCCACGCGAGTGCTGCGCGATGGCGAGGCCGTGACGGTGGACGGCGCCACGGGACAGGTGCGCGCGGGACTCGAGGCGCCGAGAATCTCCGCGCCCCCCACCCAGGCCACCACGCAGGCCACGTCGACGCCGCTCGCCACCCGGCTCTACGTCAATCTCGCCATGCCAGGACAGGCGCGCGAGGTGGCGCAGCTCCCCGTGGATGGCGTGGGCCTGCTGCGCGCCGAGTTCATGCTCACCGAGGCACTGGGGGGCGTCCACCCCAAGCGACTGCTGGCCCAGGGGCGGAGCCAGGAGTTCGTGGACGCGCTGAGCGGCGCGCTCCTCGAAATCACCCGTGCCTTCCAGCCGCGGCCCGTCGTCTACCGGACCACGGACTTCCGGACGAACGAGTTCCGGGGCCTCGCGGGCGGAGCCGAGTTCGAGCCCACCGAGGCCAACCCGATGATTGGCTACCGCGGCTGCTACCGCTACATCCGCGAGCCCGACATCTTCCGGCTCGAACTGGAGGCGCTCGCCCGGGTGCACGAGCAGACGCCCAACCTACACGTGATGATTCCCTTCGTGCGCACGAGCTGGGAGCTCGAGGCCTGCCTCGAGGCCATGGACCAAAGCCCGTTGGGACGCCGCAGGGGCCTGGAGCGGTGGGTGATGGCGGAGGTGCCCTCCGTCGTCTATCGCATCCCCGAGTACGCCCGGATGGGAATCACCGGAGTGTCCATCGGCTCCAATGACCTGACCCAGCTCATGCTGGGTGTGGACCGCGACTCGGAGGTGTGCGCGGAGCTGTTCGACGAGTCCGACGCCGCGGTCCTGGACGCCATCACCCGCATCATCCACGCGAGCCGGGAGGCGGGCATCTCCTCGTCCCTCTGTGGTCAGGCTCCATCCAACCGGCCCGAGTTCGCGGAGCATCTGGTGCGCGCGGGCATCACCTCCATCTCCGTGGACCCGAGCGCCGTGGACGCGGCCCGACGGGTCATCGCTTCGGCGGAGCGCCGGGTGCTGCTGGAGGCGGCGCGCGACGCTCGCCTCCGGTGAGCACCGAGTGGATGAGCCGGAGTTCATCGCGCAGCAATCTCGGGAGGAGGAACCGCTCGCGCACGTGCTCACGGGCCGCGGCTCCGAACGCCTTGCGCTGGGCGGGGTCGCCGATGAGTTCGACGACACGTGCGGCGAGTTCCTCGTTGGAGGAGATGAGATAGCGCTCGTGTCCTTCTGGGAACTGCATCGGGATTCCGCCCGCGCGTCCCGCCACGAGCGGCTTGCCCTTCCAGAAAGCCTCCGAGACGACCAGGCCGAACCCCTCGCGGACGGATTTCTGGATGACGACATCCGCCGCGCGCTGGAAGGCATTCACCTCCATGCTCCCCACGCCCGCCAGGTTGGTGAAGACGTAGATGTCGTCGTCTCCCGCGGTCTCCTCCTGGACTCGCGCGAGCAGCTGCCATCCCTCCGGGTCGTCTCCAGCGATGGAGCCCACCAGCGAGAGTTGGAGGCCGGGGACCTCTCGCCTGGCGGTGCGGTACGCGTCGATGACGCCCAGCGGGTCCTTCCAGGGGTCGAAGCGCGAGACCTGGACGACCCGGGGACGGCGCGTGTCGAGGCCCGCGTTGGCGATGACCTCCAGGCAGAGCGCGTCGGGCAACTCCATGTTCTTGGTGGAGAGCGGGTCGATGGCCGGTGCGATGAATGCCGTACGGCGGGCATCCAGTCCGGGAAGCGCGAACTCCCGCATCGTGAAGACGGCCACGTCATGGAGCTCCAGGAAGGGGAGCAGGAACGCCGCGACCTCCCGGTTCGGCTCCGACGTATCGATGTGACAGCGCCATATCCACTTCGCGCCGCGCTCACCCACCGCCGCGCGGAACGCCGCGGGCTGAGGGTCGTGGACGACAAAGACGTCATAGCTGTCATCGAGCAGCCGGGCGCTCTCGCGATTCACCTGCAGGTAGATGGACTTGTCCGACTCAGAGAGCGAGTACGCCGAGCCCTGCAGCGCGTTGTGGAACGCCTTCGTGACGCGGAAGAACTCGGGTGACCCCTGGATGAGCCGCCAGTCGGCGTTGATGCCAAGAGCCCGAGCGAGAGGAACCAGGCGGGCCAGCAGCTCCGCGACGCCGCCACCGAAACCCGTCGAGTTGATATGGCAGACGCGAGCCCCCTTCAGCGCATGGGCCAAGGCCTCAATCTCGTCGATGACGTCGCCCCCGACGAGACGCCGATAGTTCTCGACGTTGGTGAACGGCGCGCAGCTGAACCGGTGGACAGAGACTTTCGGCAGCATGACTCTCACCGCCATGTGGACCGGACGCTCGAAGTGAGTGAAGGGGCGGGGCCCCGCTCCGGTGCGCTCTTCACGGCGGTGAGGAGACGCCCCTTCCCGTCCTCCACCACCGCCGTCTCACGCTGGCGGGTGGCGACAACCCTTCCCAGGTGGACGGGCACCGAGACTCGCACGGCGCTCTCCACCGAGACAGCGCGCCGGACCAGAGCCTGTCTCCGGGCGACCCGGTACACACTGGCGCCCAGGAAGAGGATGAGCGCCAGGGGAAACGCCTCGGGCAGGACGGCCACGCCAAGCGTGGCGGCGCTCAACGGCGCATCCGTCCATCCGCCCCCCTGGCGCCAGCGAACGACGGCGAGCACCACACACAGCGCCGCGGCCACCGTCATTCCCCAGTGCCGCCCCGCCACGGGAGGCGCCTCTCCAGGTGGCAGGTGCGACAAGGGCCGATTGCCCACGGGCAGGGCCTCCCTCGTCAACGAGGACGCCTCCACCTGGAGTCCCTCACCCCGGACGATGAGGCCATCCACGGGAAGAGGACAATAGGAGCCGGCCTCCACGCGCACCCGGTCGCCCACCACCCCGCCCATGGCGGAGACGCCCTCTTCATGCCCCTCTCGCAGGACCCAAGCGCTTGCCGCCAGGCAGCTCCGCAGTCCCTCGGTGGACACCTGGGTCCGGTGATGCAGGAAGACGTCCAAGCGAAGCAACGGAGCGATGGCCCCAAGCAACCCCAGCCCCTCCGACAGCCTGCCCAGGCTGGAATAGAGCGTGCGCATCCCCACGAGGAGCCCGAGCATCGGGTCTCCCGCTGACTCGGGCAGGGCCTGGAGCAAGGAACGCCGAGGCCGCGACGCCACGTCGTTGCGCCCGTAGCGGGAGCGGCGCTCCAGGACGTCACTGGCGGCCAGACTCCATGAATCGTCATGGAGGTCAGGCAGGCATTGGCGTGGAACAGGGGGTCGCATCATGCCGCGTGGAGCCGCTCAAATCCGAGGAAGCCACAGCCCTCAGGATGGGAAGCCCTCCTGCTTCCGGCCACGCGCCAGGAGGACCGTGCGACCTGGCGGCGAGTGGCCCGGCGTCCCCCCGGCCCGGGCACCACCCGCTCGCCCCCCCGAGGCAGCCCGTCCATCCTCACTCGAACAGGAGGACGTGGGTGAGCCACCGGGCATCTTCCGGATGCTCCTCGCGCCATGCGGCACGCAAGTCCCTCAAGGCCGCGGATGGACGCGTTCCCGCACGGATTCGCTCACGCACCTTCTCGAAGAACGCGCCCGCCGTGTCGGGAATCTCCACGGACGAGGCCAGCACCGCGCTCGCGCCCGCCGAGATGAAGGCCATGGGCAGACTGAAGGACTCATGCGGAAAAGGCGCCATCCTCGCCGCGCCACAAGCGGCCAACAACACGAGTGGCGCCCGCGTCAGCCGCATCTGGCGGACCTTGTCGGCCGTCAACGCGAAGCTTCCATCCGCGTCCGGCGCGAGCACCACCATCGACGCATCCGACATGGACGTGCTGTAGAGACCGTGCGTGTGAATCTCCACCTCGGAAGCCTCCGTCATCTCATGGAGCACCCGCGACGGCGTGGCCTCCGAGCCCCGGAGTTCCACCCGCCATGGGTCCGGCACTCGCGGAGGCGTGAGGGCTCCCAACTTGGCCAGCCGCAACGCGGGCGGGCCCGAGACCTCGGTGATGACCAGGTGACTCGAGCGGCCTCCCACCAACGCAGGAGGCTGAGTGCCACGCCCCACGCGATAGCTCCACGCCATCGAGTCCGGCAACAACCCAGTGAGCCCATGCACGGGAGGACGCGTGAGGACATCCACGTGTGGACACCCCGCGAGCTCCTTCACGAGCGAGGGGGGCACCAACCCCGAGGCATCGTCGCGCAGTGGCTCCTTGCGCGACGTGGAGTAGACACCCTTCAGCTCGCCTTCGGCCCCTCGCGCGACCACCAGGGTCCGCTCGTGCTGAACCGACACGGCCAGCAGGCAGCTCGTGGGCACGGGCTCCAGGTGCAGCTCCTGTCCCATCAATCGCAGGGCCTCCTGCCAGGCGCCCACGCGCCCCGCTTCTGAAATCAACGTGGAGTAGCCAAAGGCTCGCGCCTTGCGCGCATCCACGCTGTCCGGCTCCCGCTCCGCCATCGACAAGCTCCGCTGGATGAGCGCCTGGCCCGCGTCGCGAGACTCCTCCATCGCGAACTGCCCCTCGATGAAGAGCAGCAGCGCCTCACGGCCTGGAGACACCCCGTTGCGGCGCAAGTCCGCGAGCGCCCGGCGCAGCACCTGCGCGTCATGCTGCCTGGGAATGGAGCGAGCCATCTCCGACAGCGTCAACGCCCCCGTCAGCCCCAGCGGCCGCTCACATTCCATCGCGAGCTCCAACGACTCGCGCGCGGCCTCCAGGCGAAACCGCTGCCACTCCAACAGCGCCACGTTGCTGTGGACATGCGTGCGCTGGGCACAGTTCTCTGGCATTCGCAGCAGGGACTCCTCCAGGTACGCCCGAGCACTCGTGAAGGAATGCTGGTAGCGCGCCACGTCCGCGAGCAACTGGAGGAACCCCTGCTCGTATTGCCATTCGAGCGCCTCCCGCGCTCGGGCCCACCCGTTCCACGCATGGGGGAAGGCGTCCGCCGGACGGTGCAGCTCCAGGTAGAGGTCCGCGAGTGCGAACTCCAAGCTCAAGCAGCGATACACCACGCCCTGCTTCTGACAGGTCTCCAGCGACTCGAGGAGCCGCTGCTCGGCGGCCCACCACCGGCCCTCCCGCTGCTCCACCTTGGCCTGCTCCATCTCCACGAGCAGTTGCATCCACGGGTCTTCCGACGCTTTGCCCAACCGGACCAGCGCCTCCACGTCCACGGGCTTGCGCGCGGCGGCCAACCGCACAAGCGCCCCGAGATAGAGGTCCTCTTCTCCCGATTCACGCAGCCGCGCCATCACCTCTCCCGAAGGAGGAAGCGAGCCCTGCACGATTCGCGCGTACTCCCGAGCCAGCGGCCCCCGCCGCGTGAAGTCCCGCGCCGCCACATGGGAGACCCACCGCTGGAGGACCTGCCCGCCGTAGCCTTCATCCAACACCCGCGCGAGCGGCTCCAGCCGCAGGACATCCGCCTTCGTGGGCGCCGCTCGGACGGCGTCATAGAAACCCAGCCGGACGACGCCGGGGTGCGCACGCGCCAACGAAAGGGGCAGCGGCGCGGCGGTATCCGTCACCAGGTCTTTCGTCGCGGCGAGGGCTTCCTTCCACTCCCGGCCACGCGCCAGAGTGTTCTCACGCAGCACACGCGCCCGCTCCGCGGCCTCCTCGCTCCATCCAGGCTCACCCAGCTTCGCGACCTCGCTGAATGAATTCGCCGCTTGAAGCGACAACCCCAGCTCCACCAACGCGAGCGCTTGATTCCACAGCGCCTGGGCATGTCGAGGCGCGATGCGCAGCACCCCATCGATGAGCCCCAGTGCCTCTTCCAGCCGCGCGGGGCTCGTGTCCACGGGCCCCCCGCCCTGGCGAGCATCCTCCAACGCGAGCAACGCGAGGTCACTGTCCCGGTCCGCCGATACGGGCAGCCGCTTCAGGAAGGCCTCGGCTTGCCGGGGGGCGCCATGAAGCAGATAGGCCGTGGCGATGCCGTGCAGGTCCCCCCGCCCCTCCATCCTCGACAGCTCATGGATGGGCACCGTCGCCACGCCTCGAGCCAACATGGCCCCACTCCGGTTCGGGACATACGGCCGATAGCGCGAATCCACGGCGGGGTACGTCACGCGCGCCTCGAGCACGCGAGGCCCATCCCCGACGAGCCATGACATCGAGCCAGCCCCCCAGGGGCCAAGGCTCGGGATGAGAAGGGGCAGCGCGACGCCCGCGACCAACAACACCAGCCCGCCCCGCTTCCACAGCAAAGACTTCCAACCTCCAGGCCCCAGGGGAGGCGGCCTCGGCGGCGGCGAATCCTCGGGCAGTTGTACTTCCGGGACCAAGGCCTTGTGCGCCAGCAACTCCAACTGCAGCCCATCCAGGAAACCCGCCTCACAGTGATGGCATCGCGCCAGGTGCTCGCGAAACCGGCCCTGCTCCCCCGCGTTCATCTGACCATCTAGAAAACGCTGCAAGTCCTTGCATGCGGTGCTCATCGCCGCCACTCCCGCCGACGCCGCTCGGCTGTCTCTCTCAACAACTCACGCAACTCCAACCGGGCGTGATGCAGCCGTGCTCCCACCGTGCCCTGCGGCACTCCCGTCGCCTGTGCAATCCGCGCGTAGGTCATCCCTTGCAGGAACAGCTCGAAGGTGTGACGCAGCCGGACGCTGAGGAATCCCATCGCCCGCTTCAGGTCCTCCTCACCGACATGGCCCCAGAGTTCCTCCTGTGCGGCCGCGTCAGTCCCTTCCTCCTCGTCCTGGAGCTCGAGCAGGCTCCGGAGCCGGTCCGCCTCACTCTTCCGACGTCGAATCCGGTCCAGGAAGCAGTTCTTCGCCACCCGGCCCAACCAGCAGCGCTGCTTGAAGGCATCCCAGTGCTGTAGGTCTTCCCACCGGAGCAGCGCACGCAGCAATACATCGTGCACCAGGTCCTCGGCCTCGTGTTCAATCCCAGCACACGACTTCCGGAGAATGGCAAACAAAGCGGGCTGGAACTGACGCGCAAAGACTTCAAAGTCCTCGACGGGTGCACAACCCGGCGGCTTCACGACCCTCAATCCTGGTCTCGCGCTCATGGCCCCCCACCTTCCTTTCCCCAGAGAACGCGCCAAGTCTGCTTTATTGCCGACCCGCCCTTTTCCTCACAGCGACGGTTATCCAGCGACACCTGGGAACCATGAGGACAAAAGTGTTCTTGGGGAGACACCGCCCTGCCCCAGAGGGCATCAGGACGCGGCGGCGGACAGCGGCGCGGGTTGCGTCAATGGCAGTCGAACCTCGAAGCAGGCCCCGCCGAGTGACGCGGAGCGCCCGGCGCGCATCGCCCCTCCGTGCCGTTCGACGATGCCTCGCGCGATGGCCAATCCCAGCCCTGTCCCCGGGCGGGGTCCCTCGCGGCGGCGCCCCGTGACGAAGGGCTGGAACAAACGGGGAAGCAGCTCCGGAGCGATGCCCGGTCCGCTGTCCTCCACGAGGACCTGGAGCATCGACGCCTCGCGCAGACACGACACCCGAAGCCGCGCCGTGGGCACCTCCCGCAGCGCGAGCAAGGCATTCTCCAGCACAATCACAAACACCTGCGACAACTGGGACTGGTCCGCCTCCAGCGTCACGGGTTCGCCGCCAGGAGGCTCGAAGGCCACCTCGGGGGACAGCTCGCCCAATCCCTGACGCGCGGTGGAGTACGCCAGCGCCACCGTCGCCTGGAGTTCCACGGGGCGCAGCTCCAGGGGCCGGGGCCGCCCATACCGGAGCAGCTCCTCCACGAAGTGCCCCGCGCGGGCAATCTGCTCGCGCATGGCGGCCACCGAGTCCGCGTCCACGCCCTGACGCTCCAGCAGCTTCAGGTGCGCGGCCAGCACGCCCAGCGGATTGCGGACCTCGTGCGCCACCGCGGAGGTGAACTGCCCCAGCTCCGCCAGCCGGGCCGCCTGGTCCGCGCGAGCCTCCTGTTCAGCCAGCGCCGCCACCAGCTGCGTCCCCGTGGCCCGCCCCTTGAGCAGCCGCTGTCCCAGCCACTCCTGGAGCCGCTGCCGCACGGGCTCGAACGCCAGCGCCGCCAGGGCCAGGAGGAAGAACGCGCCCACCCGGTACTGCATCAGGAAGGGCTGGCCGCTGCCCGCCATCAGCGTGAGCACGCCGAAGAGGAAGCCCGCGGACAACACGGCCGCCAGCGCCGAATACACCAGGCTGCGCTCCAGGAGCCGCCGCTCTCCGGGGGGTTGCTGCGAGTTGACGACCTGGACCAGTACGAGGAGCGCCGCCAGCACCAGGTACATCCCCACCGGCAACGCATACCCCGCCGACAACAACAGCGCGGTGCCGAGCCCACCCGCGTACGCCAGCACCCCCACGAACACCAGGCTCAGGAGCAGCGGCCTTCGCTCGGGAGTCTCCCGCCGGTACTCGCGAACCAGGTGCAACAGTGGCACTCCGGCCGCGGAGACCGACAACGCGATGATGGGCCAGAACAACGGGCCCCGCTTCATCGCCAGGGGGCCATACAACGCGTCGGGGAAGAGCGCGCCCACCAGCGTGACGACGGTGGCCACCGCATAGGCCAGCACGACGAGCCGGTAGGAACGCTGACGGGTGGCATCAAACGCGACGTGGAGATAGGCGGCGGCGGTGAAGGCGCCTGTCGCGGCGAAGCGCTCGCCCAGCCAGACGGCCTGGGGCACACACATCAACAGCAAGGCGCCGCTCCAGACAGCCGTGGCGAGACAGTAGAGCGTCAGCCCCCGGGCATCACGGCCTCGCGGCGCCGCGGTGAAACACAGGAGCAGCGACACCGAGAGGACCGGCACAAGGCTGTAGGCGAACAGAGGCCCCATGAACGGAGTGTGGCAGAGGTCCCCATGGCGCTGTCCAGGAAGGAGGAGGCTCGACGACGGGTGCTACCACCTCCAGTGGAACAACATGCTCGGCGACAGTCCATAGCGACGGGCTACCGAGGAGATGATCTACCCGGCCACCTCCGCCTCGGCCAGGAACCGCCTCTTCTCCTCCGCGCTGAACCGCCGACGGCGACCAGGGGTGGAGACGCTCCTGAAAAGGCGCGGCGTTTTGATCGCGTGAGCCAGGATCGCAGGAAGAGAGACGGCCGGCAGAGCGTTCACGAGAGCGCGACGCTTGCCGGCCGGCAGTCAGTCATGCGGAGGGGTTCAATCAGGCCGCGTCGAGCTCTTGCTCCTGGTCGGAGCGGAGAGACTTGCCGGTGATGCGGACAAGCAATCTCTTGTGCACGAGATGGTCTGCGATGGCGGATGGATGCGACCTTCAAGAAGCGTGGCTCAAGGCTCCCCTGCCGCCAGATTTCGGCACCTCGAGCGCCACTGCGCGGCCCTCCAACCCCGCGCTTCTCCGCGCTCGTGTGGTTCCAAGACCCGCGCTTCTTGAAGGTCGTCTCCACTGTTGGATGACATGTACGCGGAGCAGGAGCTGCAAATCGTCACCAGGCTGCGCGACCTGGCGCAGGAAAAGCGGTTCACGGACCGGGACCAACGGTTGCTCGGCTATCTGTTCCTGGTGCTGCACCGGCTGACCTTACGGAGCACATCATGCGTGTCCCGGACTCGACCTTGCCCCAATGGGTAGAGGGCGCCGACAACATCGTCTTCGAGGGCCGGCTCGACTCGTGGACACAGTTCGCCCGCGGGGAGTCTTCGGGGCGCGTGCTGCTCGACGAAGATGAAGACGACGATGACGTGAACCTGCCCGCGCTCAGGAGGGGCCTGCTCGTCCGGGGAACAATCGTGGTGGGCTACGACGTCGCGCCCGACACGGGAATGGTCGCCCTGGATATCGAAGGGACCCACGAGGGTGAGAGCGATGGACTGTTGATTCCCTTCGACGCGCGGATGTGAGCCGACACGGGCCGGCTCTGGAGTTCACCGATGCCGGCCCGCGTCTGTTTCTTCAACTCCGAGTCGCCGGTGCTCCGTTACGGGCTGCAGCAGAGCAGTGCGTGGGGCGCGCCGCCGGAGACACTGCGAGAGAGACCTCCGACGTACCGGCCAGGACCGCACTCACCCTTCCAGTTGTCGGGGTCCCAGTCGCCCGACGCGGAGGACTCACGTGCATCCTGGCCGTCGAAGACGCGAGCGGCGCAAGAGGTGTGGGCGACAGTGCCAGGGCAGCAGAGCACGGAGGTGATGGCGTGCGCGGTGCTCTGGGCGACACCGGCGACGAACTCGTTGGGGCCGCACTCCCCCTTGTAGTAGCCGGGGTCCCAGTCCCCAGTGGCCGAGGTGCCGCGGTTGTCAGCGGTGGAGAAGTTCCGGGCGTAGCAGCCGTTGTGCGGGAAGCGCGCGTCCCCCGCGGTGGGGCAGAGCGCAACGCGGGTGTACCGCGAGCTGGGGTTGAGGGACAGCCCCGTCACCGGCTCACCACTGGCGCACTCGGCCTTGTACTCGCCGGGGGCCCAATCGCCGGTGGAGGACGTGCGGCGCGCATCTCCCGACTCGAAGTTCAACATCGCATAACCCCTCGGCGGATACAGGTAGGTCAGCGCGGTGCGGTCGCCGGAGGCGAACTCCCCTGTTTCGACCGAGCGGAAGCAGGAGTTCATGAGCGAGCCGCCGACGGTCGCCGTCGTCGGCGTACCCGGGACGTGGATGGCGCCGACGCCCGCGTCACCTTCGTTGCCGCCACTGCCGCAGCTGATGCTGCGGTTGTAGTAGTCCGTGTGGCGGAAACCGACGGTGTGGCCAATCTCGTGGGTGATGACGTGCTCGATGACGTCGACGCCGTAGGGGGCGAGCCCATCGCCGATGTTGATGGTGTGGTACGGCAGCCCGCCCGAGGGAAACCCCGCAGAGCCTCCAACGACCCCGGGCTGGATGACCGCGTTGATGGTGAAGCTGCAGCCGGTGCTCGGCGCGCGCGCCATGTCGAAGGCCAGCGCCATCTCGTCGTAGTTCTGGATGGCCAGGTCGAGCGCCGTGCTGAACGCGCCCGTGAACGTCGAGCCGTTGATGCAGATCTTCGTCACCGCCGAACCGACGAGGTTCGTCGTGCGGTACTGCTCTTGAGTGGAGATGTCCTGTGTGAGCAGCTCGTGCGACGCGGCCAGGGAGACCTCGGCGTCTCGCCCGACATAGACCTTCCCGTCGACGACCATGATGTCATCTGCCGGAAACCCGGCCTCGACCAGGTTGTCGACAATCACCTGGGTCTCATCGGGTTGTTCCCCACATCCGAACATCAATGCACTGCATCCCACCGCGAGGACGAGACTCTTCCTGAGCATGGATACCCCTTGGGTCGGCCAGAAGCACATCCGCTCGCGGGGCTGCCGCGCCCCCCGCGGGCGGCACTCCATCCAGACAATCTCACACAGTACGTGAAGCCAGACCCCACGTCGATAGAAGTCCATCCCCGCCTGCTTCGCCGTGCCGCGACCCGGTGCGCGCCTGACCCCGAGAGAGTCCACCACATTTCAGGGCAGAGGCTTCATGGAGTCGACAAGCCCTATCGCCCCCGAGTGCAGGCCTGGCGCAGGCTAGAGCATCCTCCCGACCTTGATTCGGCGTCGGGCGGACGTTTCGAGCAGCCAGCCCCTACGAACTCCGCCGTCGATTCGGAGCCTGGCTGAAGGAAGCACACCCTTGCGGCGGGCGGCGCCTTCACCAAGACGCCGACACCGTCATGGCCCCCATGGAGCCATGGGCCAATGACACTCCGGCGGCGGCCGACTGATAACCGCACTCCCCATGTCTCCGGAGGAGCCCCATGCCATGTGCGGGAGAGCCACGAGACCGCGTCACTCCAAGAGCCCGTTGCTGCCCTTGATGAAGGGGCTCGCGCAACTCCTGGGCGAACAACTCATCCTTCGTGAAAGCTTTGGCCCGGGATGGCTCAGGGCGCGAGGAACAGATGGCCGTGGCCCCTCATCTAGGGTGGTGCCAAGGCCGGAATTGATGCATACGTAGGAAACTTTCTCAGCCCCGCCAGCACCCTGTCACCCCCGCCATGCATCCTCCTGAAATCCCTCATCAAATCGCCTCGGACGCGGCTTCGGCTCGATGGCAGCAGGCGTGATTCATGGAAACGATGGACGCTCTTTCCCGATTGATTCGTACGACACCGCTGTTTGATGGGTCAGCGTCATCGGAGCCATCAACGCCCAATCATGACTGGGCACTTGTGGGGCTCGTGGCGGCCGTCTTTCTACTCCACTTGATCATCATTGATCAGCCGCCCACGTCCTATGTCTTCGACGAGGCCCACTACGTACCGGCGGCAAAGTGTCTGTTCGACGGGACGGTCTGCAACGAGGAACACCCACCTCTTGCCAAAGTATTCATTGCACTCAGCATCCAGATGTTCGGTGACTGCGGATTCGGCTGGCGCCTGCCCTCCGTCTTCGCAGGCAGCTTCACGCTGGTGCTGGTCTACCTTCTCACGCGTCGGTTCACTGACAGCCGTGTCGCGCTTCTTGCTGCATTTCTGCTCGGGTTTGAGAACCTCTGGTTCGTCCACTCGTCGATCGCCATGCTCGACATCCCGGCGTTCTTTTTCGCAGTGCTGGGGATCTACCTGTTCACGGGACAAAGGTGGCGGCTCTCCGGAGTCGCGCTCGGCCTCGGCATGCTCGCCAAGGGAGTGGTCGCGATGGTCTTCATCGCGCTTGTCCTCTACGTCTTGGTCAATCAGGAACAGTGGCGCTCCAAGGCCGCGCTCAAGGCAACCACACGGGCCGGCTTCAGCGTCGGCATTCCCGCGGCACTGACCTTTCTCGCGGGTCTGGGCATCTACGACATCGTTTATCGTGCCTCTCCCAATCCGCTGCATCACATCGCGAGCATGGCCAGCTACCACCAGGCCATTGGTTCGCCAGGAATGAGCGACAGCGTGCATCCGCTTCGCTGGTTCTCGGGATTTCCAAACTCGCCGTATTACGTCACGTCAATTCAGGCTGAGGACGGCAGCATTCCGCGCGATCTTCTCCAGTACATGGATCAGCCCAACCTGGTCATTCTGCTGTTCATCTGGCTCGCCATTCCGCTCGTCTGGCCGGACATTCAGAAGCGACATCCGCTGGCGCTCCTCGCCTTGATGCTGATCGGTGTCCCGTATCTGCTCTTCATCTTGGTCGCGCACGTGCGCGTGACCTACCCGTTCTACATGCTGTTGTTTATTCCCAGTCAATGCATTCTATCGGCGCTGGCACTTTCGAAACTGCCACGCGGGGCCATGCTGACATTCTGCGCCGGCGTCTTGGCGTGGTTCTTTTATTGGTTCCCACGCAATCCGCTGGCGCCTTGGGGGTAGCTCTCCGCAACCTCGGCAATGAAGGCCGCCGCTCCCCGTTCTTTCCTGAGAGCCGAGCCCCTCTCCCCTCTTCTTGATTTCCTGATTTTCTCATGACAGGCTGTCAACAGGAGACCCTATGAAATCACTGGCTGGTGTTTTGTCTGCTCTCGCGCTCGTTGTGCTTTTCATGAAGGGATTCAATTCAAACACTGTGATGTCGACGGCCGAGGCGGCGACACCCACAGCGGGTCAGACGAAAACGGTCACGACGACCACTACAAAAGCAGCAACAACAAAGACGGCGACAACCAAGAAGGTGACCGTCACCAAGACCGTCGTGAAATAGCGAAACGGGTGCGCGACCCGCGAGGTGGGGCTGGACCTGAGCCCCCCAAGCCTGGGCATCACGCCGACCGCGGTCAGGCGGCGTGACCCTCACCTACCCCGCCCGGCATCCGGCCCAATCGCTGACGTCCAGGCGGTTCTGGTACACGAAGCGGTCATCGGGCCCCAGCCACCCCGTGTTCCCAGGGGTGCCCGAAGCCAGACGAGTGGTGCCCCCGCTCCATCTTCCCGCTCGTCTCGGGCCTGCTTGCTCCGCAACCTGAGCGCGAAACACAGCCCCTGAGTTAGTCTGCGCGCCCCGTCGTCGCCACGGAGCGACGCGGACTCGTCAGGAGTCATCTGTCGTGCGGCACTTCGCCATGGTCGCGGCCGGAGCCACCCTCTGGGGGTGCTGGTCTCTCTTCCTTCGTCCGGCCGGCCTGTCCTGGTCCCAGAACGCGTTCCTGGCCCTCGTCGCCATGTCGCTGCCGGTGCCCTTGCTGCTGCGCGGCGCGCCCTGGAAGGACACGCGGGCCACCGGCGCCCTGCTCGTGGTGGCGCTCGCGGACGCGGGCAACATCAGCCTCTTCTTCGCCGCGATGAAGCGCGGCCCCGTGTCCATCGCGGTGCTCACGCACTACCTGGCGCCGCTCCTGATTGCGCTCGTGGCGCCCTGGGTGCTCGCGGAGCGGAGGTCGCTTCGCGCGATGGTGGCCGCCCCCGTGACGCTGATGGGGTTGATGCTGCTCATCGGCCGGCCCGACGGTGGCGGCGGCGCGCAGATGACCGCGGCCCTGGGGGCCGGCAGCGCCCTCTTCTTCGCGGCCATCATCCTGGGGACGAAAGCAGCGACACGGTCCTATTCGCCCCTGGCCGTCGCTTCGCTCCATGCGCCCGTGTCCGCGCTGGTGCTGCTCCTCATCGCGGGGACGGACGCACTGCCTCCGGCGTTGGATGGCGCCACGCTCCAGGTGCTCGCGGGTGGCGTGGTGTGTGGACTGACGGGCACCGGCCTCTTCAATGCCGGGCTGCGGCACGTTCCCACCGCGGCGGCCGGGGCGCTCACCTACCTGGAGCCGCTGACGGCGTCGGTGGTGGGCTGGGCCGTCTTCTCCGAGTCCCTCACGCCCCTGGGCGTCGTGGGTGGTCTCATGGTCCTCGCCGCGGGGGTCTGGGTCGCCTCCGAGCGGAAGGCCCCCGGGTCAAGCGCGCCAGTCCCGTCCGCCGCACCTTGAACCCTCCACCCAACTCCCCACTTGCAAGGTCGGTGATTCCTTTGGTCCTCTTGGGCCCAAGCAGAAGCCCCTCCTTTGCAAGAGCGCCCGGCGACGCCGTATGCCCATGGAAACCGCAGCAGACAGCCGTGAGTATCGCGTCCTCTTCTTCTGCCCCGCGTCGAGCGCGAGGCTGGAGCGGCTGGAGGCGCCCGTGCGACGGCTGCTGTCGCGCATCCAGGCACCACCGGCGGAGCTGACCCCCATCCAGGAGTCGGGCGCGCTCTCCGAGGCCGGCTGGCAGGTGTATCTGGTGCGCTCCCTCACCGAGCGCTCCGCCGCGCAGGCCATGGCCGCCTATGTCAGCGAGGCCACGTGCGCGCTGGCGGCCGAGGTCGACGCGGAGGTGTTGGGCCTCTATGTGGATGTCTCCGGCGATTCGGCGCGCATCTGCCGCTGTGGCCCCGAGGATGGACCGGAGACCTTCGCGGGGCGCAGGCAGGCCGCGCTCAACCGCACGGCCGAGTGGCTGGAAGTGGCCCCCATCCTCCTGGCCGCCATCTTCCAGCTCGACGTGCCCGACGCCGACTACGAGCCGGACGCGGATGACCGCTTCGTCGAGGAGAAACTTCGCGAGGCGCGCGTGCTGATGGAGCGCTACCGTCAGGGGAAATGAGGTCTCGAACACCAGAGGACCTCGCGGGCCGCTGTCCGCGCTGTTTCCTGCCGTCGCTCCTGTGTCTGTGCGCCGAGATTCCGAGCGTCCCCACGCGCACGGAGCTGCTCGTCATCCGTCACCACAAGGAGACGCTGAAGTCGACCAACACCGCTCGCATGGCCGCGCTCGCGTTGCCGCGCTGCCGCATCGTCTCGTATGGCTCACCGGGCCAGCCGTTCGACGCCTCCGTGCTCGAGGATGACGGGCCCACCTGGCTGCTCTTCCCGGATGCCCAGCAGATACCAGGGCCCGAGGCACCTCCACCTCGCAAGCTCATCGTCCTGGATGGGAGCTGGGGCCAGGCTCGGCGCATGGTGCAACGGATGCCCGCGCTGCGCCGCCTGCCGGGATTGAAGCTGCCTCCACCGCCACCCGACTCGCGCCGGCTGCGCAGACCTCCGCATCCCGATGGCATGTCCACGCTGGAGGCCATGGCCGGGGCGCTCGCGTATCTGGAGGGCGAGGACGTGGCGCGGCCGCTCTACGAGCTGCATGAGCGGATGATCGACCGCGTGCTCACGAGCCGGGGCCGCCTGCCCTTCCCATCGTGTGACGAGGACGCAGAGGACTGAGGCGCTCACGGCCACCGCGATGTGAAGACATCACGATGGCCGGGCCAGGGCCTCGAGCGTTTCAGCCCCTCAGCACGAGCCGCCGTCGGTGCAGCGCGCCTTGCGCATCTCCGCGGCGAACGGCGTGGGCTCCAGGAAGCCGGTGATGCGAGGCCGCGTCAGCACCTTGCCGTCCTGGGACACAAAGGCCACCGTGGGCAGCCCCTCCACGCCAAAGCGCTCCATCAACGCGTCGAGCGCGTCCTCGCTGTTGGTCGCATCAATCTTGATGTTGAGGAACTGGCCCTCCGACGACTGGGAGATGACCTCGGCGGCCGGGTATGTCTCGCGGTCCAGCTCCTTGCAGGCCGCGCACCAGTCCGCGAAGAAGTCGATGAGCACCGGGCGCCCCTCGGCCTTCGCCTGCGCCAGCACTTTCTCGAAGGCGTCGGCGGAGAACGTCGCGTGCTTGGCCGGCATGACGTGGTGCCACTGCCAGGACGGCGCGCGGGGCGGCTCGGCCAGGCCCATGCGGACCCAGAGCGAGCCCACCGGCCCGGCGTCCAGCGCCCCGCCGCGAATCACCAGCGCCACCACCACGAGCACCACCCCCACGGCCTTGAGCGAGAACTCGCGCGAGCCTTCCTTGAACGAGCGGTGCACCGCGCCCACCAGCACGCCCACCACCGCCAGCGCGCCGGCCAACGCCGCGCCCGGCATCCGGCCCAGCTCCGCGCCCGCCGCCTTCACCACCCCGCGCGCCCACGGCGACGCGTCCTTCAGGTAGCTGAAGGCCAGCGCCACCAGGACGATTCCCAGCACGCTCTTCACCCACTCCATCCACACGCCGCTCTTGGGCAGCCGCACCGTGGACACCCCCAGGATGAAGAACGGCACGCCGATGCCCAGCGCGTAGATGAACAGCAGCGTCGCGCCCAGCGTGGTGTTCGCCGTCTTCGCCACGAAGGCCAACAGGCCCGTCAGCACCGGCCCCGTGCACGGCGCCGCGAGGAAGCCCGACACGCTTCCCATCAGGAACGCACCCGCCACCCCCGCGCCGCCCACCGAGTTCAAGCGCGACTGCAACCCCGACGGCAGCGCCAGCTCGAAGGCGCCGAACATGGACGACGCGAGCAACAGCAGGAACACCGCCAGGCCCGTCACCACCGCGGGGTGTCCCAGCATGGAACCAAACGCCTGCCCCGTCTTCGCCGCGAGGATGCCCAGCGCGCTGAACACCACACCCATGCCGACGATGTACGACGTGGTGAGCAGCATCGCCTTGCCGCGGCTGTCCGCCTTGCGGGCGCCGAACACCGACACGGTGATGGGGATGAGCGGGTAGACACACGGCGTCAACGCGGTGAGCAATCCGCCGGCGAAGACGATGGCCGCGCCGAGGAAGAGGCTGCCGGACTCCAGGAAACGCGCCGCGTCGAGCTCGGTGCTGGGGCCGGTGGGCAACAGCCACGGCACCATGACCACCGCCACGCCCGCCAGCACGGCCAACAATCCCAGCTTCTTGCCATTCATGCGCGCTCTGCTCCGTCGTCCCAGGGGCCCGCCTTGTATACGCAGGCCCCGGGCGGCGGGCTACTGCGCCGTGGTGGCAAGCGAGGGGCCAGGCACCTTCAGACCCGCTGAACGCGCAAGCCCCATCACTCCTTCCACTGCCGCTGCGATGTAACCAAATGGATTGGCGCCATCCACCGCCGTGACGTGAACCTCGCCCATCTTCTGCTGGAAGGCCGCCGCCACTTGGGGGAGCTGCTGCGCGAGCGTCATCTGGATGACCTCCGGGCTGATGGTGTTCTCGATGTCACGCAGCGCGCGGGCCCGCGACAGCTCCAGTTCCTGGCGCGCGTTCTCCCGCCGCACCTCCAGCTCCGCGATGGCCACCTCCGCCTCCGCGATGGCTCGCCGGGACTGCGCCACTTGAAGCTGTGCCTGGAGCTTCTCCACTTCCTGGAGTTGCTCGGCCAGTTGCCCCTCATGCCGCGCCGCGGCTTGTTCTTGTTCGCGGCGCAGGCGCTCCAGCTCCATGCGCGCCTTCGCGTCGTCGGACTCCTGGGCGCGTTGCAGTCGCAGCAGCTCGAAGCGGGCCTGCGCGGCCTCCGCCTCCTGG
Organism: Myxococcus stipitatus; assembly: GCF_037414475.1. The sequence goes on along the minus strand of NZ_CP147913.1, from coordinate 7,714,761 downwards.
GCCAGCTTCTGCTTCTCCTGCTCCAGCTTCGCGCGGCCTGCCTCCGCGTCCTGTTCGCGCTTGAGCTTCTCCAGGTCGATGCGGGCGCGCGCCGCCTCCAGCTCCTGTTCGCGCGACAGCTTCTCCATGTCCACCTGGGCGCGGCTCGCGGCCAGCGCGCGCTCGGAGACAATCTTCGCCTCCACCAACCGCGCCTCCGCGCTGAGCGCCTCCAGCTTCGCCTGCTCGTCGGCCACCTGCTTCTTCTGGCGCACCTCCTGCTCCGCGGCCAGCTTGGTGAGCGCCACCTCGCGCTCCACCGTGACTTGCTCCTGCTTGAGCGTGCGCTCCTGGGCGAGCTTGGCCTCGGCCACGCGCGCGTCGATGGCCAGCGTCTCCAGCCGGGCTTGTTCGTCCGCGGTCTGCTTCTTCTGGCGCACCTCGTCCTGCGCCGTCAGCCGCTGGAGGCTCAGCTGACGTTCCGCCTCCGTCTCCTCGCGGTGGACGAAGCGCTCCTTGGCCAGCTCCGCCTCGCGCGCCTGGCGCTCCTGCTCGCGCCGGTAGCGCGCCTGCATGTTCTCGAAGACGGTGGACGACAGGACACGCACGTCCTGGATTTCAATCGTGTCCAGCAGCACGCCCCAGCCCGCGTCGGTCGTGTCCTCCAGCCGGCCTCGGCCCGACAGCACCGGCGCGATTTCGCGCATCAGCTCCGCGGCGATACCCTCCTTGCGCCGCGACAGGCACTCCTCCACGGAGAGGTTGGCGACGAGGCGACGCGCGGCGCCGACGAACATCTCCCGCAAGAGCTCCGCCAGCTTCTCCTGCGCGCGCTCTGGGAAGGAGAAGTTGAGCATGCGGAACGCCACCAGCGGATCCGCGATGCGGTACACCGCCAGGCCCGTCACCTGCACGCCCACCTTCTCGTTCGTCACCTGGTCCGCGGTGAACTGGAGCCGCTGGATGCTGGTGGGGACGATGGCCACCGAGTCCCCCGGCAGCTTGAAGCAGCTGGCCCCCTGGCCGCTGACCTCCCGCACCCGCCCGCGGCGCATGTGGACGAGGAACTCGCTGGGCCGCGCGGTGATGAGCCCCCAGCGCTTCATCTTCTCCGGGTCCTCCGCGGGCTTCCCCGCGCGCCACCCTTCCGAGTAGCGGCTTCGCTCCAAGCCCCCACCTCCGTCCATCCGGACCAACTGCGCCCGGCCGCCTTCGGCCGACTCCGCCTGCTCCTTCGTCCGGGACGTCTGCTTCGCGCTCATGCCTGCCTCCTGGCACACACACAGGTTGCAGGCGGCCGGCCAGCCACGCGCCTCCCAGGAAATCAAGCGCTTGGCCCAGGCCTGGGCCCACCACCGCACCATTCCGGCGCGGGCTGCTCCAGGACGGCTCACCCGGATTGATACATCCTGGTCCCGCAGTCGCCTCGCCGACATCCACTCGCCAGGTCGCCCCCAGGGGCTCTGTTCTCTGCCTTATGTTCCCTTGACCCGAGGGCACCCGATTTTATAATTGACCAGTCCGGTCCACATTCATGTGAGACGGTGTATGCCGCCGCAGAGCGCCCCCAGTGTGGCGCCGGGGTGCGGGGGCCGGTATCAGCCCTTCAGGAAGGTGTGGGAAGCAATGGTGAAGCTGCCAATCTACATGGACAACCACGCCACGACGCCGCTGGACCCGCGCGTGTTGGACGTGATGCTTCCCTATCTGCGCGAGGACTTCGGCAACGCGTCCAGCCGCAACCACGTGTTCGGCTGGAAGGCCGAAGCGGCGGTGAAGAAGGCGCGCCAGCAGGTGGCGGAGCTCATCGGCGCGACGGACCAGGAGATTGTCTTCACCTCGGGCGCCACCGAGTCCGACAACCTCGCCATCAAGGGCGTCGTCGAGTACTACAAGACGAAGGGTGACCACATCATCACCCTGAAGACCGAGCACAAGGCCATCCTGGACACCTGCAAGCGCCTGGAGCGCGTGCGTCAGGAGCGGCTGGACGAGCTGAAGCTCCTGCGCCTCGGGCAGTTGGCCGGCCGGGACGTCTCCCCCGAGGAAGTGGCGGAGCTCGCCGCGAAGCACGACCTGGAGAACGACGAGACGTACGAGAAGTGGGCGGAGATGCCCACCGGCGGCGCTCGCGTGACGTACCTGGACGTGGAGAAGGACGGGCGCGTCAACCTGGAGAAGCTCGAGGAGGCGATGACGCCGAAGACGGTGCTCGTCTCCATCATGTTCGTGAACAACGAGATTGGCGTCGTGCAGCCCATCGCGGAGATTGGCGCGCTGTGCCGCAAGAAGGGCATCCTCTTCCACTGCGACGCGGTGCAGGGCATCGGCAAGGTGCCCTTCGACGTGGAGGCCATGAAGGTGGACCTGGCCTCCATCACCTCGCACAAGATGTACGGCCCCAAGGGCATCGGCGCGCTGTACGTGCGCCGCAAGCCGCGCGTGCGCATCGCCCCCATCATCGACGGCGGCGGCCATGAGCGCGGCATGCGCTCCGGCACGCTCAACGTCGCGGCCATCGTCGGCTTCGGCCACGCGGCGCAGCTGGCGCGCGAGGAGCTGGCCGACGAGGCCGCCCGCATCCTCCGCCTGCGCGAGAAGCTGCGCAAAGGCCTGACGGACGCGCTGGACATGACCATCATCAACGGGTCCATGGAGCACCGGCTGCCGGGCAACCTCAACATCTCCTTCGCCCACGCCGAGGGCGAGTCGCTGATGATGGGCATCAAGGACGTGGCGGTGTCCTCCGGGTCCGCGTGCACGTCCGCCTCGCTGGAGCCCTCCTACGTGCTGCGCGCGTTGGGCGTGGACGAGGAGCTGGCCCACAGCTCCATCCGCTTCGGACTGGGGCGCTTCACCACCGAGGAGGAGGTCGACTACGTCGTCCAGCTCGTCGTGGACAAGGTGCGCAAGTTGCGAGACATGAGCCCCCTGTACGAGATGGCCAAGGAAGGCATCGACCTCAAGAGCATCGAGTGGACGGCGCATTAGCGCGCCTTTCCAGGCAATCAGCGGGGCGCATGGCCCCTCCCCCGGTGGGCATTGCCCCTCGGAACCTTTGGTGAGAAGCATCGGTTGAAGGAGCTGTCATGGCTTACAGCGACAAGGTCATCGACCACTACGAGAACCCCCGCAACGTCGGGACGATGGACAAGGAAGACCCGAACGTCGGCACCGGCCTGGTGGGCGCGCCCGCCTGCGGCGACGTGATGCGCCTGCAGCTGAAGATTTCGGACGACGGGCTCATCGAGGACGCGCGGTTCAAGACCTTCGGCTGCGGGTCGGCCATCGCGTCGTCGTCGCTCGTCACCGAGTGGGTGAAGGGCAAGACGGTGGACCAGGCGATGACCATCTCCAACAAGGACGTGGCCCGCGAGCTGGCGCTGCCGCCGGTGAAGATCCACTGCTCGGTGCTGGCCGAGGACGCCATCAAGGCGGCCATCGAGGACTTCAAGAAGAAGCGCGCCGCGCGCAAGGCCCAGGCATCGTAGGTCCTGAGGCATTTCGGGACTCCAGGAGGCAGACCATGAGCGAACAGGCGACCCAGCAGACGACGCAGAGCCCGGGGCCCACGCCCGCGCCCGTGGCGAAGCCCGCCCCCAAGGGCATCGTCCTGGCGGACAGCGCCGTGGCTCGGCTGAAGGAGCTCCTGGAGCAGCGCCAGACGCCCGAGGCCGGCTTGCGGCTGGCGGTGAAGGGCGGCGGCTGCTCCGGGCTTCAATACTCCATGGAGTGGTCGGAGAAGTCCCGCGAGCGCGACAAGATTTTCGAGAAGGACGGCGTGCGCGTCTTCGTGGACCCCAAGAGCTACCTGTACCTCATCGGCACGGAGCTGGTGTTCGAGCAGACGCTCATGGCCTCCGGCTTCAAGCTGAACAACCCCAACATCAAGGCCGCGTGCGGCTGCGGAGAGAGCTTCTCCGTCTGAGCGTCAGTCCATTCGGGTCCCTTCCCTTCCGGAAGGGACGCCGTCACGCGGGGCCCGGCCAACCACCGGGCCCCTTTCGTTTGTCCGCCCCATGGAGCATTCCGAGTGAGGACCCACTTCGACGTCTTCGGACTCGCGCGTCGCTATGACGTGTATGTGCCGGCGCTGGAGAAGCAGTACCGCGAGCTGTCGCTCCAGCTGCACCCGGACCGCGTGGCCCAGGCCGACGCGAAGGAGCGCCTCAAGGCCCTGGAGGGCACCACCGCCCTGAACGAGGCCTTCAAGACGCTGAAGGACCCGGTGCGCCGCGCCTTCTACCTCCTGAAGCTGCACGGAGTGGACCTGGAGCGCGAGGACGCGGGCGCGCAGAAGGACATGCCCCTGGAGTTCCTCGAGGAGGTCATGGAGCTGCGCGAGGCATTGGACACCGCCATGGAGAAGAAGGACCTGGCGCGGGTGCAGGCCATGGGGACGCAGGTGGAGGGCCGGCGCAAGGCGGCGCTCGACGAGGCGGCCGGTGCCCTGCGCGCCCTGGAAGGCGGCGGGACGGGGGAAGATGCGCAGGCGCAGGTGAGAAAGGCGTCGCACGCCCTGGGGCGGGTGCGCTACTTCACGCGCTTTCTCGAGCAGGTGGAAGCGTTCGAGGAGGAGAGTCTGTCGTGAGCAAGAACGGCTACCTGCAGATCCACGACCCGCTGAAGCCCAAGGGGCAGGCGGTGGGCATCGACCTGGGCACCACGCACTCGCTCGTCGCGGCGGTGTCGCAGGGCAAGCCCCACTGCGTCCCGGTGGACGAGGGCAACGCGCTCTTGCTCCCCTCCGTCGTGCACTACGGCAAGGACGGCGGCGTGGTG
>NZ_CP147913.1:4690000-4707500 GCF_037414475.1 Myxococcus stipitatus | reverse complement strand
TGCCGGGTTTTCGTCGTCGGGGGCGCGGCTTCTATCACCACCGCGTCTTCTGTCAACTCGCTTCGTTGACCGCTGTATTCCGCTGATTTTCCAACACCCGCGCCGAAGTCCTCCGGGCCAGTGCCCGGCTTCGGTGCGAGGGGCGCAGCTTCTACCAGCTGATCCTGCGGAACACTAGCGCTACCTGCACAGAAGGATGCGAACGGACGGATCTGCCCCGGTCCACCCCTGCTTCTTCTCTAGGGATATGAGGAAAGAGGGCGGCCTCACCAGAGGCCCGTCTCCCTGCTAGCTCGACGGGGTTCCACGGGAGCAGAGCCCCGGCTCTCCGTGCCCGGTCGTGGAGGATCGGCGCATTTCCCTCCCGCCAGGTGCGAGGGGACTCTGGCCAAAGCAGCCCACAAGGAGAGCCCGCGCGGCTGCTCCTGGAGGACTGGTCAAGGCTGAAGGCATTTCGGAGGGGCGAGAAGGCCGTCCTGACCGAGGTGTACCTTCAGGGCTCCGACGAAGTGGCTCGGTTCCGCTCGGATGAGGTGACGGTCAAGCTGGGGAGCGGAGCCCTGTGGGCTCGCGTACGTCCACTGGACGTCGAGGCCGCGCACTAGGAGACCTTCATCCGGGCTTTCCGCCCCGAGGCTCGCCGGGCGTACGACGGCTCGGCCCCTAAATGCCCTACTTGTTGCGAATCGCGCACTCCACGGCGGTGGACCTGCTCCGCGCCTCGGGAAGGATTGCGCGGGAGTCGGTCCCCCTCGAGGACGTGCATGGGCTCCTCCTGATTCCCGCCGAGGACCGCCTCCCCCGAGAGGGCTTTGCTCGACAACAAGCTGCGCGACACGGTGCAGGCCTGCATGGAGAAGCTCGCCCCTCGGGAGCGAATCATCGCCCAGCTTGGTTCATCGAAGGGCTCTCTCACGAACTGGTCGCCGAGCGCATCTCCGCCCCGCGCTACGAGGTCCGCTCCTGCGAAATCCACCTCGAGGCGCCCTGACCCAATACTTGCGCGGCCGTGGTTGGCTCGAGGCGGAGACATCTGGGGCACACCCCTGTCGAGATGAGACCCATCATGTGGCCCTTCTCCCGACATGCAGACACCAGCGCTCCGGCACCCTCGCCCCGAGAACACGCTCGCGAGTGCTGAAACATCTGCATGCCTGCCCTCGCTGCGCGGACCGTTACGACGCGCTCGTACAGTCCGAGCGGGTGCTTGCCCATGGACACGCGGGTGCCCCCCTCCAAGAGAGTTCTCGCTCTTGCGCGACAGTCACCTGGCGGCGGCGCTGGGGCTAGTGCGGAGGAGTCGCCCCCGCCCCGCTCGAAGGCCTGGATGGGTCTGCTCGCGGGGGGAATGGTCACCGCGGTGGCCGTGGGCCTCATGATGTTGCGTCCCTCCCACGGACACCTCGTCCGCGCGCGGGGGCACGGCCCGCAGCGCGAGCCTTCGCCTCTTCTGCATCCCTCCCTCGGGGGACCCCCTCGTCGAGCTGCGAGGGGAAGCCTCCTGCCCTCGCGGACATCCGCTGGGTTTCGGGGCCAGCACCACCCGGCCCCCGTGATGCTCATGCTCTCCATTCGTGGTGAGGGGCTCTCGGAGGAACAGGGACCATTTCGCATCGAGGGCACCCAGGCCATGGGGGGCGCCTCTCGTCCACGGCGCCGCTCCCCCTTTCAGCGGGTGCCAAGCGTCGAGGTGGTGGCGAGCTTCGCCGCTCACGAGGCGTCCGCGCGCAAGGGACTGCGAGAGCCAAGTCCAGACGCAGTGATACTGCGAAGACAGGCGGCGGTCTCCACGGCGCCCTGAGCTGGATGAGGTAGCGTCATGAATGACGTTGGTTGCATGGACTCGCGGCCTTGGGGCTCCTGCTGCTTTGCGTCCCCAGCGACTCCCCAGCGACGCATTCGCCGATGAGCCCATCCGCCGCGCGCTCGTCGTGGCCTTCAACGACACCGAGAACCCCAAACGCCCCCCTGCAGTACGCGGATGACGACGGCCTGTTGTGGACGGAAGTCCTCACACGGCTGGGGTTCGAAACCCAGCTCCTGACTGTCGCCGCCCCGGACACCGCTCGCAGGCGTTCGCCCCTGCTGGACCGAGCCGTCCCCCCGACAAGCACCGCGCTCACTGCGGCGCTCTCTCGCATCGCCCAGGCGAATCGCGCGGACCGGGACGCTCGACGGAGGCGATGGTGGTGTACGTCGGCCATGGCGACATCACCGAGGATGGCCATGCATTCCTCACCCTACTGGATCGGGACCTCGACCAGGCCGCGCTGTATTCGACGGTCATCGACGCGCTCGATGCCGACTTCATCCACCTGCTGATTGATGCCTGCCATGCCTCGGGAGTCATTGGCAGCCGTGGCGAGATGGCCCCCAAGGTCCTCCGCCGGCTCCAAGGGATGATCGAGCGCAAGGAACTCGATCACCGCCCCCGCGTAGGCGCGGCCTTCGCCGAGAGCGACACCAGCCAGACCCATGAATGGTCTCGGTGGAACGCGGGTGTCTTCAGCCACCTGGCCCGCTCAGCCCTGCTCGGCGGCGCGGACATCAATCAACGGTGACGAACGCATCGAGTACGGCGAGCTCCAGGCGTTTGTCTCCGCGCCCCTCGCGGGGCTGGAGAACGCACCGTCCACCCTCACCATCCGCGCACACGCCTCCCGCGCAGTCCCCGTGCCGTCCGCTCCGTGCCCGGCCACCCACAGGGCCCACCCTGATGGTCGCCCCCACCCGCGCGCGGCTGCGCCTGTCCATCGAGGCCCCAAGCGGCACACGGCTGGTGGATGTGCATCGAGCCTCGGGCGAACGGCTGCACCTGGTGCTCCCCGTCCGCGAGCGGTACTGGGTTCGCACTCCCCGAGGGAGAAGCCAGCCTGACCCTAGCGGAGCTTGGAGCAGGGCTGCCCGCGCTCACGTCCAGGGAGCTCGGCGACCACGGCCCCATGGCGGAGCGCTTCCGCGAAGGCCTGTTCCGCGTCCCCTTCGGCCGTGCCTTCTATGAAGGGTTCGCCACCACGTCCGGCATCGTTCTGGTGGAGCTGCCAGCCTCGAACGAACCACCCGATGATGGGACCACCAGCACGCCAGCATCGAATCCGGATGCACCTTCCGCGTGGGAGCTCGGGGCCAGCCTGAGCAGTGCGCCCCTGGGCGCTGGAGGCCTCGCCGTGGGGGTGACAGGTGCATGGCGCGTGGTCCTCTCCCTGGCGGCCGGGGGTCCCAGGTCTCCTACGGCATCGCGCCTCGCGTCTGGCTCAATGGGGGAACCCTTCATCGGCTCTCCCTTCTGGGGCTCCTGAGGTGGGAGGAGGCAGGTCCGCTCAGCGCCATCGCGGAGGTCGGCGCGGGATGGACGCTTCTGGGAGTCACCGCCTTCCTGTGGACAGCAGACCGACCTTGGCGTGCTGACCGGACGGGCCGCCGCCGGCATCCGGTTCCCGTTCCAAGGGCTGACCTGGCCGTGCCCAGGCCCACCTTCTGGCGGAGTGGGCGAGCCGAGATGGAGCACGGCAGGGGAACCTCTCCCCAGGCGCCACGCCGGCCGTTGCCCTCTGACCGAAGAATCTTCGCCAGCCCGTCACGCCACTTCCGTAAGGGGAAACGGTGCGCCCCCCGTTCTCACCCGCCGCCCCGCCCAGTCGCGGGGACCGACTTCCGTCCGCGTCCATGCTCTGTGCGTGGCTCGTCGTGCTCGGCGTGACGTCCTGCACTCGAATCGAGACCGGGGTCATCACAGGACGCGTGGTGGCGTCGACGAAGCCCGAAAGCGCGCCACCCGAGGGCACACCCTCCCCGGTCGCGATTCCAGGGCGACCTGTCTCCTCGATGGCACGAAGAAGAACACCGTCCCAAATGAATCGGGGCACTTCCGTTTCCAGGGGCTCGCCGGCGGCGGCTACGTCCTTCACTGCAAGCACACCACGCCCGAGGGAACCTTCGCCCGGCTCCGCATCGTCGACGTCCCATCCACCACACAAGGCGGCATCGTCGCCGTGGGGGACCTAAGTAGGTAGCCAGAAGTTCGGAGACAAATTCGGGCTGGATGGACAGATTCCTGCTCATGCGACCGGTGAGGAGTCCTGCCGAGCTTGGGCTGACAGCATCCGACAGACGTCGGCTGGAGCGGGCGTTGCGCGAGGCTCGCGACGCCCGCTACTTCCAGCGATTGTTGGCTGTGAAGCTCGTGGCCGAGGGGAAGTCGGTGGGAGAGGTCGCGCGCCTGTGCGCCCTGAGCCGGCCCATCGTCTATCGCTGGCTGGAGCGATACCTGCAGTCGCGCGAGCCCCAGGCGCTGCTGGATTGCCCACGCGCAGGGCGTCCCCGCAGCGCCCCGAGCTTGAGCGATGCACGACTGCGCAGTCTGGTCCAACAGAGCCCGCAAGAGGCTGGCTGGGCGACCCACGGCTGGACGGTGCCGCTGCTGTGCACACACCTTCATCAGCAGGGCATCGACGTGTCGCCGCGCACCTTGCGTCGCCGGTTGCATGAGGCGGGCTTGCGCTGGAAGCGGCCCCGGTACGTCTACGTGACGCGTGCACCCCACCTGGGGCAGAAAAAGGGGGCCTTGTCCGCCGTCTGAAGTGTCTGAAAGCCCAATCACCTCGGGCGGTCCTCCTCATCCTGGACAGCACGGTGCTGCGCTGGTTTCCACCCCTGCGCGCGGCGTGGGCTCCGGTAGGCAAACAAGCCGAAGTGCTCATCACCGGCGAAAATGCCAAACGCACCTTGTGGGGAGCCATCAATCCACGGACTGGCCACCGCGTCGTAGCCACCAGCCAGCGGGGGCAGCAAGAGGACTTCATGGCCTTCCTGCGCCAACTTCGCCTTGCTTACCCGGGCCGCCCGGTGCTGCTGCTCCTGGACCAGGCCAGTTGCCACACCGCTCAGCGGTCGCAAGCGCTCGCAGCGCGACTGGACATCCACCTGCTCTGGTTGCCCAAACAACGTCCCGAGCTCAACGCCATGGACCATGTTTGGAGAGCGCTGAAGCTGCACATCTCGGCCAATCGCCAGTACCCCAGCGTCGATGACCACATCGACGCCGCCGTCCTGTGGGTGCTCTCGCTCACTCCCATACAGGCCCTCCGCAAGGCGGGTATTCTCGCGGAGGGTTTCTGGCTGTGGGATTTGTTAGAGAACTTCTGGCTACCTACTTAGAGTTCGCGCGCGCGGGCAGGTTGAAAGGCACCGCGACCCTGCTTCAACCAGGCTGACTCCACGGGCATCACGGTCCACATGTTTGAAAGGCACCGCGGCCCTGCTTCAACCAAGCTGACTCCACGGGCATCACGGTCCACATCCTGGGAAGCACGTCACTGCCCCCCAGACCGATGCCCAGGTCGAATGACACCTGAGAGACATCGCCGCGGGTACGCACGCCGTGAGGTTCGAGAAGGACGGCTACCTGCCGGTGACAGTGCAGGATGTCGTGCTCCAGCCCCAGGAAAAGGTGCGCCTCGAGCCCCAGACGCTACAACCCTCGACGCTGGATGCGCCGCGCATCCGCATCATCAACGGTGCCGCGACCACCACCTCGCGGACCATCGAGGTCTCATTGGAAGGCGTGGGGAATGCCTCACACGTCCTCCTCTCCGAGGACATCGAGTTCACGGGCGCGACCTGGCGAGAGCTGACCGCCACCACGCCATGGACCTTCACGCTACCCCGCACGCTCCACGCCCGGTTCTCCCAAGGACAGGGCCAAGGGCCGAGCGGGCCCACCGTGACGGCGTCCATCCTCATATCCTCATGGACACCACGCCTCCCGAGGACGCACGGGTGCTGGTCAACAACGGCCCCCCGGGTGCCCTCGGGCGAGGTCATCCTGACACTCTCCGCCGCGGACAGGGACTCGCGCGTGTCCGAGATGAAGGTGGGCCATGACCCGGCGCTCGCCACGTCCGCATGGGAGCCCTTCAAGAAAGAGCACTCGCGCCTCGACGCTGTCGACGCAGACGTCTCCCATCCGGGCCTATGCGAAGTTTCGAGACACCCTCGGCAACGAGATGCCCGACACAGTGTCCGCCACCGTGACGGTGGGCGAAGGAACCCAGGTCTCCGGCATCCTGGCCTCCGACACGCGGTGGACCGTGGCGAGCAGTCCCTATGTCGTCATGGGCGATGTGCTCGTTCCCAATGGGCGCATGGGCGCACACTCACCATCGACCCGGCGTGCAGGTGCTCTTCCAAGTTCGATTCACGCTCACGATTCGAGGCGGGCTCATCGCACGAGGAACACTCGAGGCCCCCATCCTCCTGGGCGCGGACGCGCCACATCACCCGGGCATGGGGATTGGCAGGGACTCATCTTCGAGGGGACCAGTGTCGACGCGGTCCTCGATGGCGCAGGGGAGTACCTCTCCGGAAGCGTGCTCGAACACACGGAGGTCCAGCACAGCGCCGCAGGTATCTCCATCGTCGACAGCGCTCCGTTGGTGAGCCGCAATCACATCCATTACCATGGCACCGGGAGTGCCACGCTCATGCTGGAGCGCTCCCAGTCTCTCGTGCGCGTCAACCTCATCGAACACAACACGACGCAGCAGGCGCTCTTCATCTACGCGTGCAACAGCCGCCTCATCCGGAACACCTTCCAGGACATCATCGGCCTGGTCCTTCATGCGAACAACATCCTGAAGTGCCCGGACGGCGCGGCTCCCGCCACGGTCGAGCGCAATCAATTCCTGCGCAACAGCAGCTCCGCCCTCCGGGTCCTCAGCGGAGACGCCCAGCTCCGCCACAACACGATTCGCGGCAACTTCAGGAACACAGGCCCGGAGTGGGTGGGCTCGGGAACCGCCATGAGCATCAGCATGAGGACCGTGGTCCTAAACCGAAGTTCACGATCCTCGAACACCTACGCGGCAAGAGGGACAGTTCGGCGTAGCGCTGGACTGGCCTCGCCGCAGTCGTTTCGAGCCTGGAGGTAGACCTCCACGTTATCCATCAGCTCGTCCATGGATTTGCAGCGATGGTTCCGGGTGACACTGGCGTGCAAGTCGAGCCAGCGGCGCTCGATGCGATTTTCCTCGGGGCAGTAGGGCGGCAGGAAGTGCAGGACGATTCGGCCGCCCTGTTGGGCCAGGGCCAGGCGCGTCTTTCTGCTGTCGTGGATGGAGGCATTGTCGAGGATGAGGTGGATGCGCCGCGCTCGCTGGTTCTCGGTGGCCAGCCGCCACAGCAGCGAGATGAAGAGGGGGCTGGCCTTGCTGCGGCCCTTCACCCACGTCATCTTGCGCGTCTTGGCGTTCAACGCGCCGGCGAGGTAGCGCTTCTCGTTGTTGCCGGGAGTCAGCACGTAGCGTCTGCGGCCTTTCAGCATCCAATCCGGGCCGACCTTCGGGTTGAGGTGAATGTCCACCTCGTCCACGTAGAAGACCGGCTCTCGGGCACAGGAGGCTGCCGCCAGCCTGCGCAACTGGAAGATTCTCCGTTGCCGCTTCATCCGCGGCCACGGGCATCTCACGAAGGGCTTGGGCCTCTTGAGGCTCGCCCCCACCGCGCAGAGCGCTCTGCCCATCGTGGTCACGGACACCGCAGGTTCTCCCCGGCGGCCCATTTCCAGGCACAGCAGCTCGCGGCTCCAGGTGGGGCGCTGCCAGCCGCACTCCGGGGGCGTGCCGATGAGGACTTCACGCAGGGCCTGTTTGAAGTCCTCGTCCACCTTGGACGTGCCATTGCGCGCCCGCCCGTCCCGCAGGCCCTCCTCGCCGTGGGCGAGGTAGCGCTCTGGACGGCAGAGACGACCGTCGACGGGGCACAGCACAGCTGTCGGGCCACTTCGCGCCGAGACAGGCCGCGGCCCACCTTCGCGACCGCCAGGCAGCGCAGCGCGGTGCAGCCGTCGGGAGCCCTGCGGCTCAGCCGCAGCAGTTTCTTCTGTTTCGTACGACTCAGCCGCAGGGGACTGTCAGGACGCTTTCTCTTCATGGCCGGAGCGGTTACATGCGCCCTCGTCCATGGCTTCCCGTAAGAAGACAACTGCCGAGCCTTCCATTCACGTGCTGCACGTCGAGTTGGTGGGCATCCAGCCGGCCATCTGGCGCGAGCTTCACGTGCGCAGCGACACGCCTCTGTCGAAGCTACACGACGTCCTGCAAGAGGCCTTCGGCTGGACCCACAGCCACATGCACGTATTCGAGGACACTTCGCGGCAGCAATACGGCCACCGGGCTGCTGGAGACTCCGATGACTTTGGCTTCGGGGGCCCTCCGCTGCGGGATGAGCGCAAGTACACAGTTACGGACATCGCCCCGCGCGCTCGAAACACCTTCGGCTACATCTACGACTTCGGCGACGACTGGGTGCACCGCATCCGCGTGAAGAAGGTGCAGCCTCCAGAGCCCGGCAGGAGATACCCCGCCTGTACCGCAGGAGAGCGGGCGGCACCGCCCGATGACTGCGGCGGTATCCCTGGTTACGAGCGCCTGCTTGAGATTCTTCAGGACACCAAGCACGAGGAGCACGAGGAAATGCTCGAGTGGGTCGGAGGCTCATTTGACCCTGAAGCCTTCGACCTCAACGCCACCGACAAGGCCGTCCGCGCCGTCAGGTGATCGAGATTCGAGAACGCTGGTTTAGAGAACAACCTCATCACGGACAACTGCGGCCCTCCGGGGCGCAGCTCCGCCATCTCCATCTACTCCGGCTCGGTCCAGGCCCGATTCAACACATTCATGAACCTAACGAACCAAGAGGTTCTTCTCGATGGCCCTGCGTCGGAACTCACCGTGTCCGCGAGCGAGAACTACTGGGGGCCTCTCGATGAGCCGGCCGTGTGAGCCCGTATCTGGGATGCCGAGGACAACCCCAGCTACCCCTGCGTGAGCATCACGCCCCTCCTCCCATCACCTCACCCGGGCACCGGAGTGAACTGACAGGACAGCAGGACCTGGCTGTCGCCAGGAAGTCGTCGCGGTACGTCTCGATTCACCGCAGTTCCCGTGGACATCTTGAATACACGACAACGATTTCGCCGTTGGCGAAGCGTGCTGGCCTTGTGCGCGCTTTCGTCCATCACCGGTGTGACCCTTTCATGGGGCGGCTGCAGGCCCGATAACGAACAGCCCTCCGCGCCTGCGCGCGGTACGAGCACCTGGTCCCTCCAGAGCTGCGCCGGGCATTCATCGAGACTCGCCAGCGGGATACTGGTCCGGCCTATGCGCTCCAGAAGCAGGGCGCCCGAGTGACGGGACACAATGACGTTCTCGCGCAGGAGGTCCTCGTTGATGAGTCTGGCCTGGCGCTGAGCGGAGGTGTGGCGGGGCCGCTGCGGATGGGCTCGGGCGGTGGGTGGGCGTGATCCGCCTCAGTGGACACCAAGGAAGAGGCAGGTACGGTGTCCGACATGACGGAAGCGAAGAAGCCGAGACGGCCCCGGCGTAGCTACACGGAGGAGTTCAAGGCCGGGGCCGTGAGGCTGGTGCTGGAGGAAGGAAAGACGACGTCTCAGGTGGCAAGGGACCTGGACTTGACGCTGTCGGCACTGAGGATGTGGGTGGACCAGGCCCGGGCGGACAAAGGCCAGGGCAAGCCAGGGGCGCTGACGAGTGCGGAGCGGCAGGAGCTCACGAAGCTGCGCAAGCAGGTGCGCGAGCTGGAAATGGAGCGGACGCTGCTAAAAAAATGGGTGGCCTACACCGCGAAGGAGAACGGGTGAAGTTCGAGTTCATCCGTGCGGAGCAGGCCCACTTCTCCGTCAGTTGGCTGTGCCGCATGCTGGAGGTGTCGCGTTCTGGCTTCTACGCATGGAGCCGGAGACCGAAGAGTGCGCGACAGAGGGAGGACTCCCGGCTGAAGGTGCTGGTGTATGAGGCCCACCAGAAGGGCCGCTGTACCTACGGAAGCCCGCGGATCCACCGTGCCCTGCACAACCAAGGAGTCCGCGTCGGCCGCAACCGTGTCATCCGTCTCATGCGCGAGGAGAAGTTGGTGGGCCGAATGCGTCGACGCTACCGCGGCACGACGATGAGCGACCACCAGCAGCCGGTGGCGGGCAATCTGCTCGACAGGCGGTTCACCGCGCACCGCGCGAATGAGCGCTGGGTGGGAGACACCACGGAGCTGTCCATCCCCGGAGGCAGGCTCTTCCTGGCGGCCATCATCGACCTCTATTCACGCTTCGTCGTGGGTTGGGCTCTCAGCGCGGTGAACGACAGGCACTTGACGCTCAAGGCGCTCGACATGGCGCTGCGCCGTCGATGCCCGGCCGCAGGTCTCTTGCACCACACCGACCAGGGGAGCACGTACGCGAGTGAGGACTACCAACGCGTCCTCAAGCGACACGGCATCGTCTGCAGCATGAGCCGACGCGGCAATTGCTACGACAACGCAGCCATGGAGAGTTGGTTCAGCACGCTCAAGAATGAGCTGGGAGAGGTTTTCGAGAGCCCCCATGACGCGAAGGTGAAGCTGTTCGACTACATCGAGGTCTTCTACAACCAGCAACGCATGCACTCGGCAATCGGCTACGCTGCGCCGGCCGAGTTCGAACGGGCAGCGGCATAGTCAACCTGTCCACCGACTCGGATCACGCCCAGGGGATGTCTCGGGGAGGAGCAGTCCGCGGCACCGGGGCGCGTCTCGACGGGGGCTCAGAACGAAGCCCGTATCACCCGAGGCGATATCACCGAGTGGTACCTCAACGGCCCCATGGGCATGGAGCAAGGCTTCGACGTCGAGCGACGGGGATATATCACCGAGTGGTACCTCAACGGCCCCATGGGCATGGAGCAAGGCTTCGACGTCGAGCGACGGGCCCCAGTCCTGCGCGAGTGGACAGCTCGCGGTGGTCATGGCCACGTCAGAAGGCCTGCCCGTGGCGATGGACTCGGAGGGAGGCCAAGCGCCCCTGGGCGGCTCGACGACTCAGCCACATCACGTGTTGACCGACCTGTTCACGCTGGACGCGCGAGGCTCCACGTTGGCGACGCGCTTCGAGCGCACAGCACAGGGCGAGCTGGCGATTGTCGTGGACATCCGCGACGCGGTCTTCCCCGTGTGCATCGACCCGCTCGCCTGGGTCGAGGAGGCGAGGCTGATTCCGACTCGCGAGCCGGATGAGCGCGCGAATGCCTTGTTCGGAAGCAGCGTCGCCATCTCCGGCAACACCGTCGTCGTCGGTGTGCCGAATGACAGTACGCGCACTTTCGTCGAGGACGGAAGCGCCTACTATGTCTTTCTGCGCCGGGGTGACACGAGGGGCGTCCAGCAGAAGCTGGCCGGCACCTTCTCCCAGAACTTTGATGGCTTCGGCACCAGCGTCGGCATCTCCGGCGACACCGTCATCGTCGGTACGCCCACAAATGCCGCCCGACAGGGCAGAGCATCTCCCCGGGCTGTGTGTACTTCTTCGAGTGCGTCGGCGCGGAGTGGCAGCCGCCTCGCCAGTTGTTCGCGGAGACGCTGCTCTCGGGCCGCTTCGGCGCGAGCGTCGCGATTGAAGGCTCCACGGCGGTCATCGGGGCCCCCGATGCGCGCACGCAGGGCAGCGCCCTCGTCTTCGTTCGCGCGGCCAATGGCGCGTAGAACGAGCAACAGGAGCTGGCCTCCAGCGATGGCGGCCAGTGCCCCGCGCCCACCAGGCCCCGAATCTCCTCTTCCAGCAGCATCTTCAGCGTCATGCGGATGGCTCCCAGGAAGAGAGCTTGCACGTCAGTGCGCACCTCCTCGTGCGAGGGCGCGGCAGACTCGGTATCGTCACGGCGGGAACTCCTCGGCTTCCCTGCCAGGGGGAGACCGTCTCGGTTAGCTTCCCTCTTTCCTGCTCGTCCTTCCTTGCCGTTTACACACTTATAGGGGCACGACCGGAACGGGGGGAGACCCAGGCATTGAATCCAGCCCACGGAAGCAGCACCAGCCCGACGCCCAGCAGGAGGGCAGGCGGTAGTGACCACCCCGAGAGCGTGGTGAGTGGCTGGGCCAGACTCAGCAATGAGATACCCATGGTGATGGCCACAATGGCATCGAAGCGATAGACGAACTGTTTGGTCATGAGGAAGCCTTCCGGTGACGGGACGTCCGGAAGACTCGAGGTTGTCTCGCCCTCCCTCAATGACCTCCGAGGGAAGTGCTCTGACGGGATGAACCGGATAACCGCCACGACGAGGGGACTTGATGCGCGGCGCTGAGACCCTGAAGCCCAAGGGGCCCCGAGGAAAGAGTCTTCCGGGAGCCACCAGCGAACTCGGGGTGCTGTTGAAAGACTGGCGTGCACTGCGCGGCAAGAGCCAGCTGAGCTTGGCGCTCGACGCCGAGGTTTCCCCCCGACATCTCGCGTTCATCGAGTCAGGCCGAGCCATTCCCAGTCAAGACATGGTCCCGAGCCAGGCGGGCGTGCTGATGCTCGGTCTGCGTGAGCGCAACGCCATGCTCGTCGCGGCCGGCTATGCACCTGCCCTCTCTGCCAACGTGAGTGAGACAGTTCGTACCCAGCAGTTTAGTGTGCAGGGCGACCCAGGCAGGGACGATGAATCCGGTGGTGAAAGAGGCTCGGGTTGGGGAGACCGAGGTGGTGGAGAAGGCAAAGCGTCGTCGCTTCAGCGCGGAGGACAAGCGGCGCATCCTCGAGGAAGCGGACCGGTGCACGAAGCCCGGAGAGGTGGGCGCACTTCTGCGCCGTGAGGGGCTGTACTCCTCACTGTTGAGCGTGTGGCGACGTCAACGCGAGGCCGGAGGACAGGCCGCCCTGGAGCCAGTCAAGCGAGGCCCCCCGGCGAAGGTGCCCGCGCCCGGGGTCCGGAGAATCGCCGAGTTGGAGAAGGAGTTGGCGCGTGCCCAGGCGAAACTCAAACGCGCCGAGGCCCTGTTGGACCTCCAAAAAAAAGTATCGGAAATCCTGGGAGTGGAACTGCCCAAGCCAGACGAGGAGCCCTGATGGCGGCGGCACGAGAGGCCGTGGGAGAGCTGGGAGTCTTTCCGGTGTGCCAGGTGATGGGCCTGTCGCGAGCCACCTTCTACCGGAGCCTGCGGCCGACGCAGGGGGCGGCCCGTGGACGTCGCCAGCCAAGGGCCTTGTCCGCCGAGCAGCGGGCCGAGGTGCTCCGCGTACTGCACGAGCCGAGATTCGCGGATGCGGCGCCCGCGGAAGTCTACGCGCAACTGCTCGATGAAGGGCGCTACCTGTGCTCGGAGCGGACGCTGTACCGGGTGCTGGCCGAGAACCAGGAGGTACGAGAGCGCCGCAACCAACTGCGCCACCCCAACCATCCGGTGCCCCAGGTGCACGCGACGAAGCCGAACGAACTCTGGAGCTGGGATATCTCCAAGCTGCACGGCCCAGGAAAGTGGACGTACTTCTACCTCTACGTCGTCCTCGACGTGTACAGCCGCGCTGTCGTCGGTTGGATGGTGGCGCACCGCGAGTCGGCCGCGCTCGCCCAGAAGCTCCTGGCGCAAACCTGCGAGCGCCAGGGCATCCAACCTGGCCAGCTGACGATTCATGCGGACCGTGGCTCCTCCATGACGTCCAAGCCCGTGGCTCTGCTGATGGCGGACCTCGGCGTGACGAAGACGCACTCCCGGCCCCACGTCTCCAACGACAACCCCTTCAGCGAGGCCCACTTCAAGACGCTGAAGTATCGGCCCGACTTCCCCCGCGTCTTCGGCTGCCTCCAGGATGCACGCGGCTTCTGTGCCGACTTCTTCCGTTGGTACAACGAGGAGCACCACCACTCGGGACTGGGTCTGCTCACCCCTCACGACGTCCACCACGGCCTGGCCCACGCGCGCCTCTCGGCCCGCGCCGTCGTCCTCGAGGCAGCCTTCGCCGCTCATCCCGAGCGATTCCCCCACGGACTCCCGAAGCCCCAGGCCCTTCCGAACGCTGTCTGGATTAACAACCCCGCGCACCTCCCCAACTCAAAGGCGGCTGCGCACTAATCTCTCAGTTTCACTGTCTCATTCACGTTGACAGGTTCCGCTGAGTTCGGTGAGAGTGATTGGAGCAGTGAAGAGATGAGCGAGATTCGCCAGGCCGCGGCGCTGATTCTCAAGTCGCACGAGCTGTATCCCGCACTGGCGCTCGACGCGGCCTCAGCGGTGCTCGACACCAATACCGGAGCCCTCACGATGATGGGACTGGGGCGAGATGCACTCGAGCGAATCAACCTGATGGACCTAGTCTTCGCTCCGGGTCGAGTTCGCACAGCCATCAAGAACTGGCCGGAGGTGGCCCGGATTCCTCCTTCATCGACTCCGGGAGAATGCTCGGCTGCGAGGCCCGAGATCCGAAGTCTCACGCGTCTTGGAGCGAGTGCTCACATTCCCAGAGGCACGCGAGCTCCCAGCAACAATGCCGGCGGGCGCTGGAGCTGTCCTGATCCCTCTGACGTTCAGGTTGGATGCGGTCACGCCTCAGTGGCTCACGACCAGCACCACGTTCGGTGCACCTCTTCATCCGCTGGCTGAAGAGATCACCATCGAGCAGTTCTTCCCGCGCTGAAGCGGCCCCGGCATGGGAGCTCGAGACGAGACGGACGGTGGGGAAGGTGGTGCTGCGAGTGCCCTGAAAGGCCCGCCCGGGCCCTGGAAAGGGCCGCCAGGCGGCGGGGGGCGGAAAAGAGAAAAGCCCCCGTCGCACGAGGCGACGAGGGCTTCTCAAAAAGAATCCGGCAGCGACCTACTCTCCCACGCGGTTTCCCGCGGAGTACCATCGGCTCTGGAGGGCTTAACTTCCGTGTTCGGGATGGGAACGGGTGTGACCCCTCCGACATTGCCACCGGAAAACAAGAGACAGTGCATACGAAGGGTAAGTTGCAGCATTCTGCGAGTACAAGCCTCGCTGTGCGTTAAGTGTTTCTTCCGGGGGAATGCCTTGGTGGCATTCCAGCCTCGGCCTTGGCCCCGAGTCCCTTACTCCCCTTGAGGGGGCGCGCAAGAGATAGGGGGAAGTAAGCCTCTCGACCAATTAGTACCGGTTAGCTCAACGCGTTACCGCGCTTACACACCCGGCCTATCAACGTCGTAGTCTTCGACGGGTCTTCAGGGGCTTGCGCCCGGGATACCTGGTCTTGAGGTCGGTTTCCCGCTTAGATGCTTTCAGCGGTTATCCAATCGGCACATGGCTACCCAGCGATGCCTCTGGCGAGACAACTGGTACACCAGCGGTGCCTCCAACCCGGTCCTCTCGTACTAAGGTCAGAGCCTCTCAAGTATCCTACGCCCACAGCAGATAGGGACCAAACTGTCTCACGACGTTTTGAACCCAGCTCGCGTACCGCTTTAATTGGCGAACAGCCAAACCCTTGGGACCTGCTCCAGCCCCAGGATGCGATGAGCCGACATCGAGGTGCCAAACCTCCCCGTCGATGTGAACTCTTGGGGGAGATAAGCCTGTTATCCCCGGAGTACCTTTTATCCGTTGAGCGATGGCCCTTCCATTCAGGACCACCGGATCACTATGACCTGCTTTCGCACCTGCTCGACGTGTCCGTCTCGCAGTCAAGCTCCCTTATGCCATTGCACTCGCCGCCCGGTTTCCAATCGGGCTGAGGGAACCATCGCGCGCCTCCGTTACTCTTTGGGAGGCGACCGCCCCAGTCAAACTACCCACCAGACAGTGTCCCAATCCCGGCTAACGGGACATGGTTAGACACCAGAAATCAACAGGGTGGTATTTCACCGTTGCCTCCACCGAACCTAGCGGCCCGGCTTCAAAGGCTCCCACCTATCCTACACAGTCAATCCCTAGTGTCACTGTCAAGTTATAGTAAAGGTTCACGGGGTCTTTCCGTCTTGCTGCGGGTAAACTGCATCGGCACAGCTATTTCAATTTCGCTGAGTCCCTCTCCGAGACAGCGCGGAAGTCGTTACTCCATTCGTGCAGGTCGGAACTTACCCGACAAGGAATTTCGCTACCTTAGGACCGTTATAGTTACGGCCGCCGTTTACTGGGGCTTCGGATCATCGCTTCGCCTTGCGGCTGACGAATCCCCTTAACCTTCCAGCACCGGGCAGGAGTCAGACCCTATACGTCGGCTTGTCGCCTTCGCAGAGTCCTGTGTTTTTGGTAAACAGTCGCTACCGCCATTTCTCTGCAACCTCTTTCAGCTCCGGCTGTACGCCTTCACCTACCAGAGGCCCACCTTCTTCCGAAGTTACGGTGGAAATTTGCCTAGTTCCTTGGAGGAGAGTTCTCTCAAGCGCCTTAGGATTTTCTCCTCACCCACCTGTGTCGGTTTACGGTACGGACACCCTGCAAGCTCCCTACGGGACTTTTCTTGGAAGCAGAGCATCGACGACTTACCCCTTACGGGGCGCCATAAGGTCTCGAGGATAGCTGCCGCGCCTTTATTCGTACGCGACACCCCTACGCCTTTAGACTGACACAACCGCCGGTCAGCTCGTCTAGCTTTCTCCGTCCTCCCTTAGTTCAACGCTTGCAAGATGGCGCGGGAATATTAACCCGCTTTCCATCATCTACGCCTTTCGGCCTCGACTTAGGTTCCGGCTAACCCTGGGAAGATTAACTTGACCCAGGAAACCTTGGGTTTACGGCGAGGGGGTTTCTCACCCCCTTTATCGCTACTCATTTCGGCATCAGCACTCCCAGTCGCTCCAGCCGCCCTTCCGGTCGACCTTCGCTGCAACTGGGACGCTCCCCTACCGCTACACGCTTTACGTGTAGCCCGAAGCTTCGGCACTAGTCTTGAGCCCCGTTACATTTTCGGCGCGGCCTGTCTTGACCAGTGAGCTATTACGCTTTCTTTAAAGGATGGCTGCTTCTAAGCCAACCTCCTGGTTGTCAATGACCTGCCACATCCTTTCTAGTGTTCACTTAGACTAGATTTGGGGGCCTTAGCTGTCGGTCTGGGTTATTCCCCTCTTGCCAATGGACGTTATCACCCACTGACTGCGTCCCGGATTAACAATTACTGGCATTCGGAGTTTGGTACGGTTTGGTAATCTGGTGAGACCCCTAGCCGTTCCAGTGCTCTACCTCCAGTATTGAATTGTCCGAGCCGATACCTAAATATCTTTCGGGGAGAACCAGCTATCACGGAGTTTGATTGGCCTTTCACCCCTACACACAGCTCATCCCAGAAATTTTCAACTTTCATGAGTTCGGTCCTCCATGCGGTGTTACCCGCACTTCAACCTGGCCATGTGTAGATCACCCCGCTTCGGGTTATAATACACGCAACTATTCGCCCTTTTAGGACTCGCTTTCGCTCCGGCTCCACCTATCGGCTTAGCCTCGCTACGTATATTAAGTCGCCGAATCATGATGCAAAAGGTACGCTCTCGCTCTGGCTTGCGCCGTAGAGCTCGAACTGCTTGTAGACATGCGGTTTCAGGTTCTTTGGACTCCCCTTGCCGGGGTTCTTTTCACCTTTCCCTCGCGGTACTAGTTCACTATCGGTCGCCAAGGAGTATTTAGCCTTACCGGATGGTCCCGGCTGATTCAGACAGGATTGCACGTGTCCCGTCTTACTTGGGTAACCCACTCAGCTCCAACCAGCTTTCGCGTACGCGGCTATCACGCTCTTTGGCGCCTCTTTCC